>NZ_JAABNS010000001.1:3461836-3815781 GCF_009928425.1 Pseudarthrobacter sp. ATCC 49987 | reverse complement strand
CACGCTGCCATGACTGTGGTCGGCAAGGAGGGTCTCGACCGGCTCAAGGCGCAGTGGGCACTCCGCACGGCGCCGCAACGGGACGCTTAGCCGTGCGCGCTGCCACCTGCGCATCTGCCTACGCCGCAGTCCGGAAGAACCGTTCGGTCACCCTCGCGAGCCGGTAAGGATCCTCGACGCCGCAGAGTTCACGGGCCGAGTGCATCGAAAGCAGGGGCACGCCGACGTCGACCGTCCGGATGCCGAGCCGGGTGGCGGTCAGCGGACCGATGGTGGAGCCGCAGGGCATTACGTTGTTGGAGACGAACTCCTGGTACGGGATGCCGGCGTCCGCGCACAGCCGCGCCCACATGGCCGCGCCTGTGGCATCCGTGGCGTAGCGCTGGTTGGCGTTGATCTTCAGCAGCGGGCCGCCATTTAGGGCCGGGCGGTTGGCCGGATCGTGCCGTTCGGCGTAGTTCGGGTGGACGGCGTGCCCGGCGTCGGCGGACACACAGAACGACGCCGCGAAGGCCTGCCGCCGCTGGCTCGCCGAGGCGCCCAGACCGTCGGAAATGCGCACCAGCACGTCCTCGAGGATGGGCCCGCTCGCGCCGGATCTGGAGGCGGATCCGATTTCCTCATGATCGAACGCGGCCAGCACGGCAATCGGTGAACCGGCCGGCAGCGGCCCGGCCGCGTGGGCGATCAGCGCGGTGAGCCCGGCATGGGTTGCCGACAGGTTGTCCAGCCGCCCGGAGGCGAAGAACTCGCCCTTCGCACCGAAGACGGCCGGTGCCTGGGTGTCCGCGATGACGACGTCGTAGCCGCCGATCTGCGCAGCGTCCACGTCCGCCCCGGCAACCCGGTCCGCCAGCAGGCCCAGGAGGTCCTCGCCCGCCGGATCCCCCAGGCCGTAGACCGGGTTCATGTGCTGCTGCTTGTCCAAGGCCAGCCCCTCGTTCACGGCCCGGTCCAGGTGGATGGCCAGCTGGGGGAAGCGCAGCAGCGGCCCGGTGGCGGTGAGGTGCTGGGTGCCGTCCCGCAGCACCAGGCGCCCGGCGAGCTGCAGTTCGCGGTCCAGCCAGGAGTTGAGCAACGGTCCGCCATAGACCTCGACGCCGGCCTGCAGCCAGCCGAACCTGCCCGTGGTGGGTTTGGGCTTGAGCTTGAACGACGGCGAATCGGTGTGGGCGCCCAGGATGTTGAACCCGGTGGTGGGGCCGGCTGTCTCCGGGGTCACCCAGGCGATGATCGCGCCGTCGCGGATCACGTAGCACTTCCCGGCCCCGGCGGCTTCGTCCCAGGGCTGCAGCTCGTCGAGGGCCGCGAACCCCGCCCCGTTCAGCCGGCGGGCTGCTTCGTGGACGGCGTGGAAGCTCGACGGCGACGCGGTGACGTACGCGCCGAGATCCTGGATATGGGCTGCGGCGTTGGGCTGTGAAGGCATGGCTCCGAGTCTAGCGCCGTGGCCCCTGGCCGGACGGCTCTACACGGTCACGTTGAGGCCGGCCGAGTAGCCGCCGGACACTGACCCGGCCATGGTGGCCAGCTGGTAGATGCCGCCGTCGTCGCCGAAGACATTGTCCGATTTCAGCGTGGTCCGGGGGAAGTTCCGGGCGCTGGATTCGTAGCCGGCGGAGGCGTAGACCTCCTTGCACGCGGCGTCTGTCAGGGCGATCTGCGACACGGCGAGGACCTGCCCGGCGGCCGTCGCGTTGTCCATGGACTCGAAGACTTCGAAGTGGATGTGCGGCCACCGGCCGCTGTACGCGCCGGGGAAGATGGTCTGGAAGGTCATCTGGCCGTTGGCGTCCGCCTCCTGGACGCCGCGGAGGTAGTTCTCGTTCTTGAGTCCGGCGTCGTACATCGAGTACTTGCCGTCCTGGTCACAGTGCCAGGCATAGACCGCGGCCCCGGCCAGGGGAACGCACCCGTTGGCGTTGTCGAGCAGGGTCAGCGTGACGGTGAGCGGTACGCCGTCGACCTTGGTACTGGAGGTGCCGAAGCTCGACGTGATGTCCTGCCGGACCACACCCGAAACCGCCAGTACATTCGGGCCGTTGGAGCCATTGCCGGGATACGGTCCGGCCGTTTCCGCCGGGATTTCGACGCCGCACTCGGCGATCGCACGGGTCAGCGTGGGCGAGGCGGACGCTGACGGCGTGCCGGTGGCGGCGGTTCCGGATGCCGGTGCCGAACCTGCCGCCGTTGCCGCCGTGGAGGACGCAGCCGTGGAGCCGCCCGGGGTGCAGGCTGCCAGGGCGGCGGCCGTGCCGGCACCGAGGAACATGCCCAGCGAGCGGCGGCTCATAAGGGTGGAGAGGTCGAATTCCAGGCCGCGGTCGTGGTTGGGGTGCGGCTCGTGCGGTGGCTGCGGGAAGAAGTCATGCGTCCATGGAACCCCGGGGCACTATGCCCCGACTAGGCCCCTCCTGTGAAGGAGCTGTCGCCTGGACCGGTGCGGGCCGGACGCTGGCTGGGCGCGGGACATGCCCCCGCGGGCCCCCGGGACTGGGCATGTCCCGCCCGGCCACTGGACATGCGCTCCCCTGGTGGCGGCGAATGGACATAGTGGCAACATGTCCATCGCTGCGCGCCAGGACTGGGCATGTCCCGTGGTGCGGGGGACCCCAAGGGCCACGCCGTCTGGAGGCCCTTGTGCGCTACGACGCCGGGCTGGCGCCCACGGTGACGGCTTCGGCTGGTGCCTCTGCCGCGGGCACGCCAGCCCCGGCGTCACCGGCAGCCGGGGACTTCCCGCCGTTCTTGCGGTAGCGCCACAGTTCGATACCCACCACGACGGCGGCAAGGGCCAGCGGGAGCAGCAGCGATTCGCGGGTGGAATCCAGGACCACCATGCCTGTTCTGTGCAATCCCACAAATGACGGCCGTGAAGTCGGGGCACCCTTCCAACAACACGGCCCGTTAAGCAAGGAAAGTTGCCTATAGGACAATTCGGCAATGTGCCAGAAACCACTGCTGCAGGCAATCCGCGGACCGATGCCTCAGTAGTCCGGGTTGCTGGGCACCACCAGACCGGTCTCGTAGGCATACACCACGGCCTGGACCCGGTCGCGCAGGTGCAGCTTGGTGAGGATCCGGCGCACATGTGTCTTGACGGTGGCTTCGGAAAGGAAGTACCGGTGCGCAATCTCGGCGTTGGAGAGCCCCTCGGCCATCGCCCCGAGCATCTCGCTTTCGCGCGGGGTGAGGTCCTCCAGCAGCGGATCCTTGACGGGCCGGGCCGTGGTGGCGGATCCCGGGCCAGGGGCGCCGCCGGGGTCAGACTGCCCGCCCGCCATGCCGCCGGCACCGCTGCCCCGGACATACGTTTCCAGCAGCCGCCGGGTGATGCGTGGTGCCACCACCGCGTCACCGCTCGCCACGACCCGGACGGCACTAATCAGTTCGGCGGGCGCCACGTCTTTGAGGAGGAAGGCCGAGGCGCCGGCCTGGAGCCCGGCGAACGCGTATTCGTCAAGGTCGAAAGTGGTGAGGATGATGATCCTGGTGTGGGCCCCGGACGCCGTGATGGCCCGCGTGGCCTCGATCCCGTCCAGCACCGGCATCCGCACGTCCATCAGGACGACGTCGGGCCCGAGGTCGCGGACCTGACGGATGGCTTCGGCGCCGTCGGACGCCTCACCCACAATCCTCAGATCGTCCTCGCCCTCCAGGATCAGGCGGAAGCCCATCCTCAGGAGCGGCTGGTCATCCACCAGCAGGATACGGATCGGTCCGGTCTCGCTCATCGGTTCCCCTTGACTCATGTGACGTTACTTTCCGTTCTCGCCGTTCCAGTACAGGACGGCGTGCACGCGCCAGCCGTGATCGCCGCTCCGTCCGGCCTCTATGGTGCCCGCGTAGATCCAGGCCCGCTCCAGCATTCCAGCGAGGCCCTGGCCCGTACCCACGGACCCGAGGGGTCCCCGGGATCCCGACGCCGTGCCGCCGGCGTCGACGGTGCCCTTGCCGTCATCGACGACGTCGATGGTGACCGTGGAGCCGTCCCGGACAATCGCCACATCCACCCGGCCCAGCGAACGGCCGTAGCGCAGCACGTTCGTCAGCGACTCCT
This sequence comes from Pseudarthrobacter sp. ATCC 49987, assembly GCF_009928425.1. Classification (NCBI taxonomy): domain Bacteria; kingdom Bacillati; phylum Actinomycetota; class Actinomycetes; order Micrococcales; family Micrococcaceae; genus Pseudarthrobacter; species Pseudarthrobacter sp. ATCC 49987. Next base: position 3,811,721 of record NZ_JAABNS010000001.1, on the reverse strand, counting down.
GCACGATCCGGTAGACCGTCAGCTGGAACGCGGCGTCGTCCGGCAGCGAGGGGCCGGTGTGCGTGTAGTGCAGCGGCAGCCCTGCGGTGCGGAAGCCCTCCAGCAGTTTGCCCAGATTGTCCCCCGCCACGAGCGGTTCGCGCGGAGCGTGCCCGTCGGCCGAGTCGTCGCGCAGCACGCCGAGGACGCGCCGCATGTCCGCCAGGGCGGTGCGGCCAGTGCGGGAGAGTTCCCCGAGTACCTCGGCCGCCCGCGCCGGGTCCTTCTTGACCACGACGGCGGCGCCGTCCGAAAGGCTGATCATCACCGTGAGGGAATGCGCCACGACGTCGTGCATTTCGCGGGCGATGCGGTTGCGTTCGGTGACCGACCCGAGCCGCGTGGCCCTCGCGGCCCAGGCGGCAATCTCGTTCTCGTGCTCGCGCCGCTGCCGGATCGAGACGCCGAGCCCGGTGGCAATGACGTTGGAGAGGGCGATGCTGATGCCGGCGGCGATGCTGCTGATCAGCTGGAAGTTCTCCGGAGTGTTCACCCCCATGTCCGGAAGCCTGCCATCCAGCGGACCAACGGCCAGCAGGAGGTACAGGAAGACCAGCGGCGCGGTGGCCGCCGTCAGGCATACCAGCGCGAACCGGCGGCTGCGCGCCACTGCCACGGAGTAGAGCGCAAACCACAGCCCGACGGAGACGTTGGAACCCCACGGATGCAGCAGGGTCACCCCCACTTCGAGCACCGCCACCACGGCCACCACCGGTACCGGATGGCTCCGCCGGAACAACAGCGCCGCCGCGGCGGCCGCGAGGAGCGCGGCGACCGGCCAGACGCCGTCGCGCACCGATTCCACGGCTGTCAGGACCACCAGCAGCAGGTAGCAGGCCACAACAACGGCATCCATGGCCCGCGGATGCTGGAACAGGTAGCGGCGGATCCGGCCCCGGCGCCGGGCGGTGATTTCAGCGAAGGACGCGTCAGCCTGGCCGGCGGGCGCGTCCTTCACTGAACCTGCATCGATCATGCTCTGAGCCTAGACGAGGGGCCTAGACGTCCCGCCGCTTCAGCAGCACGGCGGCCAGGACCACCGGGACGACGACCCAGGCGCCCAGCACCAGGGCGGCCTGCCAGGCTTCCAGGGTGTCCGGGACATGCTGCACGGCGGTCATTGGTTCGACCGTGTTGCCGGGCAGGTACTTGCGGGCCTCGACAAAGAAGTCGCCCGGGATCAGCTGGAAGGCGATCGGTGCCACGAAGAACAGCCCGACCAGGCTCATGATGCCGCCTGCGGAGTTGCGGATCAGCGAGCCCAGGGCCATGCCGATGGCGGCGACGGCGGCGACGTAGAGGCTGTTGACGAGCAGCATCTTCACTGATTGCGAGCTGGCGAGGTCCAGCTTGAGATTGTAGTTGTCCAGGATCGGCAGCGACACGAGGCCGGCCAGGTACACGGAGGCCGCGGTGAGGACGAATGCCGTCACCATCACCACAAGCAGCTTCGCGGCGTACGCCGGGATCCGTTTGGGAACGGCCGCGAAAGTGGAACGCGCCATGCCCGTGGTGAACTCGGAACTCATCAGCAGCACGCCGAGCGAACCGAGGATCAACTGGGCGAACGCGATGCCGGACGTCGGGACGCCGACGGCGAGGTCCCCGCCCTGGGCGGCGAAGGCGGCTGCCGCTTGCGGGTCCGTGGCCGCGGCCTCAGAGAACTGTCCCGTTCCCCACGCGGAGAGGGCCCCGAAGCCGACCACCACCAGGACGGTGCAGCCAAGCAGGATCACGGTGGACAGGAGGGTGCGGAACTTGATGAATTCGGAGTTCAGCACCCGGAGGAAACTGGGGCCAGGCCCGGTGCTGGTGCCGGACATTCCGCCGGCAGGGGCTGCGCCGGCGTGCGCGCCGCGGCGGGAGGGGTCAAGGGTGGTGGAGCTCATGGCTTAGTTGCCTCCGGACTGGACGGGGGCGGCTGCGCCCGTGGTGATCAGCGAGTGGTATTCGACCTCATCCTTGGTCAGTTCCATGTATGCCTCCTCGAGGCTGGCCTGAAGCGGGGTGAGTTCGTAAATCATGACGTGGCTGTCGAGGGCTGCGCGGGCGATCCCGCGCGGATCAAGGCCCGTGACCTCGAGCAGCTCGTTGTCCTGCAACTCCACGGACACGCCGGTGCCGGCGAGCAGGCGCATCAGCTGGTCCGGCTGGTCTGTGCGGACGCGGGTGCGGATCTGGCCCTTTCCGGTGATGATGTCCTGGATCGGCGCGTCGGCAATGATCCGGCCGCGGCCGATCACGATCAGGTGGTCCGCGGTGACGGCCATTTCGCTCATCAGGTGGCTGGAGAGGAACACCGTGCGTCCCTCGGAGGCAAGATACTTGACCAGGTTGCGGACCCAGACGACGCCCTCCGGGTCCAGGCCGTTGACGGGCTCGTCCAGGATGACGGTCTGCGGGTCGCCGAGCAGCGCAGCGGCGATCCCGAGCCGCTGCCCCATGCCGAGCGAGAAGCCGCCCACCTTCTTCCTGGCCACGTCGGCGAGCCCTGTCATCTCGATGACGTCGTGCACGCGCTTCTTCGGGATGCTGTGCGTGGCGGCCATCGCGAGCAGGTGGTTGTAGGCGGAGCGGCTGGTGTGGACGGCCTTGGCGTCGAGCAGGGCGCCGACGTCGCGCAGCGGCGCGGCATGCCGGGCGAACGGGGTGCCGTTGACGGTGACGGTGCCCGACGTCGGCCGGTCCAGCCCCATGATCATGCGCATGGTGGTGGACTTGCCGGCTCCGTTCGGGCCCAGGAAGCCGGTGACCCGGCCGGCTTCGACGGTGAAGTTGACTCCGGCGACAGCGGTTTTATCGCCATAAACCTTGGTCAGGCCTCGTGCTTCGATCATGGAAGCGTTCCTTTGCGTAGCAGTGGGGGTTGGTGTACCCATCACGCTACCGAGGCGAAGAGCCGAATTCGCCGGTCTCAGGGATGATTCAGGGTCGAATCAGGGTAGTCCGGGAGGATGACATGGAAGACCTCAGGGGGCCGGCGAGTAGTACGTCAGGGCGCCGGGCAGCACCGAAAATTCGACGCCGCGCACCCCCGGCACGACCTCCCCGTCCACCGCGAGGACCATCGTGGTGTCCCCGGGTTCCACCCGGATGCTGCTGGATTCGCTGAGGTGGGTGATCCGGGATGTCGCGACAGTTCCGGTCAGCACGGACCACAGCAGCCGGAGCCGGGCAAAGGATTCGTCTGCGGTGATCATCCTGAGGTCGAAGACGCCATCGTCCAGGACCGGGCGGACCAGCGGGGCATGGTCGCGGGGGTAATACCGTCCGCGGCCGATGTACAGGATCCAGAGTTTGTGCCGCACCCCATCCACGATCAGGGTGGTGGGTGTCCCGGCGGCGAAGGTCCGGAACATCGCGACCACACCGGCCAAGGGTTTGCCAAGCGCCGGCTGGAGCAGCTCCCTGCGGCGGACCAGGTTCGGGTAGAGGCCGATGCTCGCGGTGTTGAGCATGGTCAGGTGCACCAGTTCGGGGCGGCCGGGGAGTCCGCGTTCGACGGCCACCAGGCCAAGGTCCGCCCGCGCCGCCTCCCCCTTGGTCGCGGCCTCGACGGCGGCCGTGAGTGTCGGCGTTCCGGCATCCCGGGCGAAGTGGTTCAGGGTTCCGCCCGGCAGGACCAGGAGCGGGAGGGAACGCTCGACGGCGACCGCAGCCGCCGTCCCGACGGTGCCGTCCCCGCCCCAGACGCCCAAGGCGGCGACCCCGGGCCGGCTGGCGACCCGGGCGAGCTCCTCCGCGAGGTCCTCGTCCTGGGTAATCTCCTTTATATGCGCCTTGGGGAATACCTTCTGGAGTGCCGCTGCGGTCTCCTCCGCGTAGGAGCCGCCCAGCGTGTTGACCGCGATGCCCAGCCCTGCCCCCTCCGCGAGCTCGGCGGCTTTCACGGGGGTCCGCCGGACCTCGGGGAAGGGCGGCCGGACGGGCCACCATTTCCGCGTGACCACGGCAGCCCCTGCACCGATCGCCGATCCGAAGAACACATCCGAGGGCCAGTGGGCTCCGGTGTGGACACGCGAGTAGGCGACGCCGGCGGCAAGGGGTCCCAGCGCCGCGCCGAGGGTCGGCCGCACCAGTCCGACACCGAGGGCGAACGCCACGGCCGAGGCCGAGTGGCCCGAGGGCATGGAGGAGCTGGTGGGTTGGGGGTGGACAAACCTGAAGGCCGGAAGGTGCTCCGGCAGCGGACGGGCCCGCGGCAGCACGGTCTTGAATCCGAGATTCGTGACGGCGGAGGCCACGGCCTGCGCCAGCACCCCGTGGAGGGCAGCACGCCGCGTGCGCCCGGGGAACAGGGCCATGACGGCGGCGATGCCGATCCAGAGTTTGCCCTTGTTCGCCGCCGCGGAAAGCCGCCGGAAGAACTCGTCGTGGTTGCCCCCGGGGAGATTGGACACGGCGCGGACGATTTTCCGGTCGAGTGCCTTAAGCCGTCGTGGCGCCTTCCTCAGCATGCTTCGCATCCGACCACTTTACTGCCGGTCCGGCGGCAGTGTGCCAGCACGCCGGCGGATGGGTTGGCTAGGATGAGGCGATGACCCGAGTGCTGGACCCTCAGCGATTGTCAGCAGGCCGCGTGCTAGCGGCAAGTACCGCCTTGCTCACGCTGGGCGCGGTGCTCGGGGGACTGCTGGTGACGGACGTAGGTAGTCCCCCGTTCCAGGGCCTGGACGAAGGTTGGGCCGGCTGGATCACGTCCCTGCGCAGTCCGTTCTGGGACGGCATCAATGGCTTCCTCAACCTGGCCGGCTACCGGGGCGTCCTGGTGCTGCATGGGCTGCTCGTCGTGGCCCTGCTGCTGCGGAGGCGCCCGCAGGCGGCCCTCTTCGCTGCTGCTGCCGGCGCCGCCGTCCTGGTTCTTACCCAGGTCCTCAAGGCGGGCATCCTCCGGGACCGGCCCGACAACACAATCGTCCTGACTGACACGGGCTCGTTCCCCTCGGGCCATGTGGCGAGTACGGCGGCGTTCCTGGTGGTGGCAGCCCTCCTTGTCGGCCGCGCCTGGGGCGCGGTGCTCGCGGGAGTTGGGGTACTGGCCATGATGGTCAGCCGCACCTACCTGTCCGCCCATTGGCTCGCGGACACCGTCGGCAGCGTGTGCCTGGCGGTCCCGGCGGTGCTCCTGCTCTGGCTGTCGTTCCAGAACATATGCATCCAGGAGAATGGAGACGCCCGCCGGCTGCTTAGCTGGCGCGCAAGGGCTTCGCGGCGCCGGCGAGCAACAGCGCACCCAGAATCGGAATCATGATGGCCAGCAACGCCAGCCGGATGCCGACCAGGTCCCCAAGGTAGCCCAGCAGCGGCGGGCCAGCCAGGAACGCGACGTACCCGATCGTCGAAACCACCGACACACGGGCGGCGGCGTGCCTGGGATCGTCGGCCGCTGCCGACATTCCCATCGGGAACGCGAGGGCGGCCCCCGCGCCCCAGAGCACGGCACCTGCAGTGGCCAGCCAGAAGTCGCCGGCCAGGACGAAGAGCCCCAGCCCCGCGGCGGCGGCGGCCATACTGGCACGGAGCACGGGCACCCGGCCGTAGGCATCAGTCGCCCGGCCGCCGAAAAAGCGCACCGCGGTCATGGCCAGGACGAAGGCAGCAAACAGCAGCGCCCCGGTGGACTCCGTGGCGTCCAGGCCGTCCACGGCGGCTTTCGCGATCCAGTCATTTCCGGCACCCTCGGTGAGTGTCGCGCCCAGCACCACGACGCCGATCAGCAGCGTCCGTCCGTCGCGCCAGGCCGAGCGCCCCTTGGCGTCCCGGGTTTCCCCGGCCGCCGGCGCGGGGGCCGGCGTATGCGGCAGGAAGTAGCGCGGTGCGAGCATGGTCAGTGCGGCGACGATGACGGCGATGACCAGCAGGTGCGCGGGAAGCCCGACGCCCAGACCCGACAGGCCTGCCCCGATCAGTGCGCCCAGGAAGGCGCCGCCGCTGAAGGCGGCATGGAACTGCGGCATGATGGTGCGCCCGAGCTGGTGTTCGACGTCGGCGCCTTCAATGTTCTGGGACACGTCCCAAAGCCCGATGCCCATGCCGAAGAAGAACAATGCGATGGCGGTCCCGGGAACGGACCCGGCCAGCAGCGCCAGCGCTACCCCGACGCCCGCCACGGCGGCGACAAGGCCGGCGCCGCGCACGGCATTGGCTGTCCCGATCCGGCCCACAACGTGGCCGGCGGTGGGCAGGGCGATCAGGGAGCCCGCCGCCACGCAGAGCAGCAGGGTTCCCATCTGTCCGGAGGAGATGTTCAGGATGTCCGTCACCGCGGGGATGCGGGCGGCCCAGCTGGCGAACACCAGCCCGTTGATTCCGAAGATCAGGAAGGTTGCCGCGGCGGCGGCCTTGAGCTGCGGGCGGGTTGCCGTTCCGGTCATACGATCACTACTTCCACCGAGTGTTGGGTGAGCTGGTCAAGTTCTTCGGGGCTGAACTGGCGGTCCGTGACGAGGACATCCACGTCGTCCAGGGACGCGACGAGCGCCACGGCGCTGGCATTCCACTTGGCTCCGGAGCAGGCGGCGATCACCCGGCCGGCGGATTCCAGTCCGGCGCGCTTCACGGCCGCGTCGTCGAGGTCGTGGGCCAACAGTCCGTCCCGGAGGTTCAGCGCGCAGGGCGTGACCACGGCCGAGTCAAAGCGCAAGGAACGGATGTTGGCTTCCGTCATGGGGCCGCGGAAGGACTGTTCACCAGCTGTCAGGCGCCCGCCGGGCAGCAGCAGTTCGGGATGCCGGCCGGCGGCCGGGCCGCCCTGGGTCAGCGCGTTGACGGCCCGCAACGACATCGGCATCAGGGTCATTTGGCGCTGCCGCAACTGCCGGGCCACCTCGGTGGCCGTGGTGCCGCTGTCCAGCCAGACGTGCCCGCGGTCGGGCAGCAGGGCGGCGACGCCGGCCGCAATCCGCACCTTGACGGCGTGGTCCTCGATTTCGCGTTGGCCGTATTCGGGGTTTTCGCCGCCCAGCACGAGGCTCCGGGCACCGCCATGGACCCGGCGGAGAACCCCGTGGAGGGCCAGGACGTCCAGGTCGCGGCGGATCGTCGCGCCGGAGGCGCCGCAGGCGGTCATAAGCTCATCGACGCTCACATGCTCCCGATGGCGCAGCAGTTCACCGATGCGGCGGTGGCGCTCCTCAGTTGTCATGTTCAAATGCTAACTGAGCATGATCATTTAATCATTTTTTGCGTAAATGTCGTCTGGCGACATGACTGAAGAACTCTTCAAGGATGGCAAGGTCTCCGGCGCGGGGGAGTATCTGGACGGCGACCGCCACGGCCGCTGGGTCTTCTACTTCCGGAGTGGCCAGGTGAAGGCCGAGGCCGGGTACCGTCACGGACAGCTTGACGGCGACTGCGTCTGGTATCGCGAGGGCGGAGGGATGCTGCAGAAGGGCGCCTTCCGGGACGGACGGCAGGACGGCTTCTGGCAGCGGTGGCACGGCACCGGCGAGCTGCTGGACGAGGGGGCGTTCGACGTCGGACGGAAGACCGGCGAATGGATCACCTACGCCCCGGACGGCACCGAGACGCGGCGCAAGACCTTCAACTAGCCCAACGCTCCCCCACGTTTCGCTCGAAAAACACCAACCCTCTCTCATCGAGTGAGAGAGGGTTGGTGCAAAACGTGCCGGACGTGAGGGAGCGTTCTGTCTACCGCGTGACTTCCTCCAGCAGCTCGAGCACGTGGCGGTACTGGGCGCCTGTGGCCCGGGTCATGCCCAGTTCGCAGGTCCGGTTGCACGAGGCGTGGGCGGCGGCGCCCATGCCGGCCACCTCGGCGGCCTGTTTCGCGGTTGCCGAGGCCGTCAGTTCGGGGTGCAGCATGCCCCGGTCGCCGGCGAACGCGCAGCATCCCCAGTTTTCGGGGATCTCGACCCGCTCGGCCACGGCGCCGGCGACTGCCCCGAGGGCGTCGTTGAGGCCCATCCGGGTGGAGGAGCAGGTGGGGTGGAGGGCGAGGGACTCCAGTTTCCCGTGTTCGGGCAGCCGGGGCAGGATGTTGTCCGCGGCGAAGTCCACGGCGTCCACCATGCGCAGGGGACGCTGCCCGGCGGCGGGTGTGTCCGATTCCACCGCCTGGCGCAGTCCCTCGGTGCAGGAGGAGGCGTCGCAGACGATGGGAAGCTCGCCGTCCCGGGTTGCCTCCCGGAGAGCGGCCAGGGTCTTCTCCCGCATCGTTTCCTGGCCGGCGGCCATGCCCTTGGAGGACCAGGGGGTGCCGCAGCACAGGCCATCGATGCCGACGGGCACGAGGAGCATGAGCCCGGCCCGGGCACAGAGCTGCTCAAAGCTGTGCTGGACGCCGCGCCCTTCCGCGTCCGGGCCCGCTCCTGCGGGTCCGAACATGGTGCCCACGCAGGCCGGGAAGTAGACAGCGTCAACCGGGCCCGACGGCGTCGGACGCTTCCGCACCGAACCGCCGCCGGGCAGTTCGGCGGAATACAGCGGGACGGTGTCTGTCCCGAGCAGTGCCCGCGCGGCCTTGTTGGGCGGGGCGATGGCGGCGGCCGGGAGCTTGTCGACCACCGTCAGCGCCAGGGAGGCGCCGCGGGTGACGCCTTCCCAGTGCTTGGCGGCAGCGTTCCAGGCGCCATTGGCGAGCGGTCCGGCGTCCGCCGTCCGGAGGCGTTTCACGAGCGACCCGGTGTTGATGTCCACCGGGCAGGCGGTCTGGCACATCCCGTCGACGACGCAGGTGTCCACGGACTCGTATTCGTAGTCCTTTTCCAGCTCCTTGACCAGCGCCGTGTCCCCGGCCAGCCGCGCGGATTCGATGGCGCGCAGCGTGACGATCCGCTGCCGCGGCGTGAGGGTGATGTCCTTGCTGGGGCACACCGGCTCGCAGTAGCCGCAGGAGACGCAGCGGTCCACTTCCTCCGCCACAGGCGGCGTGGTCTTGATGTGCCGCAGGTGCGCCCGCGGGTCCTCATCCATCAGCACACCCGGGTTGAGCATGGCGGCGGGGTCGAAGAGCCGCTTGATGGTGCGCATGACGTCGTAGAGCTCATCGCCGTACTGCCGGCGGACGAACGGGGCCATGACGCGCCCCGTCCCGTGCTCGGCCTTCAGCGATCCGCCCTCGGCCAGGACCAGCTCCACCATGTCCTCGGTAAAGGCGCTGTAGCGGTCCAGTTCGGCCGCGGTGGCGAAGCCGTCTGTGAGCATGAAGTGGACGTTCCCGTCCTTGGCATGTCCGAAGATCACGCTGTTGCTGTAGCTGTACTTATCGAAGAGCCGGATCAGTTCCCGGCAGGTGCGCCCCAGCACGGGGACCGGGACCACAATGTCCTCCAGCAGCGCGGTGGTGCCCTGGGGCCGCGCTCCGGCGACCGAGGCGTAGAGGCCCTTGCGGAGCTGCCAGAGCTGGGCGCGTTCCCGCGCATCGCCGCTGAACCGGGCCGGGGCGGAGAGCCCGAGCCCGTGGAGGATGCCCTCGCCCCGGCCCTGGAGTTCGGCCAGCTGCCCGGCGCTGCCGGCGGAGTACTCCACGAGCAGGGCGGCATGGTCCCGGACCGCCAGGTCCTGCACGACGGCGGGTGTTCCCTTGAGCGTCTGGCCCACCTTGAGTGACAACGCATCCATCAGCTCGACGGTGGCGGCCCCTGTGCCGACGAGGGCGGGCAGCGCAGAGTTGGCCGCCTCGAGGTCCGGGAACACCAGCAGGCCTGCGGCGGCATGCGGGAGACGCGGGATGGTGCGGAAAACCGCCTCGGCCACGAACCCCAGGGTGCCTTCGCTCCCGACGATCAGGTGGGCCATGATGTCGACCGGGGTCTGGAAGTCCAGCAGGGAGTTCAGGCCGTAGCCCATGGTGTTCTTCATGGCGAACTGCTGCCGGATCCTCTGCACGGAGTCCGGATTGTTCCTGACCCGCGCGGCCAGCCGGGCGAGGCCGTCATGGAGTTCCGGCTCGAGGGCACGGAGTTTCTGGTCGGCGTCGGCCGCCCCGGTGTCGATCACGGTGCCGGAGGGCAGCACCACGGTCAGTGACTCCAGGGTGCGGTAGGTGTTGTCCACGGTGCCGCAGTTCATGCCGGAGGAGTTGTTGGCGACCACCCCGCCGATGGTGCACGCCGCCTCGCTGGCCGGATCGGGCCCGAATTTCCGGCCGTAGCGGGCCAGTCTCGCATTGAGCGCACGCACGGTGACGCCGGGCTGGACACGGACCCGGGCGCCGCCGTCGAGCACTTCGATGTCCCTGAAGTTGCGTCGGACGTCCACGAGCACGCCGTCGGTGACTGCCTGCCCGCTCAGGCTGGTGCCGCCGGAGCGGAAGGTCAGCGGCACGCCTTGGGCCGCGCTGGCGCGCAGCAGCCCGCCGACGTCGGCGGCGCTCCCGGCCGTGACGACGGCCTGCGGGATCAGCAGGAAGTGCGAGGCGTCGTGGGCATTCGCGTGCAGGTCGATGGCCCGGGTCTTCACCTGGGCGGGGTCCTGCACTGCCGAGCGGAGGCCGGCCAGGTCCAAGGGAGCCATCAGGGGACCATCCAGCCGAGCACGGGGGTGGACTGCAGGAAGATCAGCACGGTGATGAGTGCCAGGAGGCCCAGGCTCCAGCCGATCAGTTTGCGGAAGAGGGTCCCCTCGGCGCCGTCAAGGCCCACAGCCGCGGCGGCAACGGCCAGGTTCTGCAGCGACAGGATCTTGCCCATCACGCCGGCGGAGGAGTTGGCGGCGGCCATCAGCACCGGTGACAGGCCGGTCTGCACCGCTGCGGCCGCCTGCATCTGGCCGAACAGGGAGTTGGAGGACGTGTCGGAGCCGGTCAGGGCGACGCCGATCCATCCGATCAGCGGCGAGAGGATGGCGAAGAAGCCGCCCGCGGAGGCCAGCGCGAAGCCCAGGGTGGTGGTCTGGCCGGACAGGTTCATCACGAAAGACAGGCCCAGGACGGCGGTGACGGTGACGATCGTCCAGCGCAACTGGACCAAAGTGTCCCGGTAGATGCGCAGCCCCTGGGAGGCGGTGATTTTGTACAGCACCATGGTGATCAGCCCGGAGAACAGCAGCAGGGTGCCGGTCGCCTTGAGGTGGTCGAGCTTGAACTTGGTCGCCGCAACCGGTTTGCCGGCTGAATCGGTGATGTCCAGGCCGGGCCAGGCGAAGGTCACGCTGCCGACCTGGCCCAGCCAGGTCTTGACGAACGGAAGCTGGGCCACGGAGAACACCGCGATGATGATCAGGTAGGGAGCGATCGCCATCCAGATCTGCCGGGGTTCGGGCCGGGAGTTATCGGCCGGAACGGGGGCGGCGGCCTTGGCCGCGGACCTGCCGTTCCCGGAAGCGCCTCCCCGGGAGGTGCATCCGGTCGCAGCGGCGACGGCGGCAGGCACAGCCTCCGGGGCGGCAGCCTTGGCGGAGGACCCGTCCATCCCGACGGTTTCCGTCGGCTGCCAGAACTTCAGCATCAGCAGCACGGCGGCCACGGTCAGGACGGCGGCGACAACGTCAGTCAGTTCCACGGCGAAGAAGTTGGACGTGACAAACTGGGCCACGCCGAAGACGGCGCCTGCCACGAGGGCCACGGGCCAGGTCTGCTTGACGCCGCGGCGCCCGTCGACGATGAACACCAGCAGCAGCGGCACGATCAGCGCGATGAACGGCGTCTGGCGGCCGGCCATGGAGGACAGATCATGCAGCGGCAGGCCCGTGACACCGTTCAGGGCGATGATAGGTGCGGCCATCGCGCCGAAGGCCACGGGAGCGGTGTTGGCCAGCAGCGAGACCACTGCGGATTTCAGCGGTTTCATGCCGGCTGCCATCAGCATGGCGGCGGAGATCGCCACGGGCGCGCCGAATCCGGCCAGGGATTCCAGCAGGGCGCCGAAGCAGAAGGCGATGAGGATTGACAGGATCCTCAGGTCGTTCGAGATGGAACGGATGGCGCGTCCCAGCACTTCGAACCACGGGGTGGCCACGGTGAGCCGGTAAATCCAGAGTGCGTTGACCAGGATCCACAGAATCGGGAACAGGCCGTAGAAGATGCCAGCCGCGGTGGCGCTCAGGGCCTGGTTCACCGGCATCTGCCAGCCGACGATGGCCAGCAGGAGGGACAGGGCCAGGCTGGCCAGGGCCGCCATGGGGGCTTTCACCTTGAAGACGCCCAGTAGAACGAAGAGCAGGACGAGCGGAAGTGCCGCGCAAAGGGCTGAAATCACCAGGGACCCGGCAATGGGGTCGAGGATCTGCTGATACATGTGTCTCCAGATTGTGTTAGGCGTCACAACTCCGTGGCGCCCTACGATTGTCTTACAAGTGCACATGCTGGTCAAGCCTGACCAGTTGTCTTGTCTGGCAAGATGGGGATTGAATCAAGTAACTCTTGGCGGAATGGGAGCTCCGGTGGCCGGCCGAATTGCAGCAGTCTCGATCGTGGACGCGGTCGCCTCGGATCTGCGGAACCGGATCTTCGCCGGCGAGCTTGGATCCGGCGACGCCTTGACGGAGTCGGAGGTCGCCTCCTCCTACGACGTGGCGCGGCCGACGGCGAAGGCCTCGATCGAGAAGCTGGTCGGCGAAGGGCTGCTGGACCGGGGAGCCCATAAAACCGCCCGGGTGGTCGAACTCGGCCCGGACTCCGTGCGGGACATCTATCTCGCCCGCGCGTATCTGGAAAGCGAAGTGCTGCGCCGGCTCGCAACCGCGCGGGAAGTGCCGGAAGCGGCGGTGCAGGCCAACCGCGACATCGCGGCGGTTCAGACCGGCGCCCCGCTCGACGTCGTCGAACCGGACATGCGGTTCCACACCAGCCTGATCGACGCCGTGGGCAACGAACGCATCAGCCGGATGTACCGCTCACTCGTGGGCGAGGTGCGGCTGTGCATGGTCCGGATCCAGTCCCTGCACCTCCTGGACACCGCGCTGATCCAGGCCGAACACCAGAGGATCCTCGAACTGATCGGGGCCGGCCAGGGCGAGGCTGCCGCCGTGCTGCTCGACGAACACCTGGGGCGCGCCCGTGAACGGCTGGTCGCTGCTATGGGAGGAACCGCCGGCCCGGAGGCCGAACAGCCGTCCGGACTGCCGCCGGAGTAGCCCGCGTTGCTTGTCAGCGGGCGCGCTCGACGCGTTTTTCGTCCCAGACGGGCTCGGCCGACTCATAGACCTTGCCGTCGGAGCCAAAGACCAGGAAGCGGTCAAAGGTCCGGGCGAACCAGCGGTCGTGGGTGACGGCGAGGACCGTCCCCTCAAAGTGGTCGATGGCCCGTTCCAGCGCCTCGGCCGAGTGCAGGTCCAGGTTGTCCGTGGGCTCGTCGAGCAGCAGCAGGGTGGCACCCGAGAGCTGCAGGAGCAGGATCTGGAACCGGGCCTGCTGCCCGCCGGAAAGGGATTCGTACTTCTGCTCCGACTGTGAGGCCAGCCCGTACCCGTCCAGCGCGCCGGCCGCTGCCTCGCGCCCCAGTCCCGAGCGGTGTTCATCGCCGCGGTGCAGGATTTCGAGCAGGGTCTTGCCCAGGAGGTCGGGCCGGACGTGGGTCTGGGCAAAGAAGCCGGGCCGGATCCGGGCGCCGAGTTTCACAGTGCCCTCGTGCGGGACTTCGGCGATGTCGACGTCGGACACCGGCAGGTGCTCCCGTTCCGGGTCGGTGCCCCCGGTGGCGAGAAGGCGCAGGAAGTGGCTCTTGCCGGAGCCGTTGGAACCCAACACGCCGACGCGGTCGCCGAACCAGACCTCCGTGGAGAAGGGCTTCATCAGCCCGGTGAGCTCCAGCTTCTCGGCGACGACGGCGCGCTTGGCCGTGCGCCCGCCCTTGAGCCGCATCTGCACGTTCTGCTCGATCGGCAGTGCCTCGGGCGGCCCGGCCTCCAGGAACTTCGCCAGCCGCGTCTGGGCAGCGTGATAGCGGTTCGCCATGTCGGAGCGGAACGCGGCCTTGTTCTTGTACATGTTGACGAGTTCCTTGAGCTTCACGTGCTCCTCGTCCCAGCGCTTCCGGAGTTCCTCGAAACGCGCATTCCGGTCCGCTCGGGCCTCCACGTAGGAGCCGAAGCCGCCGCCGTGGATCCAGGCCCCGGCGCCGTTGATGCCCGGTTCGAGAGTCACGATGCGGCCCGCGGCATTGTTCAACAGCTCGCGGTCGTGGCTGATGAAGAACACGGTCTTCTTCGACTCGTTCAGCTTGGCCTCGAGCCAGCGCTTGCCCGGGACGTCGAGGTAGTTGTCCGGCTCGTCGAGGAGCAGCAGCTCGTCGGGGCCGGCGAACAGCGCCTCGAGCACCAGCCGCTTCTGCTCGCCGCCGGAGAGGCTCGACGCCGGGCGGTGCTGCGCGCGGTCGAAGGGAAGTCCAAGCGCAGCCATACAGACCTCATCCCAGACCGTTTCGACGTCGTAGCCCCCGGCGTCTCCCCAGTCCACGATCGCCTGCGCGTACTTCATCTGGGTGGGCTCGTCGTCGTGTTCCATCATCGCCAGCTCGGCTTCGTCCACCGTGCGGGCGGCGGCCGCCAGCGCGGGGGGAGCAGCGGACACCAGGAGGTCGCGGACGGTGGATTCGTCCCGGACCTGGCCGACGAACTGGCGCATGATGCCCATGTTCCCGGATCGCCCGATGACGCCTTCGTCCGCGACGAGGTCACCGGAGATGATCCGGAACAGCGTTGTCTTGCCGGTTCCGTTGGGTCCGATCAGCGCCGTTTTGGTCCCGTCCGGGACCTTGAAGGTCACGCCGTTGAGCAGCTGGGTGCCGTCGGAGAGGAAGTAATCGATGTTGGAAACGTCAATATGAGCCACACTTCCATCCTCCCACGGCCGTCCTCGCGGCCCCGTCGCCGCCGGGTTCAGCCCGCGGCGGTGAGGAAGTCCTTCAGCAGCGGACCGGAGACGGTGGCGCCGAGCCCGCCCTCCTCGACGAACACGGCGACGGCGAGATCCCCGTGCACGGCCACGATCCATGCATGGGTCTTGGGCGGGTTGTCTGAACCGAACTCGGCGGTTCCGGTCTTCGCCCCCACGGGGGCACCCGGGACGGCGGCCAGGAACCCGGTGTGGCCGGACGTGACCACGGCACGCATCATGTCCGCCAGGGCGGCGGCCTCCGCTGCAGTGACCGGGGTGCCGGAGGCCTTCGCCGGGGCCGCCCCGGACGGCGTGGCGGAAGGTGACGCCGTCGCTCCGGATGCCGGGGCCGCAACGGCGCCGGTGCCTGCCTCGTCAGCTCCGGGATTGAGCACCAGCTGCGGCGCGACAGGCGCGCCCTTGGCGACCGAGCCCGCCATGATGGCGGCGGCCAGCGGGGACATCAGCACCTTCCCCTGGCCGATCATCGACGCGGCGTGCTCCGTCTCCGAAGCCTCACCCGGAACCGAGCCCAGGAACGCTGCTGCACCCAGTGCCGGGGCTTCCACTGCGACGCCGAGGGACGTGGCGGCGGCCTCGAGCTGGGCCTGGCTGACCTCGTCGCGGGCGTTGATGAACGCCGTGTTGCAGGAGTGCGCGAAAGCATCACGCAAGGTCACCGAGCCCAGCGAGGAGGCGGGGTAGCCTTCGGCGTTTTTGAAGGTCCGGCCGTCGACGGAGAGCGTCGCGGGGCACTCCACCATGGCATCCGGGGTCATGCCGTTGCGGATCATGGCCAGGGAATCCACGATCTTGAAGATCGAACCCGGGGCGTACTGGCCCAGCAGCGCGGTGTCGTAACCCTTGCTGCCCGGTCCCGAGGCCGCGGCAAGGACAGCGCCGCTGGAGGGCCGGAGCGCCACGATGGCCGACGCCGGGCCCACCTTCCCCAGGATGTCCTCGGCCACCTGCTGGAGGGCCGGATCGAGAGTGGTTTTCAGCGGGGTTCCGACCTTCATATCAACCTGGAACAGGGCCCGGCGGCCGCCGTTGAGCAAGGTCTGGCGTTCCTCGGCTGTGAGGCCCGCCTTTTCGGCGAAGACCTGCGTGCCGTCGCTGCCGCGAAGCTGCGCGTCGTACTGCTGCTGCAGGCCGCCGGTTCCCGTGGTGTCCCCGGCTTTGAGCGCCCCGCCGGATTTCTCGATTTGTTCGGCATTCGCCTCGGCTGCGGTGCCCAGCAGGGCGCGGGCGAAGGTGCGGGTCGGTGCCAGGGGGAGGAAGTCGCGGATCGCACGGGCGCCGGGAATCTCGGCGATCTGATCGTCCGTAATCGTCCTGCCGTCCTCGCGCAGGGTGATGGCCGTGACGAAGGCCTCCGGGCCCGCCGCCTGGACCTGCTGGGCGTAAGCCGCGGGATCCACTCCCACCAGCTGGGCGAGCCGGGTGGCGGACGCCGCCGGATCGGCGGAAGCCAGGAGGGGCTTGTCGATGCCGACGTTGACGACCGGCCGGTAGGTCACCAGCTTGGCGTCCCCCGCGCCCAGGATCTCGGCCCGCTGCGGGGACTGGGACAAGGTGCCAAGGACTTCCCCTTCTGCCAGAGACGGCACCAGGAGTTCCGGGCTCCAGACGGTGAGCCACTTGTCGCCTGACTTCTTCAGCTGGGCGGATACCGTGTATTTCCAGTTGCCGGAGCCGATCTTCCAGCTGTAGTCCAACGGGACCGTGGCGGTGTCCTTGTCGAGCGTCAGCTCTCCGGTCACGACCGCGGGCTTGACCGGGTCCAGTGCCTTGAACACCTCGTGGAGCTGGTCATTGGCGGCCCCGGAGTCCTTGCCGTCAAACGGCACCGCGCCGACGTCGAGCGCCGCGACAGCGGAAGCAAGCTGCTTCGCCGCATCCTGCGCGCCTGCGCGGCCGTCGGAGCAGCCCACCAACGAGCAGCCAAGAATGAGCCCAACCAGGGCAAGTGAAAGTTTTGATGAGTTCCCCATCGCGCCATTATGCACCGGACGCCGGACAATTCCCTTGTCACATAGTCCCCGCCGGCGGGCCGACTCAGAAGCGCCGGATGATCCTGCGCTGCGTGGCCACGGCAATCGCCGCCGTGCGGTTGTCCACCCCGAGCTTGCCGTAGATGTGCACGAGGTGGGTCTTGACCGTTGCCTCGGAGATGAACAGCTTTTTGGCGATGGCCCGGTTGCCCAGTCCCGTGGCGAGCAGCTCCAGCAGCTGGACCTCGCGGGCGGACAGGACGGGTTCGGGGTTGCGGATCCGGCCCATCAGCCGGGCGGCCACTTCGGGGGCCAGCGCAGTCTGGCCCGCCGCGGCGGAGAGCACCGCCTGGCGGATCTGCTCCGGCGGCGCGTCTTTGAGCATGTAGCCGCTGGCTCCGGCTTCCACCGCGGCGAGGATGTCAGCGTCGGTGTCGTACGTGGTGAGGACGAGCACGGGTGGGGCGGGCTGGCCGGCCTCGCCCGCCTTGATCCTTCCGGTCGCGGTAACGCCGTCCATGCCGGTACCCATCTGCAGGTCCATGAGTACGACGTCGACCGGCTCGCCGAGGGCATGGAGCCGGGAGAGCTCGGCCAGGGCAGCGCCGCCATCGGCCGCCTCGGCCGCGACGGCGATGCCCTCGAAATCGCCCAGCATGGCCCGCAGACCGGCCCGGACCACCGGGTGGTCATCGACCAGCAGCACACGGATATCGTTCACGGTTCGTTCCTTGCCGCAGCATCCCCGAGGGGCAGCCGGATGGCCACCACCGTTCCTTCACCGGCCGCGGACTCGATGTCCAGGCTGCCGGCCAGCGCCGAGACCCGCTCCTGCAGCGACCTGAGTCCGTAGCCCGAGCCGTCGGGACGACCGGCGGGGTCCGCGGCTGCCGAGGCATCGAAGCCGGTGCCGTCGTCGAAAATGTCCATCGCCACTTCGCTGCCCAGGAACGACAGGGTCACGACGGCCGTGTCCGCCTTGGCGTGCACCCACACGTTCGCGAGGCTCGCCTGCGCAGCCCGAAGCAGGGTGGTGCGGTACGGGTTGGGCAGTTCCACCGGGGTTCCTTCAAGGTCGAAGCGGCAGCGCAGCCGGGTGCCCCGGGCGGCTGCCTCGGTTTCGGTCTTTTCGCAGAGCCGGCGCAGGCTGTTCACCAGGGGATCCTCCGGCGAGCCCTCCGCTGTGTTTTCTGCTGGGCCCTCTGCTGTTTCATCCGCCGTGTT
The DNA here is from genome assembly GCF_009928425.1 of Pseudarthrobacter sp. ATCC 49987. Lineage (NCBI taxonomy): Bacteria > Bacillati > Actinomycetota > Actinomycetes > Micrococcales > Micrococcaceae > Pseudarthrobacter > Pseudarthrobacter sp. ATCC 49987. The sequence continues at coordinate 3,793,688 of NZ_JAABNS010000001.1, read as the reverse complement.
TTCTGCCAAGGCAGGGGGCTGCAGGGCGCGGACGAAGTTACGGGCCTCGGCGAGGTTGGCCGAGGCGGTCTCCTGGACCGTCCGGAGCCGGTCCCGGGCCGTGGCGGTGTCCCCGTCGTCCAGTGACTTTTCGGCCGAGCGGCCCATCAGCACGATGCTGGAGAAGCCCTGGGCCAGCGTGTCGTGGATTTCGCGGGCCAGCCTGGCCCGCTCGGCAAGCGTGCCGGCGTCGTGCTGGCTGCGGGCAAGTTCGGCCCGGGTACGGCGCAGCTCCTCGGCGGCGAGCCGCTGGTTTTCGGCTTCCAGGTAGAGCGCCCGGTACGCCAGCCCCGTGACGATGGCAAAGGCTGCCCCGAACGCCGGACCCAGCACCATCGGCAGCTGCAGGGCACCGCCGTCGGCTCCTGCGTTGTGGAACCACAGCGCCACAATCACCAGCACGGTACTCAGGGCGATCGCCGGCAGAGCCAGCCGCAGCGGCAGCACGTGCAGCTGCAGGAAGAACAGCGGGAAGGCCAGCCACGCAAAGTCGGAGCTGGCCCAGATCAGCAGCAGCCAGAACAGGCAGACGGCGCCCAGCCACCAGGCCGAGTACGGGCGGGGATCGAACCGGGACGTATCAACGGAATGCCGCTTCTCCAGGACGGTTCCCAGGAGGTAGACCGCGGCAAGAACCAGTGCGAGGGACAGGGCGAGCCAGTTCGTGCCCTGGAGGCCCGAGCCCAGCAGCCGCGCCAGGGCGACGAGCAGCAGGACGGCGAAGCCGCAGTGCAGGCACACCCGCAGGACGCGCAGAATCACGGCGGCATCGGTCGTTCCTGCCGTGGCGGTGCCTGCCGGCGCCCGGCGATCGTTGCCATCCATGCCTCCAGCGTAATGCTGGGCCGGCACGGTTCCGGCCCAAAACCCTGCCGTCCGGGCGTTATCAACCTTTTGGTTGACCCGGGGTCCGGTAGTCGTTGGGGCCCTAGAACCCGAGGGGCGGGACCGCCAGGCCAAATATGTCTTTCAGGGCATATTTGGCGGCGTGGTATCCCGGCATTCCGGTCACACCGGGTCCCGGAGGAGTGGAGGAGGAACACAGGTACACGCCGGGAAGCGGCGTCCGCCAGGGAACGGGGCCCAAGACGGGCCGCCGGATGATCCCGCGGAGGTCCATCAGTCCGGCGCTGAAGTCGCCGCCGACGTAGTTCTCGTTGTACACACCCAGCCCGGCCGCGGTCGTGACGTGGTGGCTGAGGACGAGGTCGCGGAACCCGGGGGCGAAACGCTCCAGCTGGGTGATCACGGCCTCAGCCATGTCCACGGTGGAACCGGCCGGCACATGGCAATAGCTCCACAGGATATGCCGCCCCGCGGGCGCCCGTCCGGCGTCGAAGCGCGAGGGTTGGGAGACCAGGACATAGGGCCGTTCCGGATGCCGGCCCGCGGCGACGAGGTTTTCCGCCTCGGCCATCTCCGCGCGGGTGCCACCCACGTGGACCGTGCCGGCGTCGGCCAATCCGGGCGCCGTCCAGGGGACCGGTCCGGAAAGGATGAAGTCGACCTTACAGGCCGCGTTTCCGAACCGGAACGACTCAAGGGCGCGGCGGTACCGCTCCGGGAGCCTGCCCTCCGCCAGTCTCAGCAGCCCCGTCGGTGCCACGTCCAGGAGGGTGGCCCGGACCGGAGGCAGCTCCGTCAGGGACCCGATCCGGGCGCCTGTTTCCACCGCACCGCCGTGCGCTTCAAGGTCCGCGACCATGGCCCGCGCGATCGCCGCGGAACCGCCGAGGGGCACGGGCCAGCCCACGGTGTGGGCCAGTGTGCCCAGCATGAGGCCCGCTCCGGCCGCGGCGGGGGCCGGCAGCTGCGAGACCGCGTGCGCCGCGACGCCGGTCAGCAGCGCGGGCGCGAGATCCTCCCGGAACCTCAGCCCCCAGAGCGGTGAGCCCTGCTCCAGGACCCGGGCGCCGAACAGGGCGGCCGCCGCAGGGTCCCTCGGCAGGCGCAGGAGCTGGTTCAACGTCAGGTCCGTGATGCCGTCCGCGCGGTGTACAAGCGGGCCCATGAGCCGTGTGAACGCGGCGCCGTCGCGCCCCAGACCGGCTGCCGTTCGCTCAAGGGAGCGGTAGGCAAGCGCCGCCCGGCCGCCGTCGAGCGGTGTGCCGTACGAGACCTCGGGAACCTCGAGCCGGATCCGCCGGGACAGCTCGAACTGCCGGAAGAACGGCGAGGCCAGGGCCATCGGGTGGACCGCCGAGCAGACATCATGAAAGTGGCCGGGCTCCATGAGTTCCGCTGTGCGCAGCCCGCCGCCGGGTGTTGGCGCCGCCTCGTAGACGTGCACCTTCAGTCCGGCGCGTGCCAGCGTCACCGCCGCGGCGAGTCCGTTCGGTCCTGATCCGACGACGGCGACATCAGGCATCCGCGGACGCCTTGCGCCAGGGCAGCACGGACGCAGTGGGGTGCAGCAGATCCACCCGCAAGCGGTCCGGAACGCCTTCGAACGGCCCGCCCTGCGGATCGTCCATCCCGTGCCGGCGGACCACGTCATAGCGGGGGTCCCAGATGTCCCAGACCACCCGCACCATCAAGTAGCCGGTGGCGATCATATGGAAGACCACGGCGAGGACGTAGTAGGGCATATCAATATTGTGCTGGGAGACGCCGCCGCTGGTCACCTGTCCGAGATACAGCCAGACTGCCGCCCAGTGCAGCCCTTCGAAGGTCTGCCAGATCAGGAAGTCCCGCCAGCGCGGCCGGGCCAGGGCAAGCAGCGGGATGAGCCAAATCACGAACTGGGGCGAGTAGACCTTGTTGGTCAGGATAAACGCGGCAACGATCAGGAAGGCGAGCTGCGCCAGTCGGGGCCGCCGCGGAGCGGCGAGAGCCAGGACGCCGACCAGCACACAGGCCAGCACGAACAGGTTCAGGGCCAGGGTGTTGATCGCTTCCGCCTGCAGGGGGAGCCAGCCCAGGCGGCCGGCGACAAGGTTGTAGGCAAACCAGGGCGAGCTGTAGCCGGCCTGCCGGTCCTCGGTGAACTGGTAGAAGTATCGCCAGCCCTCCGGGTTGACGGCGGCGACGGGGACATTGACGGCCAGCCACGCGGCGGCGGCGGCGCCGGCGGTGATGAGGATGGCACGGACCCTGCCGGTCCGCAGGGCAAGGAGCAGGACCGCGCCGAGGATCAGCACCGGGTAAAGCTTGGTGGCAGTGCCCAGTCCGATGAAAATCCCGGCCAGCACGAGCTTGTTCCGGGAGAAGCAAAACATGCCGAGGGCGAGGAGGCCGACGGCCCACATGTCCCAGTTGATGGTGCCGGCCAGGATAATGCCGGGGGCCACCGCGACCATGGCTGCGTCCCATGCCCGGCGGCGGGCCATGCGTGCGGTGGCGAGTACCGTGACGATCCAGACGGCGGCGATCAGGGCGGCGTTGATGTCGAAGTAGGCAAGAATCCGGCCCGCAGAGACGCCCTCGCCGGGCACCAGCAGGGCCGTGGCGCCGGCGATGAATCCCATCAGGACGGGGTATTCGAAGAACGTCCCCTGGGTGATGAAGGGAAAGGCTCCGTCGCCGAGGCCGCGGTTCTTGAACAGCTCCGGGAAATCCGAATAGCAGGTTGCATAGAACTGGCCCGGGGTTTCCCAGCCGCTGGTGCGGCAGTAGGACTTGACGAGGATGCCGGCCACGGCTGCCAGGACGGTGAGCAGGATGAGGACGCGTTCCACGGTGAAGAATCCGGGGGAGACGATGCCGGGGGCCGAGCGGCGGCCCATGGGTCCGCCGACCAGCTCCGTGAAGTTCCTCAGCAGGGGGTCGCTGCGGCTCGGGATGACCAGTCGGACACGTCTGCGGTGCTCCGGCGGCTTTGTCTCCTGCATGTCCCGAGCTTACCGGGGCAGCTGCGGATGCCCGTGCTGCGCCGGGCGGTGGCAGAAGGAGTGGCCCAACAGGCGGCCAGGCGGGTGCTTAAAACGGGTGCTTAAAAGGGGGAGCCCACGCGTCGCCGCGTGGGCTCCTTGCGGATCAATTCCGATGTCAGTCATCAGTTCCTCCTTCGATGGCCTGGACCGGACTCAGCGGATGAGGCCCATCTGGTGCATCACGACATAGACGTCTTCGCGCTTCTGGTCGAGGAGTTGTCCGTTGAACAGCGTCGTGTGCCTTGGGGCCGGCTTGAGGCTCAGGCGCAGGATTCTTTGGAGTTTCTGCTTCATGGTGGTCACCTCCCTCCGGTGGCTCGCGCTGCGTGGTCGGGCTGTGGTGCTGGCAATAGTCACGATGGACCTTTCTTTGGTGGTGCCGGAAATTGGGGGAGTAATTGGGCATGACAATTAAGGCCTCTGTGAATTAAGGAAGAAAAGGCCGCAATTGGGCACGTAAATACCCGGCAATAATTCAAGGATTTCGCAGGAGCGAAAGAATGGCACCTGGCCGCGCGAAGCCGCACCCCCAACAGGAAGCTGGGTTCCGAACTTTGGGGATGCTGCGCAACCGCGTGGGTCCGCCTTGGTCAGTCCGCTGCTACGTCTCTTCCGGGAAGGAAGGTGACAGTTTCGCCCTGGCTCGGGGTGCTAAGGCTAAGGGAATAGCCCGCGAGCGGAGGGGTCAGGAGGCAGTCGGGCCGAAATTTGGGCGCCTGTCAGCGTCAGAGGCCGGGGTGGCGGTGACGAGGTACATCCGTCCGCTAGTCAAAGTAATCATTTCTCCCAACCTCCTTTTCTGTTATGCCGTGGCTCCGGCTGACTGGCCGGGCGACGTACGCCCCGACCCCGGCAGGACGCTCTGGGGTCAGAAATAAAAATACACCATAAATGCGGTCCGTGACTACCGCATTCATAAACTTTCTTGAAGTTACTTTCTCAACGCATTTACAGGCCCCAGCGGACCACTGCCGGCGTCTTCTTATCCCAGCCGAGGGTGCAGACTTTTGCGGTCCCCAGGATGAAATGCCGCCCCTCGTGGGGATCAAGCCCCAGCCACCGTGCGGTGAGGATTCGGGAGAAATGTCCATGGGCCACGATCAGCACGTTGTCCAGGCCCGATTCGAGTACCCTGGCCACGATCTTGTCCGCGCGCGCGGCGACGTCATCAAGGGCCTCGCCGTTCGGCACACCATGGGTCCAGATCAGGTACTCCGGGTTGTCCTTGCGGATGAGGTCCGAGCTGGTGCCCTCGTAGTCGCCGTAGTCCCACTCGACCGCGAGCGGCTCCAGCTGCGCGTCCGGGAAGCCGGCCAGTTCCGCCGTCCGCCGCGCCCGGCGCAGCGGGGACGTCAGCACCAGGTCAAAATCGACGGGGTCGAGCACCTTGCGTGCCTCCACGGACTGTTGCTCGCCCTCGACGGTAAGCGGGAGGTCGGTGAGGCCTGTGTACTGTCCGCTCTTGGACCACTCGGTTTCGCCGTGCCGGAGGATCCACAGCTGCGGGCGGGGGCCGTTGGAAGGTGCAATCACTTAGGACTCCTCAGTTGACAGTGCGACGGCGGACTCGGGTTGTGCTGCCCACCATTCGTGCAGTTTGGCCTCGGCCACGTCGGCATCCAGCGGGCCGTGCTCCATCCGTTCCTCCAGCAGGAACTTGTAGGCGCGACCGACAACGGGGCCAGGTTTGAGTCCCAGGAGTTCCATGATGCGGCCGCCGTCAAGGTCCGGGCGGACGGCCTCAAGGGATTCCTGCTCACGCAGTGCGGCGATCCGGGCCTCGAGATCGTCGTAGGCGAAGGCGAGCCGCTCGGCCTTGCGCTGGTTGCGGGTGGTTACATCCGAGCGGGTCAGCCGGTGCAGCCGTTCCAGGAGCGGACCGGCGTCGGTGACATAGCGGCGGACGGCGGAATCGCTCCAGCCGGCATCGCCGTAGCCGTAGAACCGCATGTGCAGCTCCACCAGTTTGGCCACCGCCTTGATGGTGTCGTTGTCGAAGCGCAGCGCCTTCATCCTTTTGGATGTCAGCTTGGACCCGACCATGTCGTGGTGCCGGAAGCTCACTGCGCCGCCCGGTTCGAACCGGCGTGTGGCCGGCTTCCCGACGTCGTGCATCAGAGCCGCGAACCGCAGCACGAAGTCCGGACCCGGCACGGCGCCGTCGGCAGCCGTTTCGAGGGCGGCGGCCTGCTCCAGGACCTGGAGCGAGTGCTGGTAGACGTCCTTGTGCCGGTGGTGTTCATCGGACTCGAGGCGCAGGGCGGAGACCTCCGGCAGCACAAAGTCGGCCAGCCCCGTGTCGACGAGCAGGTCCACCCCGGCCCGGGGATGGGCCGCGCAGATGAGTTTGACCAGTTCCTCGCGGACGCGTTCGGCGGAGATCATGGTGATCCGTTCCGCCATCCGGGACATCGCGGCACGGACGTCCTCGTGGACCGTCACGCCCAGCTGGGCGGCGAAGCGGGCGGCGCGCATCATGCGCAGCGGATCATCGGAAAAGGAGGATTCGGGGGCGCCCGGGGTGGCGAGGATCGAAGAGTGGAGGTCGCGGACCCCGCCGAAAGGATCCACGAGTTCCAGGGCAGGGAGACGGAGGGCCATGGCGTTGATCGTGAAGTCGCGGCGCAGCAGGTCATCCGTCAGCGACTTCCCAAACGCCACGACGGGTTTGCGGGAGTCGGGATCGTACGCTTCCGCGCGGTAGGTGGTGATTTCGATCTGGAAACCGGCCTTACGCATCCCGATGGTGCCAAAGGCGCGCCCGATCTCCCAGTAGTTGTCAGCCCACCTCTTGATCAGGGCAACCGTCTGGTCCGGCGTGGCGTCGGTGGTGAAGTCCAGGTCGGGTGACACCCGGCCCAGGAAAAGATCGCGAACGGGGCCGCCCACCAGGGAGAGCTCGTGGCCGGCATCAACAAACCGTCGCCCAAGCTCCAGGACCACAGGGTCCACCTGGAAATCAACGGTGTGCGAGTCAGTCTCGTGATGTGGGTGCGCCATAGTTTCTTAAGCTTGTCAGAAATCCCGGCCAGCACCACACCGAATCGTCCCTGAGTCCGGCTGTTGGCGCTGAGCGCGGGGACGGAAGGGGCGATCCACTTTCCTGGCCGTCCACTTTCCTGCCATGTTTAGGTCATCAAGTGCGTACAAGAGTCGTTAGAGTGGACTTCATGGCCCATCCCGTACCGAGCGCTCCCGGCAGGAGGACAAACGCACCGTTGCCATCGGCAATTGGTGCTAATGTCGCGCCGGTGCAGCACTCCGGACAGGCCTCCCTTCCCACGGTGGAGGAAATCTCCGCGGGCGGCGTTGTGGTGGACACCTCCGACGGCGAACTCCGCGTGGCGATCATTGCCCGCCTTAATCGCGGCGGACGGCTGGAATGGTGCCTGCCGAAGGGCCACCCGGAGGGCAAGGAAAGCAACGAGGAAGCCGCCGTGCGTGAGATCGCGGAGGAGACCGGCATCGAGGGCAAGATCCTCGCGCCGCTGGGCAGCATCGATTACTGGTTCACGGTCAGCGGACACCGCGTCCACAAGACCGTCCACCACTACCTGCTGCAGGCCACGGGCGGGGAACTGACGATCGAGAATGATCCGGACAAGGAAGCCGTAGACGTCGCCTGGGTTCCCATCCATGAACTTGCACGGAAGCTCTCCTTCCCGAACGAGCGCCGCATCGCCGACCTCGCCAAGGAAGTACTGCCGGAGCACCGCTAGGGCCACACAATCCCCTCCAGGGGACGCGGATAGCGCCTTAAGCTGTGCCCGGGTGAGACGATGAAGACAATGTCATCTGCCAAACCCACCCCCGTGCCCTCCGGCCCCGCCGATTCCAAAGCTGTCCAATCCGGAGAAGTCCGTTCCAGCGCCATCATGGCCGCGGGAACGCTGGTTTCGCGCTTCCTGGGCTTCGCCAAGACCTGGATGCTGGCGGCGGCCCTCGGCCTGGGGTCCACCGTCAACGACACCTTCATCAACGCGAACAACCTGCCGAACCTGATCTTCCTGTTGGTGGCCGGCGGCGTGTTCAACGCCGTCCTGGTGCCCCAGATCATCAAGGCGAGCAAGGCCCCGGACAGGGGGGCGGACTACATCAGCCGGCTGCTGACACTGGCCGTCCTCGTGCTGCTGGCCCTCACGCTGCTGGTCACGCTGCTGGCACCGTGGGTCATCCAACTGACCACACAGGGTTATTCGCCGCAGCAAAAGGCCCTCGCGGTGTCCTTCGCATTCTGGTGCCTCCCGCAAATCTTCTTCTACGGCCTGTATGCCCTGCTGACCCAGGTGCTCAATGCCCACGGCGCGTTCGGGCCCGCGATGTGGGCGCCGATCCTGAACAATATTGTCGCGATCACCGGGCTGGGTATGTTCATCGGCATTATGGGCACCAACGCAGCCAACCCCCACACGCTGGACACGTGGAGCTCCACCCAGACCTTGCTGGTGGCCGGATTCTCCACCATCGGTGTGATTGCCCAGACCGCCATCCTGCTGGTCCCGGTGTTCAGGCTCCGGCTCGGGCTGCGGCCGCGCTTCGGCTGGCGCGGGGTGGGGCTGGGCCAGGCCGCCAGGCTGAGCGTCTGGACCCTTGCGACGGCGGCTGTCGGGCAGTTGGCGTTCCTCTATGTCATGCGCATCGCCACGATCCCCGGCGCGGAACGGTTGCGGCTGGAACAGGCAGGGGACCCGGCCGCCCACTCCTTGCCGGGCAACGCCGTGCTGGAGGTGGCGAGCCAGCTCTACCTGCTCCCGCACTCCATCATTGCCCTGTCCCTGGCTACGGTGCTGTTCAACCGGATGACGCGGGCCTCGCAGGACGGGGACCGGGCTGCGCTGCGGAACGCGCTCTCGCACGGGCTGCGGACCATGGCCGTGGCGACCGTATTCGGGGCCCTGGCCCTGTTCGCCCTGGCCGGACCGCTGGGCATGTTCTTCTCCGGCGGGGTGCCCCAGGACGGCGTCATGCTGGCCCAGACGCTGACCATCCTTGCCCTCAGCACGCCGTTCATGAGTGCCAACTTCATGATGTCCCGCGTGTTCTACGCCAACGAGGACGCCCGGACACCCTTCTTCATCCAGCTGGTGCTGGCCCTCGTGAACGTGGTTGCCGCCTTCAGCATCCAGTTCCTGCCGTTCGACCAGATCATCTTCGCCATCGCCATCCTTTATACAGGCGGCAATATCCTGTCCGTGATCGTCAGCGCGGTCTTCCTGAGGCGGCTTCTCGGGCACCTGGACGGCCCGCGGATCGCGAACTCCTACATCCGGATGGGCTATGCCGCGCTGGGTTCCGCAGTGGCCGGTGCCGTGGCTTTGTGGCTGCTGGGCAGCTACAGCCGGGACGGCTTCGCCTGGAGCACCCCCATGGCCGCGCTCGTAACGATCGTCGTCGTCGGTCCCGTCATGCTGGCGGCCTACCTGCTCCTGCTGAAACTCTTCCGGGTGACCGAGCTGAGCGACCTCCTGCAGCCGCTGCTGGGCCGCCTGCGCCGCCGCCCGGGGCAGGAGGCCGCTGCCGGGAATGTTCCTGACCATGCCGCTGCGGCGCGTACCCGGCCGGAACGCGCCACTGTCTCGGTGGACACCGGACTCATTCCGAGGATTTCCGGGGAATTCGACGCCACATCCTTCCGTGCCGGACCCGACCTGGGCGAACAGGACGAACGGGGCGGGCGCGCCGGACCGGAAGGCGGCTACCTGCCCGCCGAGGATCTGCCCAGCAGCGCGGAGGGCGGCCTGGGCGGCGATGTCCCCCTGCCCGGACGCAGGACCTATCAGGGCCCGGCCGGTCACAACCCGCATTTTCCGTTCGGTGGAAAGAAGAAAAAATAGTAACCAGTAGGCTTCGCAGCGCCGTGCTTCCGAGGCCGGGACACTGCATCGGCTAGGATCGAAGACTAACAAGGGGAGTTGCAGACCACGGGTCCACCGGCTTACCGGGCGACCTGCAGTCACTGATGAAGTGATCAGTCCAGCAGTTCCCGGACAGTCTAGGAGGAACCCGTGTCCCACCCGATCGATGTCGGATCAGTACTAGGTGGCCGTTACAAGGTCACTGCCACTGTACTGACCTCACATGACCAGGATCTGGTGCTGGACGGTGTGGACCAGGTGCTCAACCGTTCCGTGAGCATCCTTGTGGCCGGGCCCGGCAACGCGGATCAAGTGGCACAAAGTGCCCGGGAAGTGGCCACCGGCGAGCGTCCCGGCAGTGTGCAGATCCTCGACCTCGGGGTCAGCGACGACACGACATACCTCATCACGAATCACACCTCGGCTGCTGACCTGCTGGACCTCGTGGTCTCTTCCAACCCGCCGTACGTCGAACCGTTCTTTACCGACACGCTGGGCAGCGAAATCTTCGGCCAGCCGCGGTCCAACGAACCCGAAACCTACGACGGCCTCTACGACGAAGAAGAAGTAGACGCCGGGTATATCAACTACGGGCAGAACCAGCAGCAGGCCGCACCGGCATCGAACGTCAAGCCGGTTGTGCCCCCTGCCTCCGTTGCCCGCGCGCCGTCGCATCCGGCGTCGTCGCCCACTGCCGGCGCCGCGGGACTCGCTGGTGCCGCGGCCGGCGGTGCTGCCGCCGCAGCGGCGTCCGCCCAGGCGAAGTCCCCCGACACTGCGCCCCAGGAGGCCACCCCGCAGGTAACGGCTCCCCAGCCGGTGCAGGGAGGTGCCCCCGCCTCAGCTGCACGCAATTCGACGCCGCCTGCACCCGCCGAAACACCCAAGGTTTCGCTGTGGTCCGACGACGACTACGATCACCCCGCTCCCGACGACCGGCAGGCTTCCCACCAGGATCGCGTACCGGCGTCTGCCGCCGCGGCCGGAAGCGCGTCTATGGACCGGGACCCCGGGTTCTTCCCGGGCTCGGCCCGGGGCAACGGCTCGGCCGCGGATGACGAGTACTACGGCAAGGATGAGGAACCCCAGCGCGGGCCTCGTTCCATCCGCTGGCTGGTCGGCGGACTCCTTGCCGCGGTCCTCGTGGTCGGACTGGTTCTTGCCGTGACCAATCTCGGCAGCCTTTTCAAGAGCACTCCGCAGCCCGTAGCGAGCGGCAATGGGTCCACCAGCGCCCCCGGTTCGACCACGGCAGGGCCCTCGGGTAGCGGCAGTCCTGCTCCGGCCGCCGGTCCGCCCGCCGTCGAAGGCGTTACACGGCTGGGCAACTTCGACTTCGCCGGAACCTACGACGGCGACCTCGTCAAGACCGTCGACGGCAACGCCGCCAGCTACTGGTCGGACATGGAATTCGCCACTGACAACTGGGGCGGCCTGGCCAGTGAAGTCCCCCTCGTCGTCAAGCTCAAGGGCCCCGCCAAGGTCTCCTCGGTAACCCTCAGCCAGTTGGGCGCCTCGGGCGGCAGCATCAGCGTCTTTACCAATGACCGTGCGTCCCTCGAGGGCGCCAAGCTGGTAGGCAGCAACAGCTTTACCTCACCGGACCTGACGATGCCCCTGCCTGAGCCCACCACCGCGCAGTATGTCATCGTATCGATCAAGACGCTGCCCAAGCTCGCGGCCCCGAAGACCCGCTACGGATTTGGCCTTCGCCTGGCCGAAATCAAGGTCCAGTAGCTCGTCCGTAACCCAGGCAATGACCCCGCGGTCCCCGGTGCCCAGACGGTACCCTGAGTGATGGCGTCCTCCCGCGACGCCCCGTCCGACCGGAATATTCAGCACCAAGTAGTAGTTGTGCCATGTGGCCGGCCACCCAGGCGGGCGCATCGACAAAGGAAGAGGTTCACCGTTCAGTGAGCAACGCAGAAAACACCGCGTCCGAAGTACGTGATGTCATCATCGTCGGCTCCGGCCCCGCGGGCTACACCGCCGCGGTGTACACGGCGCGCGCCAACCTGAAGCCGCTGCTCCTGGCAGGGTCCGTTACCGCCGGCGGCGAGCTGATGAACACCACGGACGTCGAGAACTACCCGGGGTTCCCGGATGGCATCATGGGCCCGGACCTGATGGAAAACTTCGAGAAGCAGGCCGCCCGGTTCGGCACCGAAATCCAGTTTGAGGACGTCACCGAACTGGATCTCGACGGCGAGATCAAGACGGTCACCATCGGCTCGGGGGAGACCTTCCAGGCGCGCTCCATCATTCTGTCGACGGGTTCGGCCTACCGTGAGCTCGGCCTGCCCAACGAGAAGCGCCTCTCCGGCCATGGTGTCAGCTGGTGTGCAACCTGCGACGGTTTCTTCTTCAAAGACCAGGACATCGCCGTGATCGGCGGCGGCGACTCCGCGATGGAAGAGGCACTGTTCCTGACCAAGTTCGCGAAGTCCGTCACCGTCGTCCACCGCCGCGACACCCTGCGCGCCTCCAAGATCATGGCCGACCGCGCCCTCTCACACGAGAAGATCAGCTTCATCTGGAACAGCGGCGTCGAGGATGTCCTGGGCGAAGACAAGGTCACCGGTCTTCGGTTGAAGAATCTCGTGGACGGCACCGAGACAGAACTCGCCGTCACAGGCGTCTTTGTGGCGATCGGCAACGATCCCCGCACCGACCTCGTCAAGGGCAAGCTGGACCTGACCCCCGAGGGAACCATCGCCGTCGAGGGCCGCACTTCGAAGACCAGCCTCAAGGGTGTCTTCGCGGCCGGCGACGTCATCGACCCGACGTACCGCCAGGCGATCACGGCCTCAGGGTCCGGCTGTGTAGCCGCCCTTGACGTCGAGCACTACCTCGCAGACTTCCACGCCTAAACGGCGCGCGCAGCACCCAACCTAAGAGAAAGACAGGGCTATGAGCAACGCAAAAGACGTAACAGACGCTAGTTTCAGCACCGATGTACTGGCTTCTGACAAGCCGGTCATCGTGGACTTCTGGGCAGAATGGTGCGGACCGTGCCGCAAGCTTGGACCGATTCTCGACGAGATCTCCGTTGAATACAGCGAGAAGGTGGACGTCGTCAAGGTCAACGTTGATGACAACCCCGCGATCGCGGCCCAGTACGGCATTACGTCCATCCCCGCCGTCTACCTGTTCCAGGGTGGAGAAGTAAAGGGCACTGTCATCGGGGCACGTCCCAAGCAGTTCTTCGAAAAGGAATTCGCGGACGTTCTGTCCTAGTCTCTGTTTGGTCAGGGCTTAGCGCAGACCAAACCCCAAGATGGCCCCACTTCCGTTCCAGGAAGAGGGGCCATCTTTTTATTCGTGGTGACTTTCGCTGCCTTTGGCTTGGACGGGAGGAGGACAGTGATCCAGTGACACGATGTCTACGCGCTCATACAACCTTTGCGTATTGTTAATTTTGCTTGGGTTGCCCGGACATCGCGCTGCGGAATCGATGGAACTACCCCTCAGCGGGAAGGGGCCCGCTCTCTATGGGCTGAGTAGCAGCATGAAGTGTCGAGCGTCTCGGCCTTGTTTCACGTGAAACATCACGTAGGCCTGCGGTAGGCGGAATAGCCCACCGCGCCATAGTCGCTGTTCGCAGAACGTGGAACCCTGGGCCCGATGTTTCACGTGGAACATTGTGGCTGCGAGAGTTGCGCACGCCTCCTTCCAACGCTGACCGTAGAGTCTCGCCAAACCCGGCACCGCCACCGGCTCTCTTCCCGGATGGTCTGGTGGGTACGTTCCTTTGCCACACCCGGCGTATTTGGGCACCGAACGAACCCGGTCCCGGCTCATTTCGCGCCGTCCCGCACGGATCCGACGTCTGCGCCCTAGCGGCAGGCTGCCGCCCTCGCACCAGCGACCCCCACGCAGGCGCCACGCGCCGCGATCCTGTGCACTACTGAAATTGGGGACTTCGCCCTGACCGCCGATTTGTACCTCCGCATTCACAGAATCGTCAATCGGATGCCCCCCCGACAGTCGCGGGATGTGGAACTGCGGCCGCACGGCATGGAAGACCCACCTTCCACAGTCAGATTGCCTATGCCCGAACGGCTGCAACGCCAAACCGGCCGGGGAGTGGCCCGAGCAAACCTGCGGCGTTCGGGTGGGTTTCACGTGAAACATCCGTGCGGAGGCTGCAAACCGCCGCGGTCGCGCCTCTTCAGGCACGGCGGCTAGCGTGGTGACGCCTCGGGTCTGACGTACTGGCGATTCCGCCCTGGGGAATGTTTCACGTGAAACACTGTGCGGCGGGGTGTCCTTAGGTGTACCGGCTGGGCTACTCGCGGAGAAGATGAGCTCCAACTGATATTCCGCTCTCGTTTACCAACTCCGTGCGGATACTGGCAAACGTCCAGGGCGGATCAACGTGCCTGAAGCATCAAACCTGTTGCCTGGTGCCTGGCGCCTGGAAACACCGGAACTTCCGATCATCTGAACCACACCCCCCATAGGCCTCATGGGAGGCGCCTCAGCTTGATTCATACTGCCGTCCCCAATCGAGGGAAGCCCTACGCGCCCGTTGAGCAAGGACGATTACCCCGCAAGGCCGGGTTTCCGCGGCAGCGGCAGCCACGAGATTACTCACAAGACTTCGCTGTTTCACGTGAAACACAACAAATCCTACTATCTCGGGCATCACCAATAGTGAGAATTCTCCACTGTGCTGGCTCGGCCGCCGCTAGCCGCTGCCCATGCTTGCGACCGGGGACAACCGCGGACGCCGTCCGTCCCGTGAGCAGCGGCTACCTGCCCCGGGTGGAAGCAATAGGAAGGCTAGGAAGGACCGCGGAGCTCGGACTGTAATGGTTGGGTCGAAATGATTGCGTCGAAATGATTGGTCAGATATTGGCCACGTCTGCACTCCCGGTGCCACAGAGCGCCTGCCGCCTCACCACCAACCTATGCTTACGTTTTCCTGGCACTGGTCCTAGGAGCCGGGCTTGGCACACCAGCACCCGACACCCAATTCTCCACAAGGACGCAGCGGAACCTGAAGTCCAGAGGTGTTCGCTTGGCTGGGCACGGAGGAAGGGGCAACCTAGCTGCCTTGCACGCGACGGTGGCCACCTCACTGGAATCCTCCGCTCGCCTCCGGCCAGAGGGGAGCGGCAGACGAATGCGCTCGTCAGCCTTGGTCAGCCAGATGGGGGAGCAGGCAAGATCGTGCCAGGCAGAAGCCACGTTACGTATCCAGACGACGTGGTGGGACGGCCGCTACCTGGCCCGCCGTGGCTTCCTCCATCCCTGAGGTGGAGAGACCCGGGCGACTTTCACCGCCGGCATGAATCTTCAGGCGCGGCGCCCGACAGGCGCTGAGGACTGCTGTGGCGGCACCTCACGGCCCGAGATCCAAGTCCTACGGCCCCTCAAAGTTCCAATCATGTGGTGCCTGCCCTGCCCGGGGGAACGACAACTGTGAACGGATTGGCCGGAGGGCAGTCGTGAATTTGGAGATCCGAAGGACTGTTCTGGGTAGGCCGACGAGATCCCGAATCGCCTTTTGATGCCATCCAAAAGTGAAACCGGGCGGATGCCCACAGAGTTCTCCACAGAACTTATTCACACAGTTATCCACAGGCAGCGAGGCCTTGATCACAATCTCACCATCCGTCCCTTACCAGTGGGCCGAACCGTCGCTTCCATCTCGTCGACGAACGAGCGGCCGTGACACATCCGATCCCATCGATGCGCGTTCACGACCGGGCAAAGTCACAGCGAAACTGCACACGGCAAAGTGCGGAATACCGCAGAAAATTAACCTTCAGTGGGGGATTTTTGAAGCACAGCAGGACGTGAATGAGGTCACGGTTCGGGGCCTGTGAATGTTTCACGTGAAACACGTCCAACTAGCCGAAGGCACCCCTATTGCGGGCTCTCCTTCGGCGCCCGTGGAGTAGCGTCGCCACGTGCGATGCCCACACCCAACCTCCGAGTAATCCACAAAGTTATCCACAGGCTTTTCCACCGGGATATCCACCGTTGTCAAACGCCACAATCTACTGCCACTCTCGCCACCGTTGGACATACTGGTCCGGGCCCAGGCGACTATCGCCGCAGCCTTCAGGCCAGTGAAGGGGGACCGTGTCCTCCGTCGCAGGCCTGCACCCGCCGCGCCGGAGCGCCACACCCGCTATTTCCCAACCAGGCTGGCTCATCGCAAGGGAGCACCACTTCCTGGACACCGATCCTCCGGTCCTGTTCATGTGTCATCGATCGCAAGTGGCGCGAGCAACCCAGCACCCCGCGCTGCGAGGTCAGCAACATTCTCACTCAGGCGGGAGTGGAAGGCCTGCCCGGGATCACGTTCCGTCAGGGGACTTGCAGGGGAGTAGCCAATGGCACTCGCCATCTTCCGGTCCCGCCAGAACAGGCGATCCCGTCAAGCCCGCCAAACCTGCCAGCCAGCCAGCCAGCCAGCCAGCCAGCCCGCCAAACCTGCCAGCCCGCCAAACCTGCCAGCCAGCCAGCCAGATGGTACTTTGTCACTCCTCTTGACCTCGTCCGGCCAGGGACGGTGTGGACGCGTGCAGCCATCAGTGCCGGAATCCGTAGGCCCCCGAGCCGGAGCAGTGCCGGCCGCGCGCAAAACCTTCCGATCAAGTGGAATCGTCTTGAAGGAGCGGCAGCAATCACCCGGCGGGAGTCTTCCCTCTCCAGCAGGTTCACCATGTGGCCATTCCCCCGCACGAGGGAAGGGCTGCAGCTCGGGCGTCCCGTACCCTCCTTTTCGAGACCGGTACCGTGGAGTCGCCCTGGCGCTACCGCTGCGACGGCACAGCTGGTTCCTGCACCGCACAATAACGATCACCAGTCGGATGCCCGCCGGTACTCCAGTCGCCGGCGGTCCCCACACCCACCTTCGGCTGGTGCCCTGGTGAATTGCCCTCCACATGACTGACCCGTCGCCCCGTTGAAGGTCGCTCACACCGATGGCGGGCCCGCGGAGCGCATGTCTGGGGTGTCCAACGGGCTGTCGGAATTCTCAAGAGCCGACGGCATCAGCATTGGAGGATGTTGTCCGGGTGCTACTGCGATCTGGTCGGCAGACGGAGCGCGTCCGGCTACCGGGGGAGACCTCGCCGTGGCGACACCAACGCGCTATGCCGCGGGGACACCAGCACGGTCCTGTGCCCCGTGTAGGGCACCGGGGAAGCCGTTAGGCGTCCCCTGCAACGTCCCTGATGAAGCCGGGGCTGGCCTTGCCTGCTTATAGCCCGCGTAGGGGCCCTGTGGCCCATTTCCGGGCTGACGGCGCGACGAAGCCGATGGCCCGCCTACTGTTTCTCCGCCTGTCCTGCCAGTGCGCCATCTGTATCGCAACTACCCCTCCATGTTTCACGTGAAACACGAGACTGCGTCAACACAGAGTCTGAGGAAGCAGTTTCAGGTAATCATTGTGAGTGGATCACTCCATCGAAGACGTCGACGGATCACTCCGCTTCAGGGCCGAAGTTGATTCCACTGTCCGTACCCTTCTGAAGTCCAGCGCACCACCGTCAACTGGAGAACAGCCGCTGAGTTCGCACCCACCAGGGGTCAGCAGCCCGTACTCGGGCCAGACCGGATCCGCACACTTCCGGATCCGTGACAGGTGGGTGGGTCGGTGCCAACATCCTCGCGCAGAGCAGAGGGGGTTGTCTTTCGGCCTGGCCGGCAATTCAGCGGTCTTCCGCACGATACAACGGTTTCCTAGGGCCGATCAGGCACGACTTCATGTTTCACGTGAAACCCGCGCCCAAGTTTTCGGGCTCTGGCGCTGCAGTAATCCTCCCTGTCCGAGGACAATGAGCCCAGGCGCGGGGCCTGCAACAACCGGCCCGTCCCTGCCGAGCACGATTGCCGAACACGATTCCCATGACATTGCAGTTGTCCGCAGTATCCCAACGGCCGCAAGCAGCCCAGGAAGGCCGCAATCCGAAGCGCTGTACCGATCAAAATATACGAAGGCGCCGGTTCTGTCCGAAGACCGAGCCGTGTTTGGGCGGGAAATGTAGTCCGGAAGCCGCAATCAGATACCTCCCGAGGACGGTAGAAAGTCAGAAACAGAATCCAGAACCACCGCTGCGGAGACTACCACAACGGGCAATTGGTGTCGCGGCCAACAACAAAGGGACCCGTTTCACGTGAAACGGATCCCTTCGAAGTGCGGTTCTAATCTACCTCGGGGCACCGGGCGTGAGGACATCCATAATGCGGTTGAGGTCCTCCACGCTTGCGAACTCGATACTCACACGGCCCTTGCGCGCACCGAGGGAGATCTTGACATTGGTGTCGAGCCGGTCCGAGAGCGATGACGCCAAATAGTCCAGGCGCTCGTGCCGTGCGCCAGGACGCGGAATGTTGTTCTTCGGTGTCGAAGCCGGATTCTGGTAGAGGGTCACGGCCTCTTCCGTCGCACGGACCGACATGCCTTCGGCAACAATCTTCTGGGCGAGGCGTTCCATCGCGGCGGCATCCGGAAGCGCGAGCAGCGCACGCGCGTGGCCGGCAGAGATGACGCTCGCAGCAACTCGGCGCTGAACCAGCGGCGGAAGCTTGAGCAACCGGAGGGTATTGGACACCTGCGGGCGTGAACGTCCGATGCGGTCGGCCAGTTGTTCATGGGTGGTGCCGAAGTCCTCCAGCAGCTGCTGGTAGGCGGCCGCCTCTTCGAGCGGGTTCAGCTGGCTCCGGTGCAGGTTTTCCAACAGCGCGTCGCGGAGGAGATCATCATCGGTGGTGTCCCGGACAATGGCGGGAATAGTTTCGAGGCCCGCGGCCTGCACTGCCCGCCACCGACGCTCGCCCATGACCAGCTCGTAGGGTTCTCCACCCTCTTCGGTTGAAGTACGGACAACAATTGGCTGGAGGACGCCAATTTCCCGGACGGAGTGCACCAGTTCCGCCATGTCGTCCTCATCGAAGACGGAACGTGGCTGCTTGCGGTTAGGGTGGATGTCAGTGACCGGGATTTCCGCAAAGCGGACTCCAGGCACTTCGACGAGTTCCACACCCTGATCTTCAACGTCCGAAACCGATGCTGTCCCGGGCGCCTTCTTCACTGCCGGCTTGGACGCCGCAGCGGGGGCCTCGCCCTTCGTGGCTGGGGCCTTCCGTGCCGTCGCCTTCTTGGCCGCGGGAACGGTTTTCTTATCCGGCGCGCTGGAATTAGTCCCAGCCGCTGTTGGGGAGAGTGTTTGCGACGCTGCAGCTGCTTCCTCGTCCGGCACAACTGTGGTGTCTTCGGCTACCTCGGGGGCCGGTGTCCGCTTGCGGGCTTCAGGAAAGAAAAGATCCACGGGACGGGACGGCGCTGAACCGTTGCCGGAAGCCGCGGCGGAACTTGGAATGAGTGCCCCAAGTCCACGGCCAAGGCCGCGTCGCTTATCGCTCATGGATAAATCCCTCCATTGGAAGAGCCAGGCATCACCGGACTCTAGCTAGTGCAATTCTTGAAAAGATTCTAACGTTCCGCGATTTCGGCTGCGGCTTCCAGGTAGGACAGGGCCCCGCTGGATGAGGGATCGTAGGTCATCACGGTTTGCTGGTAGCTGGGAGCTTCTGAAATACGGACCGATCGTGGGACCACAGCGCCGAGCACCTGCTCCGGGAAGTGTTCGCGCACCTCAGCTGCCACCTGGGCAGCGAGATTGGTGCGGCCGTCGTACATGGTCAGCAGGATGGTGGAAACGACCAGATCCGCATTCAAGTGCTTCTGGATCATTTCGATGTTCTTCAGCAGCTGGCTCAGTCCCTCCAGCGCATAGTACTCGCACTGAATCGGAATGAGCACCTCGTTGGCTGCGCAGAACGCGTTGACGGTCAGCAGGCCCAGGCTCGGCGGGCAGTCGATGAAGATGTAGTCCAGCCGCTCCTCACCGTTCTTCGCCCGTTCCTTGGAGTACACGTCAATCGCACGGCGGAGGCGCTGCTCGCGGGCAACAAGGCTGACCAGCTCAATCTCCGCGCCCGCAAGGTGGATGGTGGCGGGTGCACAGATCAGCTTGTCGATGTCCGGGCAAGGTGCCACAACGTCCTGCAACGGGATGTCGTTGATGAGCACGTCGTAGATGCTGTCAACGTCGGCGTGGTGTTCAATTCCGAGCGCTGTCGAGGCGTTCCCCTGGGGATCGATGTCGATGACCAGCACGTTCAGCCCCGCAGCAGCCAGGGCGGCAGCGATGTTGACGGTTGTGGTGGTCTTGCCGACCCCGCCCTTCTGGTTCGAGACGGTGAAGATCCGGGTCTTCTCCGGCTTCGGAAGTTCGCGCCCCAGGAGACGCTCGCGCCGCTTGTTCTCATGGGCGAGCTCACGGGCAATCGGGCTGGAATCATCGATGGAGTCGAGGACATTTCCACTGGAGACCACGGATGTTTCACGTGAAACACTCGCCATTCCGGTGGTCTTTGCAACTGAAGCCGTGCGATTTCCGGAGTAATCGTGTGCGACTGCGGGCGCAGCAAAGGCCCGTGCGGACCCCAGGGACACGAACGGGGGAATCCGTTGTGTGGAGGCTTCGCTACTGGTCACTGTGACACACTCACTCTCGTTCGGCTCTTGCTGCCGGTTACTAGCCTAACCTCTTACCCAAGGAGACCGAGGGCACCGGGCTGATGCTAGGCGATCTTTTGAGGCTTATTCACAACGATTCGGACAACGGTTGTAGGTTCTTCGAGGAGGTCCTCACCCACCAGTACAACGGAGGTCTGGGTGCCGCCGAGCTTCCGGATCACCTTGGCGGCTTTTTCAATTTCCTCGCCGGCGCTGCGTCCCTTAATGGCGACCACTTCGCCCTTGCCAGCCAGCAGCGGAATGGTGAGTCCGGCCAGGTTGGACAGTGCTGACACGGCGCGGGCGGTGACGACATCGGCGTTCACCATCCCCACCGCGAGTTCCGCGCGGGTGCGCATAATCGTCACGTTGTCCAGGCCGAGGTCGTCCACGACTTCCTGGAGCCAGATGACCCGGCGCTCAAGGGGTTCGATCAGGGTCAGTTCCAGATCCGGTCGGGCTATGGCCAGGCACAGGCCCGGCAGTCCGGCGCCGCTGCCGACGTCGGCCACATGGCTTCCCTCGGCAATCTGGCTCTCAATCACGGCGCAGTTAAGCACGTGCCGGCTCCACAGCCGGGGTACCTCACGGGGGCCGATGAGGCCCCGCTCCGTCCCGGACGTGGCGAGGTGCTCCACGTAGCGCTTTGCGAGGTCCAGGCGGTCACCAAAGATCGCCTGTGCTGCCCGCAGTTCAGCCTCGGTAATGTCAACCATCAAGCTATCCGGCACGTTCAGTCGGCGGAGACGACGATATGGCGGTCGGCGCCTTCGCCCTCGGACTCGCTGATGAGGCCCAGGTCAGCGACGGCGTCGTGCACAATCTTGCGCTCATAGGCGCTCATCGGGGCCAATGCCACGGTTTCACCGGACTTCTTCACGGAAGCGACAGCGTCTTCTGCAATCTTCTGCAGCTCGCCGGCGCGCTCCGAACGGTAGCCGTTGATGTCCAGCACCAGCCGGGACCGGTTTTCGGTCGCCGACAGCACGGCGAGCCGGGTCAGTTCCTGAAGGGCTTCGAGGACTTCGCCGTCCCTGCCAACCAGGTTCTCCAGGCCGGCCGATTCTTCCTCAGCGACGATCGAGATGTAGGTACGTCCGTTGCGGACTTCAATGTCGATGTCGCCGTCAATGTCGGCGATGTCCAGCAATTCCTCAAGGTAGTCCGCCGCGACGTCGCCTTCTTCTTCCAGACGGCTCGCGGAGATTCCCTTGCCCTCGGAATCTTCGGCACCTTCATCGGTGGTCTGATCGGTGTCCTGGACCGCGTTCAAGGCGTCGTCCTGCTCGTCGATGGCTTCAGCGGAAATAGCGTGTTCGGTGCTCTCGGCGGACATTACTTCCTCTTCCTGTTCTTACGTTGTGGCTGGACGCGCTGGCTCTTGGCCACCAGGGCCTCCGCGGCCGCGGCTTCAGCGGCCGCTGCTTCGGCCTTCTTGGCGCCCGTCAGGGGCAGGGCCGGCAGCCCCTTGGCGGCACGGCGCTCCGCCAGGGCCTTGGCGGCGGGGGATCCCGGCGTCGGCATGCGGCGGATCACGAAGAACTGCTGCGCCATGGTCCAGAGGTTGGTGGTGGTCCAGTAGATCAGCACGCCGATGGGGAAGTTGATGCCACCCACACCGAAGACGATCGGCAGGACATAGAGCATCATCTTCTGCTGCTTCATGAACGGGCTGGCCATGGCCTCTTCGGACATGTTCTTGGCCATGATCTGCTTCTGCGTGATGAACTGCGAGGCCGTCATGGCCAGGATCATCACAATCGACAGGATCCACACGGCCACGACGTTGCCGCCCTCGGGCGTGCCGTGCAGCAGGGTGGCGGAGAGCGGGGCCCCGAAGATGCTGGACTCATCGAACTGGACCACTTGCTCGTGGCTCATCGCGCCGATGCTCTTCCCGCTGGTCGCCGCCGTCGTAATCCCGGAGAGGACCTGGAACAGAGCGAAGAAGAAGGGCATCTGGATCAGCATGGGCAGGCACGCGGAGAAGGGGTTGGTGCCATGCTTCTTGTACATGGCCATCTGTTCCTGGGCCATGGCCTGGCGGGACAGCTGGTCGGTCTTGCCCTTGTACTTGTCCTGCAGCTTCTTCAGATCCGGCTGCAGCAGCTGCATGCCGCGCTGGGCCTTGATCTGCTTGACGAACACGGGAATCAGAGCCGCACGGATCACCAGCACCAGGCCGATGATGGACAGGGTCCACGTCCAGCCATTGGCGGCGGGCATGCCGATGGCGCTCAGGCCATCGTGGAAGACCACCATAATGGCGGACACAAGCCACTTGAACGGAAACATGATTGTTTCAAAGAAATCCATACGATATCCCTATTCGTCAGGCCGCAGAGCGGCCTTCTCCATCAGTCTGAGCAGCCAGGTACTTGTCCGGATTGTTCAGCACAACAATTGTGGGGGTGCGGTCTGCGGGCCACTCGTTTTTACCGGCGGGGACATGGTCCACACCACCGGCATTCCAGGGATGGCAGCGCAACAGACGCTTGGCCGCCAGCCAGCTTCCCTTCACCGCGCCGTGGACCGTAACCGCCTCAAGGGCGTAGGCCGAGCAGCTGGGAAAGAAGCGGCAAACCTGGCCGTACAGCGGTGAGATCGCCTTGCGGTACGCCAGAAGCAGCAGGATAAGGATATTGCGGGGCAAATTCCAGACTGCCCGGCCCAGCCATACGGCTGCGGATTTTGCAGGAGGGACGACGGCGGCAGTTAAGTTACGCACGCGGGGTCCCTTCCTGTGTTGTCTCGTAAGAAACTGAAGAAGCAGCCTTAGGAAGGCGGCTGCCCAGCCGTTTCATGTTGCTTTCAAGGGCGGCGTCATAGTCCGATCGCAGCTGGTCCCAGCTGGCCCCCGACGCAGCGGGCAGGGCCCGGACCACGATCGCGAACCCGCTGCCGTATTTCTGCAACGACAAGGCACCGACTTCTCTCAGTCTCCTCTTAACGAGGTTCCTGACAACAGCGTTCCCGACACTCTTGGAAACGATGAATCCGATCCGGCTTGGTTCATTGGCAGCCAGGGCTACCGTATATAACACTACGTTCCGGCGTCCATTGCGGACACCGGAACGTACAGTTGTTGAAAAATCGGTTGATGTCCTCAGACGGTTGCGGGTGGCCAGCACCTTTAAAC
This sequence comes from Pseudarthrobacter sp. ATCC 49987, assembly GCF_009928425.1. NCBI lineage: Bacteria > Bacillati > Actinomycetota > Actinomycetes > Micrococcales > Micrococcaceae > Pseudarthrobacter > Pseudarthrobacter sp. ATCC 49987. The sequence goes on along the minus strand of NZ_JAABNS010000001.1, from coordinate 3,770,240 downwards.
TCGCACAGGGATGTAGACCGACGAGTCAGTTATTTAGGCCGACAGCTCGGTGCGACCCTTGCCACGACGGGCTGCCAGGATGGCACGGCCGGCACGGGTACGCATACGAAGGCGGAAGCCGTGCTTCTTGGCTCGACGGCGGTTATTCGGCTGAAAAGTCCGCTTGCTCACGTTAGTTACTCCAGTGGGATCAAAGGTGCGCCCACCCGATCAAGGGGAAGAACTGGTCGACGCTAAGTTTTGTATGTGCCGCTTCCCTCGACTCGCAAGACGCAGGGCGTCGGGAGAGAAACAAAAGAGGCGAAAAGCGTACACATGGGACTTCACAACGTTAGGGCTTGCTGCCCTCCGGAGTCAAACCGGGGGTCGCGCCGCAGACTTTCCCCAGCTGTGGCTAACCGCCGCCCCAGCCTGTGGATGAAGTGTGTCACGCACCCCGTTTTCGAACTACACCAGTGTGATTATCCACAGGACAGAACCCAGCTATCTTCTGGACTTTTCATCGCCTAGAGTGTCCCAGTAGCCGATTATCCACGGACTGTGCATAACCCTGTGGATTAAGCCGGGGCCAGCGCACTGGTTCGGGACTTGTGGCTGCAGGTAATGCAGGCAAGCAAGTTTGAGGAACTGATTGATGACAGTAGACGAAGCCAACCAAGCCAACACTGTCGGAAGTTCCTGGCGGCGGGTAGTGAGCCTGCTGGAGAATGACCACCGTGTGACACCCCGGCAGCGTGGCTTCGTCATCCTCGCCCAGGCCCAGGGCCTCATCGGTTCCACCCTTCTGGTCGCCGTGCCCAACGAGCTCACCCGCGAGGTGCTCCAGACGCAGGTGAAGGAAGCCCTCGACGACGCCCTCCGGAACGTTTTCTCCGACGAAATCCGTTGCGCGATCGACGTCGACACCGATCTGGTACCGCTCCACCCGGAGCCGGAACCCGCCGTCGAGCTGTCCCTGGTGGCCGACCCCTCGGTGGAACTGAAGCCGCAGCCGATGCTGCCAAGCACCTCCCACGAATTCGGCCGGCTCAATCCAAAGTATGTGTTCGACACCTTTGTGATCGGTTCTTCCAACCGCTTCGCCCACGCCGCGGCCGTCGCCGTCGCCGAAGCCCCGGCCAAGGCCTACAACCCCCTCTTCATCTACGGTGATTCCGGACTGGGCAAAACCCACCTGCTCCACGCGATCGGCCACTACGCCCGCCGGCTCTACAGCGGGATCCGGGTCCGCTACGTCAACTCCGAGGAATTCACCAACGACTTCATCAACTCCATCCGCGACGATGAAGGCACCAGCTTCAAGACGACCTACCGCAACGTGGACGTCCTGCTGATCGATGACATCCAGTTCCTGGCCGGCAAGGACCGGACGCTGGAGGAGTTCTTCCACACGTTCAACGCCCTGCACAACAACAACAAGCAGGTGGTCATCACCTCCGACCAGCCGCCCAAGCTGCTCGCTGGTTTCGAGGACCGGATGAAGTCGCGGTTCGAATGGGGCCTGCTGACCGACATCCAGCCGCCGGAACTCGAAACCCGGATCGCGATCCTCCGGAAGAAGGCCCTCAGCGAGGGCCTCTCCGCCCCGGACGATGCCCTGGAGTACATCGCTTCGAAGATCTCGAGCAACATCCGCGAACTCGAGGGGGCACTGATCCGCGTCACGGCCTTCGCCAGCCTGAACCGCCAGCCGGTCGACGTTGCCCTGGCCGAGATGGTGCTCAAGGACCTCATCACCGATGACGGGGCCCAGGAGATCACCTCCGCGCAGATCCTGACCCAGACTGCCGACTACTTCAAGCTCAGCATGGAGGAGCTTTGCAGCAAGTCGCGGACCAGGACATTGGTGACAGCCCGGCAGATCGCCATGTACCTGTGCCGTGAGCTCACGGACATGTCCCTTCCCAAGATCGGCCAGGAGCTCGGCGGCCGCGACCACACCACGGTCATCCACGCGGACCGCAAGATCCGCGAACTGATGGCCGAGCGCCGGGTGATCTACAACCAGGTGACCGAGCTGACCAACCGGATCAAGCAGCAGCAGCGCAATTCCTAGGCAGTCCGCACCGCGCACTCTTACCTTATTAACAGGCTCCTGTGGACAAGCCTGTGGATAGTTAAGGGGACAACCGCGGTTAATGGGCTTAAAACCCTTAAGGCGTCTGTGGATCAGCGGATCGGAAAAAAATGTTATCCCCATCCACACCCTGTTTAAAACCTGCTCCACCCACAGTCCATGAACAGGGCTTAACCCCGGAATCGCACCGCCAAACAGGGTTATCCACAGTATCCACAGCAGTTATTAACACTACTAATCCCTAGAAAATGAAATTCCCTCAAATAACAACTTCGCTCCGGACGCCGCACACCGCCAAGGACCCTCCCGGCCCTGGCCGGAAACCGGCACCGGGACCGGGCGGAGCGAACCACACGGATGTAACCCGGGGATGGGAGAATCACACTTCTTGCGGCTAAGCTGTCTGCAGTGTGTCCGTCCTGGACATCTTTTGTGATTCCCAGCCGGGCCGGTGGCCCGGCCACCAGCGATGACAGCAGCAATGAAAGGCGGCACCCTTCCGTGAAGTTCAGAGTCGAACGGGACGTCCTGGCAGAAGCCGTGACCTGGACCGCCCGGTCGTTGTCTCCGCGGCCGCCGGTACCCGTACTTTCAGGCCTGCTTCTCAAGGCTGAAGCCGGTACGGTCAGCCTGTCGAGCTTCGATTACGAAACGTCAGCGAGGCTTGAAATCGCAGCTGACATCACGACCGAAGGCACCATCCTGGTCTCAGGACGCCTGCTTGCCGACATCTGCCGCAGCCTTCCGTCCGCACCGGTCGACATCGAAACCGACGGCAACAAAGTCACCCTCACCTGCCGCCGAAGCAGCTTCCACCTGGCCACCATGCCGGAAGCCGAATACCCGCCCCTGCCAGCACTGCCCCCGATCAGCGGCACGGTCCCGGGCGACTCCTTTGCCCAGGCTGTCTCCCAGGTGATCATCGCGGCAAGCAAGGACGACACCCTGCCGATCCTCACCGGCGTCCGAATGGAGATCGAGGACGACCTCATCACGCTGCTGGCCACCGACCGCTACCGCCTGGCGATGCGCGAACTCCCGTGGAAGCCCGTCACCCCGGGCATCTCAACCAGCGCCCTGGTCAAGGCCAAGACCCTCAACGAAGTAGCCAAGACCCTTGGCGGCAGCGGCGACATCAACCTCGCCCTTGCCGATGACGACAGCCGGCTCATCGGATTTGAGAGCGGCGGACGCACGACGACGTCACTCCTGGTTGATGGCGACTACCCCAAGATCCGCTCACTGTTCCCCGAGTCCACGCCCATCCACGCGACTGTGCAGACATCGGAACTTGTCGAGGCCGTGCGCCGCGTCTCGCTCGTGGCAGAACGCAACACCCCGGTCCGGCTCGCTTTCACCCAGGGCCAGCTGCACCTCGACGCCGGCACCGGCGAAGATGCGCAGGCCTCCGAAGAGCTCGAAGCCCAGCTCACCGGCGAAGACATCACCGTCGCGTTCAACCCTCACTACCTGATCGAAGGCCTGAGCGTCATCGAAACCAAGTTTGTCCGGTTCTCCTTCACGAGCGCGCCCAAGCCGGCCATGATCACGGCTCAGCACGACGCCGACGGCGAGGACCAGGGCGACTACCGCTACCTGGTCATGCCGGTCCGGCTGCCCAACTAACTCACAGTTACGGCCGGTTTGAGGGATCAAAACGGCCTCAGCTGCCAGCCAGTTGGGTGGACGCCACCACCCGAAACACCCCAGCGCAGAAAAGAGCTTATCCCGTGCACATCGGACTGATCGGCCTTGGAAAAATGGGTTTCAACATGCGCGAACGGCTGCGCAAGGCTGGAGTCGACGTCACCGGTTTTGACCGCAACCCGGACCTCACCGACGTCGCGAGCGTCGACGAACTAATCTCCGCCGTCCCGGCGCCGCGCCTGATCTGGGTGATGGTCCCCTCCGGCGAGATCACCGACGCGGTCATCACCGAACTCGGCAACAAGCTCGACACCGGCGACCTCGTGGTGGATGGTGGCAACTCCCGCTTCACCGAGGACCAGAAACACGGGGCAGCCCTGGCGGAAAAGGGCATCCGTTTCGCCGACTGCGGTGTCTCCGGCGGGGTCTGGGGCCTGCAGAACGGCTACGGCCTCATGGCCGGCGGTGACGCCGCGGACATCGAACGGGCGATGCCCGTCTTCGACGCACTCCGTCCCGACGGCGACCGCGCCGACAGCTTCGTCCACGTCGGCGGGATCGGCGCCGGCCACTACGCCAAGATGGTCCACAACGGCATCGAATACGGGCTGATGCAGGCCTACGCGGAAGGCTACGAACTCCTGGCCGCCAAGGACATCGTCACCGATCTCCCCGGCACGTTTCGGGCCTGGCAGAAGGGAACCGTCGTCCGGTCCTGGCTGCTGGACCTCATGGTCAAAGCCCTTGACGAGGATCCCGGCCTGGAGTCGATCGACGACTACGTCGAGGATTCGGGCGAAGGACGCTGGACCGTGGAGGAAGCAATCGCCAACGCCGTGCCGGCCCCGGCCATCACGGCAGCGCTTTTCGCCCGCTTCTCCTCCCGGGAGGACAACTCGCCCGCGATGAAGATGGTTTCCGCGCTGCGCCACCAGTTCGGCGGGCACGCTACCCGTCCGGCCAAGTAGTCCCGCCCTGAAATCCTGAACCCGGCGTGTACCTAGAACAACTTTCGCTCACAGATTTCCGCAGTTATTCCCAGGTGGAGCTGAGCCTGGAGCCCGGCGTCACGGTGCTGGTCGGCTCGAACGGCATCGGCAAGACCAATCTTATGGAAGCGATCGGCTACCTGGCCACGCTCAGTTCGCACCGCGTCAGTTCCGATGCCCCGCTGCTGCGTTTCGGCACGGACCGGGCCATGATCCGTGCCAGGCTGGTCCGCGGAGAGCAGTCCACCGTGCTCGAACTCGAAATCAACAGCTCCCGCGCCAACCGCGCCCGGATCAACCGCAGCAACCCGGTCCGGGCCAGGGACATCCTGGGCATCTGCCAAACCGTACTGTTTGCCCCCGAGGACCTGGCCCTGGTCAAGGGTGATCCGTCCAGCCGGCGCCGCTTCCTCGATGAACTCCTCGTCAGCCTCATCCCGCGGCATGCAGCCACCCGCAGCGACTACGACCGGGTGTTGAAGCAGCGCAACGCGCTCCTGAAGTCCGCCCGCGCCGGCAAATTCAGCACGGGACACGAGGCCACGCTGGATGTCTGGGACCAGCACATGGCCCGGGCGGGAGCCGAGCTGCTGCACGCGCGGCTGGAACTAGTGGAACGGCTCCGGCCCCACCTCAGAAGCGCCTACGCGCAGCTCACGGACGGTTCCAAGGAAGCCGGCGCCATCTACCGCTCCACACTGCAGGGTGCGGTGGAGGACGACGGCGCTGCGCCGGCCGCCGCTTCCGGTCCCGCGGCTGCCCGCGGCGGGGAAGCCACCGGGTCCGCCGAGGACCTGCGCCTGCTCTCCGTTGACCAACTCACCGAACGGTACGTCCAGGCGTTCGCTTCGTCACGGCGCAAGGAACTGGAGCGCGGGATCTCCCTCGTTGGCCCGCACCGAGACGAACTCGAATTGGTCCTGGGATCAGCCCCTGCCAAAGGGTATGCCTCGCATGGCGAGACCTGGTCCATGTGCCTGTCCCTGCGTCTGGCCTCGTACTACGTCATGCTCGATGACGCCCGTACCGGGGGATCCGCCCCGATCCTGATCCTGGACGATGTCTTTGCCGAGCTTGACGTCCAGCGGCGGCGTAAACTGGCCGCAATAGTATCCGGCGCCGAGCAGGTGCTCGTGACCGCCGCCGTCGAGGACGATATCCCGACGGAACTGGCCGGGCGGCGGGTGAAGGTAATCCCGGGAGGAATCGATGAGCGGGAAGATCGATGAATAAGGATACCGACGGCGGCCTGCAGCCGGGTCGCGACCCGGATGACATCGACGCCGCCCAGTCGGCGCTGAACAGGATGCGCGACGCGGCCGCGTCACGCGGCGAAATCCGGCGCAAGGCGCCGCCGCGGCCCGGAACCACCCCGCCGAAGTCCGGCCGCAGTACCGGCAGCACCCGCGGTTTCGGACAATTCCATGGCACCGGCCGGGACCCGATGGGGCTCGGCAAGGTGGTGGGGCGCCTTGTCGCGGAGCGCGGCTGGAGCTCTCCTGTGGCCGTCGGCTCGGTGATGGCCGAGTGGGCCACACTCGTCGGACCGGAGATTTCCGCCCACTGCACCCCGGAGAGCTTCACCGATACCACCCTCCACGTCCGCTGTGATTCGACCGCCTGGGCTACGCAACTGCGCCTGCTGAGCCTCAGCCTGCTGGAGAAATTCCGCACCGAACTCGGCGAAGGGGTTGTCACCAAGATCCAGGTCCTTGGACCTGCGGCGCCCAGCTGGCGCAAGGGCGGCCGGACCGTCAACGGGCGCGGGCCGCGGGACACCTACGGATAACGTCCGGGACTTCCACCGCACGCGGTCTGAAGCACTCCTTGCAAAACTCTTGAAAATTCCGCAAACGGCGTGTAGGGCGCTCAGAGGCACCGGAGCCGTATAGGAACCCGCATCCGGTACCCCTGGAGCCTTGCAGGTGGAGTCTGCGGCCTCCCAGCGGCACTTTCCTTCCCGTTTGGCCCCCTGGAATGCGGGTTTCGCCCCTATAACACGGTAGAATCGTGATAGATAACTGGGCGCCGGTGAAACGTTGACTGAGTCCGTTTCCGACGCAATATCCGCGTGCGGTAGACGGATCCTCGAGCCAGCAGAACAACCGGTGTCATCAGTGACGTGCCCGTTGGCAGTAGCTGTTTCCTCCGGGAAGGGGCAACGGCCGGCCTTTAACGAAAAAGAGGAGTCGAAAGCGCCTGTGGCTAACGACAATGCAGAGATCCCGGCAGTGGAACCAGTAGTGGCTGATACGGCGGACACCCCGCCCGAAACCGCGACTCCCCACAGCTACGGCGCCAGCGACATCACGGTGCTCGAAGGCCTGGAGGCTGTCCGGAAACGTCCCGGCATGTACATCGGCTCCACCGGACCGCGCGGTTTGCACCACCTGGTCTATGAAGTCGTGGACAACTCGGTTGATGAGGCCCTGGCCGGGTACTGCACCCACATCGAAATCGTGCTGCAGGCCGACGGCGGGGTCAAGGTGGTCGACAACGGTCGCGGCATCCCGGTCGACATGCACCCGACGGAGCACAAGCCCACCGTGGAGGTCGTTATGACCATCCTGCACGCGGGCGGCAAATTCGGCGGCGGCGGCTACGCCGTGTCCGGCGGCCTGCACGGCGTCGGCATCTCTGTCGTCAACGCGCTCTCGAGCCGCGTCAATACCGAGGTCCGCCGGCAGGGCAATGTCTGGCGGATGTCCTTTGCCGACGGCGGCAAGCCGCAGGGCGGCCTGGTCCAGGGCGAAGAGACAACCGAGACCGGCACCACCCAGACGTTCTACCCGGATGCCAGCATCTTCGAATCCACAGATTTTGATTTCGAAACGCTCCGCGCCCGCTTCCAGCAAATGGCGTTCCTGAACAAGGGGCTGCGGATCACGCTGACCGATGAGCGGCGTGCCGCAGCGGAACCGTCCGAGGACGGGGATCTGGACCTCGACGTCGTTCCGACCGAGGGTGAAGTCCCGGCTGAATTCCACACCGTGGTCTACCAGTACGACGACGGGCTGCTGGACTACGTCAAACACCTGAACTCCGGCAAAAAGGTCGATGTGGTCCACGAGGACGTCATCGCCTTCGAAACCGAGGACAAGGAACGCCACATCGCCCTGGAAATGGCGATGCAGTGGACCAACGCGTACTCCGAGAGCGTCCACACCTACGCCAACACCATCAACACCCATGAGGGCGGCACCCACGAAGAGGGCTTCCGCGCCGCAATGACCTCGCTGATCAACCGCTATGCGCGGGAGAAGAGCATCATCAAGGAAAAGGACGACAACCTCACCGGCGACGACATCCGCGAAGGCCTGACCGCCGTTATTTCGGTCAAACTGGCCGAACCGCAGTTCGAGGGCCAGACCAAGACCAAGCTCGGCAACTCCGAGGTCAAGGGCTTTGTCCAGCGCGTCGTCACGGACGGGCTCGGCGACTGGCTCGAACGTAACCCCGGCCCCGCCCGCGACGTCATCCGCAAGGCCATCTCTGCCGCCCAGGCACGGATGGCTGCCCGGAAGGCCCGCGACAACGCCCGCCGGAAGAGCCCGCTGGAATCCTTCGGCATGCCTGGAAAACTCTCGGATTGCTCGTCGAAGAACCCGGAAAAGTGCGAGGTCTACATCGTGGAGGGCGACTCTGCCGGCGGTTCCGCCAAGCGCGGTCGCAACCCGGAAACCCAGGCCATCCTGCCGCTGCGCGGCAAGATCCTGAACGTGGAGCGGGCCCGGCTGGACAAGGCGCTGGGCAACGCCGAGGTCCAGTCCATGATCACCGCGTTCGGCACGGGTATCGGCGAGGACTTCGACCTGAGCAAACTGCGTTACCACAAGATCGTCCTCATGGCCGATGCCGACGTTGACGGCCAGCACATCACCACCCTGCTGATGACCCTGCTGTTCCGCTACATGCGCCCGTTGATCGAAAACGGCTACGTCTACCTCGCGCAGCCCCCGCTGTACCGGATCAAATGGTCCAATGCACCGCACGACTACGTGTACAGCGACCGGGAACGCGATGCGCGGCTGCTGTCCGGCCAGGCCGCCGGCCGCCGTATCCCCAAGGACAACGGCATCCAGCGTTACAAGGGCCTGGGTGAAATGGACTACACCGAGTTGTGGGACACCACCATGGATCCCGACCACCGGACGCTGCTTCAAGTCACCATGGACGATGCCCTGGCCGCGGACCAGACCTTCTCCACCCTGATGGGCGAAGACGTTGAATCCCGCCGCAACTTCATTCAGCAGAACGCCAAGGACGTTCGGTTCCTGGATATCTAGCGGCTCGAAGCCCTGAATATTCCCGGAACGATATATACCTGAAACGGAAAATATAGACTATGAGTGACGAAACACCAGAAGTCCCGGCCGACGCCGAACCCGTCATTGAAGGCACCGTCCTTGACACCGATGTGCTGACGGACCGTGTCGAGCAGGTTGACCTGCAGACGGAAATGCAGCGGTCCTACCTCGACTACGCAATGGCCGTGATCGTGGGCCGCGCCCTCCCTGACGTCCGCGACGGCCTCAAGCCCGTCCACCGCCGCGTGCTGTACGCCATGTTCGACGGCGGCTACCGCCCGGAGCGCTCGTTCAACAAGTGCGCCCGCGTGGTCGGCGAAGTCATGGGTCAATACCACCCGCACGGTGACACCGCCATCTACGATGCGCTGGTCCGGCTGATCCAGGACTGGACCATGCGCTACCCGCTGGCGCTGGGACAGGGCAACTTCGGCTCGCCCGGCAACGACGGCGCAGCAGCACCGCGGTACACCGAAACGAAAATGGCCCCGCTGGCCATGGAAATGGTCCGCGACATCGACGAGGAAACTGTCGACTTCCAGGACAACTACGACGGCAAGAACCAGGAACCCACCATCCTGCCGGCGCGTTTCCCGAACCTCCTCGTCAACGGCTCCTCGGGCATCGCCGTCGGCATGGCCACCAACATCCCGCCGCACAACCTCCGCGAGGTCGCCGACGGCGTCCAGTGGTACCTGGCCAACCCGACCGTGAGCCGCGAGGAACTCCTCGAAGAGCTGATCGTCCGCATCAAGGGACCCGACTTCCCGACCGGGGCCACCATCCTGGGCCACAAGGGGATCGAGGACGCCTACCGCACGGGCCGCGGCTCGATCACCATGCGCGCCGTGGTCAACGTGGAGGAGCTCCAGGGCCGCACGTGCCTTGTGGTGACCGAACTGCCCTACCAGGCCAACCCGGACAACCTCGCGATCAAAATTGCCGAGCTCGTCAAGGACGGCAAGATCTCCGGCATCGCCGACCTGCGCGATGAAACCTCCGGACGCACCGGCCAGCGCCTCGTGATCGTGCTCAAGCGCGACGCCGTCGCCAAGGTGGTGCTGAACAACCTCTACAAGCACACCCAGCTGCAGGACAACTTTGCGGCCAACATGCTGGCGATCGTCGACGGCGTGCCCCGCACGCTGAGCCTGGATGCGTTCATCCGGCACTGGGTGACACACCAGATGGATGTCATCGCCCGCCGGACACGCTACCGGCTCCGCAAGGCCGAGGAGGAAGCGCACATCCTGCGTGCCCTCCTCAAGGCGCTCGACGCTCTCGACGAAGTCATCGCACTGATCCGGGCATCGAACACCACCGAGGCGGCCCGAGACGGCCTCATGCAGCTCCTCGACATCGATGAGCTCCAGGCCCGCGCCATCCTGGACATGCAGCTGCGCCGGCTCGCGGCACTGGAACGCCAGAAGATCCAGGACCGCCACTCGGAACTCGAAGCCATGATCACCGAGTACAACTCGATCCTGGCCTCTGAGGAACGCCAGCGCGGGATCATCAGCACCGAACTGGCCGAAATCGTGGCCAAACACGGCGATGACCGCCGCACCAAGGTCCTGTTGGGCTTTGACGGCGACATGTCGATGGAGGACCTGATCCCCGAAGAGGAAATGGTCGTCACGATCACCCGCGGCGGCTACGTCAAGCGCACCCGCAGCGACAACTACCGTTCGCAGCAGCGTGGCGGCAAGGGCATCAAGGGCGCGCAGCTGCGCGGTGACGACGTCGTCGAGCACTTCTTCGTGACCACCACCCACCACTGGCTGCTGTTCTTCACGAACCTTGGCCGGGTGTACCGGGCCAAGGCGTACGAGCTCGTCGAAGCCGGGCGCGACGCCAAGGGGCAGCACGTGGCCAACCTGCTCGCGTTCCAGTCTGACGAGCACATCGCCCAGGTGCTGGACCTGCGGGACTACCAGCAGTCGCCGTACCTGGTCCTGGCGACCAAGCGCGGGCTCGTGAAGAAGACCCGCCTCGAGGACTACGACACCAACCGCTCCGCAGGCGTCATCGCGATCAACCTTCGCGACGGCGACGAGCTGGTTTCCGCCCAGCTGGTCTCCGAGACCGATGACCTGATGCTGGTCTCCCGCATGGGCCAGTCGATCCGCTTCACCGCCACCGATGAGGCCCTGCGCCCGATGGGACGGGCCACCTCCGGCGTCACGGGCATGAAGTTCCGCGAGGACGACGAACTGCTGGCGGCCGACGTCGTCACGGACGGGTCCTTTGTCTTCATCGTCACCGAGGGCGGCTACGCCAAGCGCACTGCCGTGGAGGAATACCGCCTCCAGGGCCGTGGCGGCCTCGGCATCAAGGTGGGCAAGTACCAGGAGGAGCGCGGCCACCTCGTGGGCGCCCTGATCGTCCAGGAGGAAGACGAGGTCCTGGTGGTCATGGAAGGCGGCAAGGTGGTCCGTTCCTCCGTGGCAGGAGTCCCGGCCAAGGGACGCGACACCATGGGCGTCATCTTCGCCAAACCGGACAAGAACGACCGCATCATTGAGGTGGCCCGCAACAGCGAACGGGGCCTCGAAGCCGACGAGGTGGAAGAAGGCGATGATGCAGTCGAGGCCGCTGAAAGTCAGGCATCGGCGACGGATGACGTAACGTTGGCTGAAGATACCGGATCCCTCGAGGGGTCCGCAGCGGAAGAATCAGCACCGGCCCCGGAGTCAGATGAGTCATCAGGCGATGCCGAGCTGGACGAAGACAACACCGGAGGTAACGCATGAGTAATTCGGACTCATATCCCAAGCCGAACAGCGGCGTTCCCGGCGGAGTGCGGCAGCCTGCCTCCGCGCCGCGGGTAAGTGCGCCGTCCCGCCCCGAACAGCGCCCCGGAGCAGCCGGCGGAGCCAGTGGCTCGGCCCAGCGGCCGGCAGTGCCCGGCCAGCGTCCTGCGCAGGGACGCCCCGCGGCCCCCGGCCAGCGCCCGGTCACCCCCGGACAACGTCCGGACCAGATCCGTCCGGGACAGAACACTGCCGGGCTGATCAAGCCGGCACCCAAGGCCAAGGTCCGCCGGGCCCGCCTGCTGGTCAGCAAGGTTGATCCCTGGTCCGTGCTGAAGATGGCCTTCCTGCTCTCCGTGGCACTGGGCATCGTGACCGTTGTGGCCGCGATTGTGCTCTGGACGGTCCTGGACCTGACCGGGATCTTCGACCAGGTTGACGGCCTCCTCGGCACCCTGGCTGGGTCCGAAGGCGGCGGCTTCGAATTGAAGAAGGTCGCCTCGCTGGGACAGGTTGCGTCCTTCGCCACGATCATTGCCGTCATCAACGTTGTGCTGCTGACGGCACTGTCCATGCTCTCGGCAGTGTTGTACAACATCTCCGCCACCCTCGTGGGCGGCATTGGAGTCACCCTCACGGACGACTAAATCCCATAGTTTTCCCGGATTTTTCCCGGGGAAATGCCTCGATTTGAGATCGGGCCGGGATGTGCTGTAAAGTCGTATCTCGGCCCGATGAGGCATCGGGGCGTATAGCTCAGGCGGTTAGAGCGCTTCGCTGATAACGAAGAGGTCCCAGGTTCAAGTCCTGGTACGCCCACGGAATCTGTACAGATTCAAGTGGAGGTTCGGTTGGTATTTGTTTATCGCCGAGCCGGAACGGGGTGCATGTGAAGAAGTTGCTGGTTGTTGCAGCCACGATCGCAGGCGTCCTGCTCTACAAGAAAGTGCAGGAATCCGAGGCCCGGAAAACGGTCTGGAGCGAATCAACCGACACGGTTGACTAGCCCGGATTCCCCGGATCGGGAGCTGGGAAACAGCTTCTCGAACTAGGGTATGATTGTCGGGTTGCTTCTTATGGGGGCATGGCGCAATTGGTAGCGCACCTGCTTTGCAAGCAGGGGGTTCGGGGTTCGAGTCCCCGTGCCTCCACCATAGGAAAGGCCCCGGCCCGCGGAAACGCGGACCGGGGCCTTTTGCCTGTCCACTGCTTGCCTGTCCACTGCGCGGATGGCCCGGCAGTGCCCCCTCATTCCTTGGGTTTGGCGTAGTCGTCCATGCCCTGCCAGTCGATAAAGACGTAGGGCTCGTCGCCGACGACCCACGCATCATGTCCCGGCGGGATGACGCCGAAGTCACCCGGGCCGAACTCGTTCTCCTCGCCGTTGTCCATGACGACCTTGAGGCGGCCCGAGATTGTGTAGCCCTTGTGGGCAATCATGCAGCTGTCCGTCTGGGCGATCGGCTTGACGTGCTGGGACCACTTCCAGCCCGGCAGGAACGTCGCACGTGCCACGGCGCCGGCGTCGAGATTGACGAGCTCAACCTGGCCCATCCCGTCTTTGACGGGGCGGGTTTCCTCCGGATTGTCCAGGCTCTTGCGGATGGTTGCAGCCATGATGGTCTCCTTTGTGGATGATGGTGAGACCGGATTTAAGACTGGCACCGCCGCCTGCCGCGGTCAAGGATGCAGCTGGTTCAGCTGCGTGCTCTCCGTCCCCACTACTGTTGGACCGTGAACTTCTTCCTTGCTGCCCTGGGCGTCCTTGGGGTGGCCTCCTCCGGGCCGCTCATCGCTGCCACCCTGGGGGCCACCTCCGTCAGTGCCCTGGCCATCGCTTTCTGGCGCAACGCGATCGGTTCGGTCGTTATGGCCGGCCCCGTGCTGGTCCGGAACCCACGCCAGTTCGGCCGGGTCACCGGCCGGGAGTTTCGCTGGTCCCTGGCGGCCGCCGTCGCCTTGGCGCTGCACTTCGCCTGCTTCATCACCTCGCTGCAGTTGACCTCGGTCGCGGCAGCGACGGCCCTTGTTTGCCTGCAGTCGGGCTGGATCGCCGTTTTCCAGCTCTTCCGGGGCGTCAGGCACCGCTGGCCCGTCCTGGCCGGCCTTGGGATCGCGTTCGGCGGTGTCGTCGCGATTACCGGATTCGACATGGGCAGCTCCCCGGACGCGCTGCTGGGCGACCTCCTGGCCGTGGCGGGCGGCGCCTTGGCGGGGATCTACACGCTGGCCGGCGGCAAAGCCCGCCAGACCATGGGGACGGGCATCTACACGACCCTGTGCTACGGGATGTGCGCGGCCGTCGTTGCGGTGCTGGCGCTGTTCTCGCAGCAGCCGCTGGCAGGCTTCGAAGCCTCCGGCTGGCTGGGCATCCTGGCGATCACGGTATGCGCCCAGCTGATCGGCCACACAGCCTTCAACCACCTGCTGGCGACCATGAGCCCGCTGCTGGTCTCCATGATCATCCTGCTGGAGATTCCGGGCGCTGCGCTGCTGGCCGCCGCGTTCCTGGCTGAGACCTTGCCAGCCGGCACCTATGCCGGTCTGGCGATGATCCTGGTGGGGCTCGCCGTCGTCGTCCTGGGACAGCGCAGTTCACGTTCAGTGCGGCGCACTGCGGCCGGACTGGCGGAGCTGGGGACGGACTGACTTTCGAAGGCCGGCGCCGGCCACCCCGGGGGTTACTGGCCGCCGCGGCGGGCAGGCTGTGTGGTGTTGACCGTGTGGATTGCGCGCAGGAGCTTGGCCGGGAAGTACACCGAGAAGAAGACAACCATGGGCGCCTTGAGCGCCATCTTCTTAACGTTGTGGGCCTTGTACGTGCGGTCGAAGCGCGTCACGTAGTAGCGGTAGTCGCGGGGAGAGTCTTCCAGCCGGCGCGCGGACATGCCGGAGACCATCTGCGGCCAGTACTGGATCCTGAGCTCGTGGTCGGCCAGGTGCAGGGACAAATCGATGTCCTCGTGCATCTCGTCCTTCTCATCCCGGCATGTCTCGCCGCGGATGATCTCCCACGCCGAGCGGCGGAGCGCCATGTTGGACCCAAAGAGAAAGTGGTACTGGTGTTTGGCCAGCTTGAGCATCAGCTGGCGCATCTTGTCGTCGGCCTTCAGGCCAAATCGCCGCATCGGCATGTCGTAGTAGACCACCGGGCCGGTCGCGGCGTGGACCGATTTGTCCCGGAAAGCCTTCTGCACCTGTTCGACCCAGTCGGGTTCGAGCACGGAGTCGGCGTCGATCCGGCCGAGGATGTCTCCCGTGGCATGGTTGAGGCCGAAGTTACGGGTGGGGATCAGACCCTGGTCCCGGTCCTGGCTGAGCAGGATGATGGGGCTCTCGGGGTACTCCAGTTGCATCTGCCGGACGATATCGGCTGTGCGGTCCGTGGACATGTTGTCGACGACGATGATCTCGTGCGCCGGGACAGACTGGTAGACGGCAGCAATCAGACACTGCCGGATGACGCTTTCCTCGTTGTACGCCGGGATGACGATAGACACAGCCGGCGTCGGCGCAGCGTCGTGTAAGGCATCCTCAGAGGATTTTTCGGGTGACATTCCCCCAAATTTAGCACTACCGCGGTTTTTCCAGCCCGGCGCCGGGCAATCCCCCGGCTACGAACTGGTAAACATCGTGCTCAAACACGCCCAAAAAAGGGAGGGATCCCGCCACTGGCGGAATCCCTCCCTCAACGGCTGCCCGAAGGCGGCCCACTGGCTTGTCTAGCTGCCGGTGCTCTTGTCCGTGCCGTTGTTACGGCTTGCGGCGATGTTCCGAACTGCGGTCTTGGCATCGGTGGCAATCTTGGCGGAAGCGTCCTTGATGTCCTCGACAGCGTCCCCGGCCGCATGCTTGGCGGTGGCTGCGGCGTCGTCGGTGGTCTTGGCCGCTTCAGCCGAAGCGTCCGCGACGGCGTCCGCTGCGGCAACTGTCGCTGCGCCGGCCTGGCCGGCTGCTTCCTTGACGGCTTCCTTGACATCG
This sequence comes from Pseudarthrobacter sp. ATCC 49987, assembly GCF_009928425.1. Classification (NCBI taxonomy): domain Bacteria; kingdom Bacillati; phylum Actinomycetota; class Actinomycetes; order Micrococcales; family Micrococcaceae; genus Pseudarthrobacter; species Pseudarthrobacter sp. ATCC 49987. The sequence continues at coordinate 3,754,486 of NZ_JAABNS010000001.1, read as the reverse complement.
TTGACAGTTGTGGCCGACACGGGCGCGGGGGTGACCGGTGCAGGCGTTTTCCAGGGATCCTCGACCGGCTTGGAAGCCTTCCACGCGGCAACCCCGGCAGCGGCAGCTGCGGCGATGATGCCGAAGATCAGCAGCCCGCGGTGCTTGGGCTTCTGCGGCTTGGCAACCTCGACGCCGACGGCCTTGCCAGCCTTCTTCGCAGCAACCTTGACGTGGGTGCCGGCGGACTTGGCCTGCTCCTGGACGGAGTGGATGATCCCCGCGTCTCCGAGCCTCTGGGCAACGGCGTCCACATGGGCCGGTGCGCTCTGGAGTGTACGGTGCACGGCGTCGGAGGCGTGGCCGATCTGGTCCGAAAGCTTCGGCAGATATTCGACGACAACCCGGTCGCGGGCGTTTGCGATGACCGGCGTTGCCTTGTCCAGCGCCTCATGCAGACGCGGGGTGGCTCCCTCAACGGCATCGTTGATTCTCGGTGCGAGGTGGGCCAATCCGTCCTGGAGGCGCGGGGTTACCGTCGCCACGCCGTCGGCGAGATTGTAGGCCGCCGACTTGAGCCCCTCCTGGATCTTGGGAGAAGCTGTATCCAGGCCCTGCTGCAGACGCGGAACGGCCCAGTTGACGGCTGCCTCAACCCGCGGGGTTGCCCATTCCTTGGCGTTCTCAACTCCGGTGCTGACTGAATGCTCCAGCTCACGGGCAATTCGATCCGTTTTTTTCACAACTACCTCCCGATTAATGTGACGGTTCTGCAGTTAGCCTACGTGTCCCAGACCTCACGGGCTATTCTTCAGGCCGATTCCGGGCCGATTTCACCCAGCGCGGAACTAGCGGAGCGGCCCTATGTGTAATGGCCTGTCATGGAAGAATAGGGCCTATGACTGCCATCGCAACTGCAAAAGCAACCATCCACACGAGCATGGGCGACATTGTCGTCAACCTCTTCGGTAACCACGCTCCCAAGACCGTCGAGAATTTCGTCGGACTGGCGACGGGCGAGAAGGCCTGGACCCACCCGGAATCGGGCGAGGACAAGACGGGGACGCCGCTGTATGACGGCACCATCTTCCACCGCATCATCAAGGACTTCATGATCCAGGCGGGCGACCCCCTGGGCCGTGGCGTTGGCGGACCGGGTTACAAATTCGACGACGAGATCCACCCGGAGCTGACCTTCAACGAGCCCTACAAGCTGGCCATGGCAAACGCCGGCATCCAGATGGGCCGCGGCACCAACGGCTCACAGTTCTTCATCACCACCATCCCCACCGGCTGGCTGCAGGGCAAGCACAGCATCTTCGGTGAGGTAGCCGACGACGAGTCCAGGAAGGTTGTCGACTCCATCGAGGGTGTCCGCACCGGAATGGGCGACCGTCCGGTCGAGGACGTCGTCATCAAGAGCATTGATGTAGTGAAGCTCTAGCCCACCGCATGAGCTACGGAATTCCGGCGGCAGAGCCGTCCGCGCAGATCCCGGTGTGCCCCCGGCACCCGGACCGGCCCGCCTATGTGCGCTGCCAGCGGTGCGGGCGCCCTGCGTGCCCCGACTGCCAGCGGGCGGCCGCCGTCGGATTCCAATGCGTTGACTGTGTTAACGAAACAAAACGTACGACGCCGGACGTCAGGACCGTCTACGGCGGCGCCGTGACCGCCGGTAAGCCCGTGGTCACCCTGTCCCTCATCGGGCTCTGCGTCCTGGTCTTTGTTCTCCAGTGGCTGGTCCCCGGGCAGGTTGTCGAGGATAACCTGGCCTTTGCATCTGTGTACGCCGCTCCCCAGTACGGCTATTTCGAACCTTGGCGCATGCTGACCTCAGCGTTTGTCCACTCACAAGGCTTCATCCTCCATATCGTGCTCAACATGTACATGCTGTGGGTGTTTGGACAGGCACTGGAGCCCCTCCTCGGAAGAATCCGCTTCCTGGCGATCTTCCTGCTCTCCGCCGTCGGCGGATCCGTCGGCTACCTCCTGTTGACACCTGTCCTGCCGCCCAGTGGCGTTGTGGGCGCTTCTGGCGCCATCTTCGGCCTCTTTGGAGCCATGCTGGTGGTCCAGCGCCGCCGCGGTGGTGACACGAGGCAACTCTGGGTGCTCATCCTTATTAACGGCGTCATCGGCTTCGTGGTCCCCGGAATTGCCTGGCAGGCCCACCTGGGTGGTGCCGTCACTGGTGCCCTGTGTGCCGCCGTCGTTGCGTACACGCCCCGCGGCCAGCGGCAGGGCCTGCTGCAAGCGGGCGGCCTGGTCTTGGTGCTGGCGCTCCTCATCGCCGTCTCGGCCCTCCGGGTTGCCAGCGCCTAACGGCGCTTCCCTGCCGTCACCCCGGCGCCCTCCCCCTCCCCCTCCTCCTTCCCTCGTCCCCGGACGTTCCCGCCCAGTTGTTCGGTGCGTGAGCACGTCTGGTCCGCATGAAGCCCCGGATTTCCGCGGGAGCGGCGGGGTGAAGGTGGCAGCAACCGGGCGGGAGCGTCGTGCCGAAGGGCGTTTCCCACAGCATTTCCCTGTTCTCCACAGCGCGTCCTGCCCTGCGCGCACTTTTGCGCCGCCGCCGTTGCGACCGGGATCGTCCGCAGCGGGACGGCCGAAACGCACAGTCGGCAAGTTGTCCACAGGGGTTATCCACACTGTTGGTAACTTACACGCCTGTAGTTCAACACGCGGTCCGGGATCTGAGGGCCACAGTGGGCAATTCTGCCGATTTGCACTTCGAGATCTCCACATTTGTGGATAACTCCTGTGGGCTGCCCTGTGGTTAAGTGGACAACTCCGGCCTGGAACGCCCGGAGTAAGGTGGCGTGGCACTGGAGGCCGTCACGGCGGTGCGGCTGGGAGCCTCCCTCAGAAGACGAAGCTCCGGGCTTAGATCTGCTTTCAACAGGGTTATTCACAGTGTTAATAACTTGTCCCTCGAAGTGACGAGGCCGGAATTGGCGCCACGTGGCGCCAGGGACCCCCGAAGACCGTTCTGATGAGCACGTTATCCCCAGCTGTGGATAAGTTGTGGGTACTGGCCTGTTGTTAAGTGGATAACCCTGTCGCGGCGTGCTGAACCTGGAAAGGTGAGGGTAAGAAGGCCCCGCGGTCCCGGTTCCCAAAAGCGGTTGCTGCAGCTTTGGAGTTATCCACAGGCAATCCACACTGTTAATAACTCACATGCCTGTGACTCCCCGCGGAATTCCTTCCGGCAGGAGTTCCTGAGGGCCACAGCGCGCGGGAATTGGAGGATCAGAGGGAATCTCGAACACAGTTATCCACACTGTGGATAACTCAAGCAGAGTTGTGCACAGCGCCTCGGGCTCAGCGCGGCCAGATGCCGGAGGTTCCCCTGCGGTGGCTGTCCAGCAGGTGGGTGTCGATCATGCCGATTGCTTCCATCAGGGCGTACATGGTGGTGGGCCCGACGAAAGCGAACCCCCGCTTCCGCAGTGCCTTGGACAGGGCGATGGACTCTGCCGAGGTGGTAGGGATGTCCTCGTGGGACGCCGGCTCGGGTGTGGAATCCGGCTGGAACGCCCAGACGAAGTCAACCAGTCCGCCGTCGGCCCGTAGCGCAATGGTGGCCTGGGCGTTGGTGATGGCGGCACGGATCTTCAGTCGGTTACGGACAATCCCGGCGTCGAGGAGGAGCCGCTCAACGTCGGCTTCGGTGAATGCTGCCACCGTCTCGGGATGGAAATTGTGGAAGGCGGTCCGGAACGCCGGCCGTTTCCGGAGAATCGTGGCCCAGGACAGCCCGGCCTGGAAACCCTCAAGGCTGATGCGCTCGTAGAGGCCCTGTTCGTCGCGTACCGGAAATCCCCATTCGGTGTCGTAGTACTCGCGCAGCAACGGATCCACGGCCGCCCACTGGGGCCGGGCCAGGCCGTCGTCGCCGATCACCGGGCCTGTTACTGTCGGGGTCATCCGGGCTCCTTCGCTCGCAGTGTTTCTCCGCTCCAGCATTATCGGCCTTTGGTAGGCCTCGAGGTTAACGCAAAAGACCGGTACACGGGGTGTACCGGTCTTTCCTCAGGTTCGGCGCGAGTCAGGAGCGCCAGCGGGTGGTCATGAGGAAACCGACGATGGCGATGCCGAAGCCGGCGATGATGTTCCCGGATCCCCAGGCGGCGACAGGAAGGGTGCCTTCGCTGATATAGAAGGTGATGATCCACAGGAGGCCGAGGATCATCAGGCCGAACATCACGGGCTTGAACCAGACCGGGTTGGGCTTGTTGGCCTGCGCCGCGGCAGTCTGCGGCGTTGCGGGGGTGGTGCGTTTGCGGCGCTTTGACTCGGGCACGGATCCTCCTGGGCTGCTGGAACAGGAGCGGGACCCTGGCTTGATATCCTGCAAGGAGGAATACACCGGCGGTCAGCGCGCTCTTGGTCATGTCGAAGTTCTTGTTCGGAGCCAATTCTAGCTGTAGTTGGCGCCACAGCGGTGTCCGCCGCGAACGTCCGGGAGGAGAACGCACGTGCTGCAGCTGCAGGATGGTTCAGTTCCTTTTTCCCTGGATGGCACAATTCACCGGTTCACTGATTCAACGATTGGTTCAGCAAGGCACCCATGAGCACAACCAAGATTCTCGTCGTCGACAACTATGACAGCTTTGTGTACACCCTGGTGGGATACCTCCAGGAACTCGGTGCCGAGACCACTGTGGTCCGCAACGACGACGTCACCCTGGCCGAGGCGATCGACCTCGCCGAAGCGCGCGACGGCGTCCTCATCTCGCCGGGTCCCGGGAACCCCGCCGGCGCGGGGGTCTGCATCGAGCTGATCAAGTGGTGCGGAAGCCACAACAAACCAATGCTGGGGGTCTGCCTGGGCCATCAGGCTCTGGCGGAGGCGTACGGGGGGACAGTCACCCACGCTCCGGAACTGATGCACGGCAAGACGTCCCTCGTGGAGCACCACGGGAGCAGTGTGTTCACCGGGTTGCCGTCGCCCTTCACCGCGACCCGCTACCACTCCCTCGCCGCCGTCCGTGAGAGCATCCCGGAGGTCCTGGAGATCACGGCGGAGACGGGGACCGGGGTTGTTATGGGGTTGCAGCACCGCACCGCGCCTCTCTGCGGGGTGCAGTTCCACCCGGAGTCCGTCTTGACCGAAGGCGGTTACCAGATGCTCGGGAACTGGCTCGAATCCCTCGGCATGTCAGGTGCTGCCCAGCGGGCCTCGACGCTCAGCCCGCTCATCAAGCACTAGCGGGCGAGGCCGGCCGGGTTAGCCCGGTCCTATTTGGTGCTCTTGGTGGGCGTCGGGGTGGGCGTGGGTGTCGGGCTCGGCGGGGGCGGAGGCGCCTTGGCCACGGTGACGGTGATCGTCTTGCGCTGTTCCACGAGGGCATCCGCCGGGTCAGCCTGTCCGGTGACTTTTCCCGGTTCCACTTCTGAGTTTTCGACTTCCGTGGCGTTCATGCCCAGGCCAAGTGCCTTCAGGGCCGCTTCAGCCTCGGCCCGGGGAAGGCCCACGAGCTGGGGAACCACCACTTTTCCGGTGGAGACGATGATTTCCACCGTGCTGCCCGCGGCCACATTCTGGCCCGGCGCAGGGTTGGTGGTGATCACAATGCCCGCCGGGACTGTGGGACTGTTGGCCATGGTGGTGCCAGGTGCTCCTGCCAGTCCCTTCTGGCGGAGCACATCGCGGGCTGCCGCCTCCGTGCGTCCCGGCAGGTCGGCGGGGATGGTGATGACGCTGGGGCCCTCCGAGATGTTCAGCGTGATATCCGAATTGGGGTCCAGGGAGCTCCCCGTTGCCGGGACAGTGCCGATGGCGATGCCCTTGCCAATGGTCTCGTGCTGCATCCGGCTGAGCTGGGGTTTGAGCCCGGCGTTGTAGAGCTTCTGGAGCGCCTCGGTCTCGGTCAGCGAGGTCACCGACGGCACCAGGACTTTGGCGACCGGGGGCGGAGCCTGGTTCATCATGTTGTAGAGCCACAGGCCGCCGCCCGCCAATACGAGGACGGTGACGATCACGAGTGTGGTGATCCACGTCCGGCGGCGGGACTTCTGGCGCTGGGTGTGCTCCCGCTCGGGCGGAAGGACCAGCGGCAGGCTGCCTGTGTCCGCGGCGCCATAGACGACACCCTGTTCCATCGGAGCACTCTCATCATCGCCCGGCGTCTCCAGGGCGGGACGGAGTCTGCCAGTGGGGGTCTCGTCAAGGAACTTCGCGCCCGTTACCGAGAAAGCGGCCGTCGGTGTGCTGTCCGGCGTCGGAACCGTGTCATTGGGGTTGGTGGGTGCTTCGCTGGCCGCCGCCGGGGCGACGCCGACTCCGCTCCGCGCGGCCCGGAGGGCGCGCCGGAAGGCCGCGGCGTCCTGGAACCGGTCCGCGCGGTTCTTCTGCAGCGCCTTCATCAGCACGCTGTCCAGCGCCTCGGAGACGTCAGGGTTCAGGCTGCTGGCCAGTTCGGGGATCTCGCGCACATGCTGGTAGGCAACGGACACGGGGCTGTCGCCGATGAAGGGCGGCCGGCCGGCCAGCATCTCATACAGCAGGCACCCGGCCGAGTAGAGGTCGCTGCGGGCATCCACGGTCTCGCCGCGGGCCTGTTCCGGTGAAAGGTACTGTGCCGTCCCCACCACGGCCTGGGTTTGGGTCATGGTGGCTGCCGAGTCCGCCATGGCGCGGGCAATTCCGAAGTCCATTACCTTGACGCTGTTGGAATCCGGGCAGAACATCACGTTGGCCGGTTTGATGTCGCGGTGCACGATCCCGGCCTTGTGGCTGTAGTCCAGGGCGGCGAGCACCCCCAGCGTGAAGTCGATCGCCTGGTCGATGCTGACTTCCTTGGCCCTGATCAGGTCCCGGATCGTCTTTCCGGAGACGAACTCCATCACGATGTACGGGACCCGTACGGTGTCTTCGTGGTCCCCGGGGACGGCGTGGTCCCCGGTGTCATAGATGGCCACGATTGAGGGATGGTTCAGGGCGGCCACCGCCTGCGCCTCGCGTTTGAACCTGGCCTGGAACTGGGGGTCCCGGGCCAGGTCCGGGCGGAGCAGCTTAACAGCCACGGTGCGTCCCAGCCGGGTGTCGACACCGCGGAAGACGTCGGCCATGCCGCCGCGGCCGATCAGTTCACCCAGCTCATAGCGCCCGCTGAGGACGCGCTGTGTGTTCACGGGGCCGCGGTCCTCCCGGTGCGATGGGGTGCGGGGTGAAGTAGACATATTGGCCTACGTTCCGGTCGGACTTGGGGTGGCTGCCGCGGACGCGGCTTTGGCGAGGTGGTAGGTCACCAGGGAACCGGCGGGAACCTTGCTGCCGGAGGCGGGTTCTGAACTGACGAAGGTGCCGGCAGCTTCTTTCTTATTCGTCGGAGCGACGTCGGCACCCTTGGCCCAGCGGAGGCCTGCGCTTTCGATGGCCTGCTGGACGGCGGCTTCGCTGGCACCGGACTGGAGCATCGGGACCGTGACGGATTCCGGGCCCTTGGAGTAGTTCACTGTGATGGTCGAACCGGGCTGGACTCGCCCGGCAGGGTCAATTTGAACCACCGTTCCGGGAGTGGCATCGTCGAAGACCTCGGCTCCGGTCACAACAAGCCCCAGGCCGATCAGTTCGCTGCGGACCTGGTTGAAGGGGCGGCCGAGGTAGCTTTCCGGAATCAGGTTGATCGCGGCCGGGGTGGACTGCGTGGGCGTCGCGGAACTGCTGGTGGGGCTGGGACTCGAGGACGTAGGCGAAGCGCTGGTGCTGCTCGGCTTCGCGCTGGTGGTGGCGATGCTGCTCGCCGGCGTCTGCGGGAACAGGATCCCGGCCTGGGTCAGCACCACGCCCACGAGCGCGAAGAGCACCAGCAGGATCAGGGCGATCAGCGGCCAGGTCCAGGGGCTCCGGCCGCGGCGTTCCGGCTCATCGACCGGCTCGTCGTAGTCGTCGTCCTCTTGGACCCAATTGCGTTCCGCGGCGAGGGCATCTGCGCGGGACAGGGTGTTTCGGGCACCGTAGGCGCTGGTGGCGGCGGCTCCCGCAGCCACTCCCGCAGCGGCGCCGGCTCCCGCCGCGCCGACCACCGGCAAAGCGGAGGTGGCCGACGTCGTGCGGTCCGCCTCGCCGATGACACCGGTTGCCGCGGTGGGAATGTCCACCGGGGCCGTGATCGGTCCGGTTGCTGCCTCGAACAGGAGCATGCCCGGAACCGCGGCGTGTGCAGCGGCGATGTCGCCGTTACGGATGGCTTCGGCGGCCTCGGACAGTTTGAGGGCATCGGCCGGGCGGTTCTTGGGGTCCTTGGCGAGCATGGACATCAGCAGGGCGCGGACCGGCTTCGGCAGGGTCTCCGGCAGCGGCGGCGGCGCGTCATTGACCTGGGCCAGCGCGATGGCGATCTGCGATTCGCCGGAGAAGGGGCGGCGTCCAGTGAGGCACTCGTAGCCGATCACGCCGAGGGCGTAGATGTCCGAGGCACCGGTGGCCAGCTGCCCGGTAGCCTGCTCAGGTGCCAGGTACTGGGCGGTTCCCATCACCTGCCCGGTCTGGGTGAGCGGGACCTGGTCCGCGAGGCGGGCGATGCCGAAGTCCGTGACCTTGACGCGGCCGTCCGGGGTGATCAGCAGGTTGCCCGGCTTGATGTCGCGGTGGACCAGGCCCTGGGCATGGGCCACCGAGAGGGCGCGCGCCGTCTGGGCGATCATGGACAGGGTGCGGTCCGGGGACAGCACCTGTTCATGCTCGATGATGCTGCTCAGCGGCTGGCCCGGGACCAACTCCATCACGAGGTAGGCGGAGCCTTCTTCCTCGCCATAGTCAAAGACATTGGCGATGCCCACATGGTTCAGGAGCGCAGTGTGGCGGGCCTCGGCCCGGAACCGCTGGAGGAAGCCCGGATCGCCCGTGTACTCCTCCTTGAGCACCTTGATGGCGACGATGCGGCCAAGGATCAGGTCTTTGGCTTTCCAGACTTCTCCCATGCCGCCGATCGCAATACGCGTCGTCAGCTGGAATCTGCCGCCGAGGGTGATTCCTGATGAAGGCCTCACTTATTCAACACCGCCTCAAAGATCTTCTTCGCGTTCGGACTGGTTAGCTTTGCGCCGGTGGTGATGTCTACGCCTTCCACGACGATAGTGACAGCCACCTGCGGGTCATTCGCCGGGGCAAACCCGGTAAACCATGAGTTGTTCAGGCCGTTGCCGAGTTCCGCGGTGCCGGTCTTCCCGGCGACCTTGACGCCGGGCACGGCCGCACCCCGGGCGATGCCGTCGCTGACGACACTGACCATCCACTCGTTGATCTGCCGGGCGATGTCCGCCGTGGTGGAGGTCCGCAGCACCTGGGGCTTCGGCTCGCTGATCGGCCGCAGGTCCGGGGAGCGCACGGCTTTGATCAGGTTCGGCTGCATCTGCACTCCGCCGTTGGCGATGGCGGCCGTCATCTGGTTGATCTGCAGCGGGGTGGCCCGGACGTCGCGCTGGCCGATCGACGACTGCGCCAGGCTGGCATCATCGAGCTTTTCGGTCGGGAAGAAACTCGGGGCGGAGTCCAGCTTCAGCTGGTCGCCAAAGTCCTGCCCGAAGCCGAATTTCTCCGCTTGGTCGGCAATGGCCTTCTGCCCCAGATCCAGCGCGATGCTGGCGAACGGAGTGTTGCAGGACTGCTGCAGCGCGAAGGCAAAAGTCGCCGTATCGCGGGTGTAGCAGTTGCCGCCGGCGTAGTTGGGCAGCTTGTACTGGATGCCGGGGAAGGACATCTCCGCCGGGTTGGGCAGGACGCTGTCCTTGTTGTACTTTCCCGAGTTAAGGGCAGCGGCCGTGTCAATGAGTTTGAAGACTGAGCCCGGTGCCAGCAGTGCCCCGGTGGGTCCGCTGACATTCTGGTTCAGGTTGATTCCGGGGACCTTGTTCAGCTCGGCGAAGTTGGCGGCCTCGGCCGCCGGATCCTGCGTGGCGATCAGGTTGGGGTCGTAGGAGGGCTTGGAAACCATGGCAATAATCGCGCCGGTTTTAGGATTTGTCACCACGATCGATCCGCGCTGGCCATCCGGGATGAGGTCGAAGGCGAGCTTCTGGATCTTGGGATCCAGCGTGAGCTCCACGGAGGCGCCCTTGGGCTGGTTGCCCAGGAAGAGCTGGCCGACACGGTCCAGGAACTGCTGGTCCGAGCTGCCCGCGAGCTCCTTGTTCATCGTCTTCTCCAGCCCGGTCACGCCGAAGCTCCTGGAGAAATAGCCGGTGATCCCGGCGTAAGGCTCCGGCTGCGTGTACGTGCGCTGGAACTTGCAGCTCTCGTCGGCAGCGACGGACTCCGCCACCGGGGTGCCACCAACGATGATCGCGCCGCGGTCGTTGCAGTAGTTCTGCAGGAGCGTGCGCTTGTTCCAGGCGTTGGCCTCGAGTTCGTCCGCGCCGACCACCTGGACGTAGCTAAGGGCACCAAAAATCAGCACGAACATCGCGATCGCGGCGATCCAGGAATTGCGAATGGCCTGGTTCACAGCTTCACCGTCTCGGTGGGGGCATCCGGACTGTTTCGTCCGGTGCCGGAGACGGCGGCCGGCTTGGAAGGCATGGCAGGAATGACTTTCTGTGGATCGGGTTGTTCGCCGGGGGCCAGCGGTGTTGTGTCCACCGGGCCGCGCGCGGTGTGAGAGATCATCAGCAACAGCCCGACAATGATCCAGTTGGCCAGCAGGGACGAGCCGCCTGCGGCCAGGAACGGCGTAGTGAGACCGGTGAGGGGAATGAGCCGGGTGACACCGCCGATCACCACGAAGCACTGCAGCGCGATGGCGAAGGAGAGCCCGGTGGCCAGCAGCTTTCCGAACGCGTCGCGGGTGCCGAGCGCGGCACGGAAGCCGCGGGTGAAGAGCAGCAGGTACATCAGGACGATCGCGAAGAGGCCAATGAGCCCCAGTTCCTCGCCGAAGGAGGCAATGATCATGTCGCTGTTGGCGAACGGCACCAGATTGGGGCGACCCTGGCCGAGGCCGGTTCCCACAAGTCCGCCGTTGGCCATGCCGAACAGTCCTTCCACGATTTGCAGACTGCCGCCGAATTCCCGTCCGTAGACCTCGTCGGTGAAGGCGTTAATCCAGCCGTCAATCCGCAGGGCGACGTGGGAGAAGGCCTTGGAGGCAACGAAGCCGCCGGCAGCCATGAGCCCGACGCCGATGATCACCCAGCTGATGCGGCTCGTGGCGACATAAATCATCACGAGGAAGAGGCCGAAGAACAGGATCGAGGAGCCCAGGTCCCGCTGGAAGATCAGCACCCCGATGCTCACGAGCCAGGCGGCGAGCATGGGGCCCATGTCCTTGAACCGCGGGAACTGGATGGGCCCGACCTTCCGGCCGGCGAGCAGAATAAGATCCCGGTTGGAGGAAAGATACCCGGCAAAGAATATAGCGAGCGTGATCTTGGCAATTTCACCCGGCTGGAAGGTCATCGACCCGAACTTGATCCACACCCGCGCGCCGAGGATTTCACCGGCGGAAATGCCGGGAACCAGCGGCAGGATCAGCAGGACCGCACTGACGGCCAGCGAGATGTACGTGAAACGCCGAAGGACCCGGTGGTCCTTGAGAAACCAGATGACGGCGATGGAAACAGCCATGGCCACGAGGGTCCACCGCAACTGGTTGTTGCCCGTGTCCTCCCCGACCCGGTCCAACCGGTGAATCATGGCGAGGCCCAGACCATTGAGAGCCACCACCAGCGGAAGAATTACTGGATCGGCATATTTCGCCCGGATGCGCAGCACGATGTGAAATGCCAGGGCGGCGGCGGCGAGCAGGCTCGACTGGAACCAGAAGTCGGTGTCGAAGGCCTTCTGCCGGTCCACGCCGACCAGGGCGTTGGCGCCAATGCCGACGGCGAGGGCCAGGACCAGCAGGACAAGTTCGATATTCCGCCGCGGCTTGGGGGTCGGATCGATGGGTGTCATTTGGCCACCTCGCAGATCGGCGCCGTCGCCGACGGCGATGGTGTGGCAGTCCCGGCCACGCCAGGGCTCGCCGTGTCACCCGGAGTCGCTGTCGCACCGGGGGTAGCGGGCGTCGGGGACGGGGTGATGCACTCGTCCGCGGGGGCGGTGGTGCCGGTGCGCTCAAGGTTCTTGACGATCCGCTGGGCATCGTAGAGGTCCCGGGCAGGCACGGTCTGGCGCACCCGCTGCTGGGAGAATTCGGGCAGATCTGACATCCGGATTTCGGTCACCGTTTCGAGGGTGGAGAGCTGGATGGGTCCAAGGCGCTGGGAGACCCCGTTGAAGATGGCCACATGCTGGTCCTGCTCGCCGATGTAGTACCGCGTCTGGGTCCAGGCGTAGCCCAGCCACAGGCCCAGGGCGAGGAGTGCCACAATGGCGACGGCGATGGAGACAGTCACCCAGCGGCGCGGCCGGCCGGCTGGCCTGAACTCCTCGGCTTCTTCCTTCGCCTGCTCTGACTTATGGGTCAGGACGGTCGCTGCCCGGCGGGCCATGGTGCGCCCGGCGATGGTGGGGATTGATCCGGATTCCGCGGCCGCGGCGGCGGCACCCACGAGTTCGTGGGGGCGGCTGGCAAGCTCCTCGCGGAGCACCTCGGCCGTAAGATGCTCACCCAGGTGCGGATCCGTGGAGGCCTCGGGTTCACCTTTTCCGCCAGCGCTGTCGGCTGCTTTGTCGGCGGCCGCACCGGCATCCTTGGGGGATTCGGGGGCCTTGGCCGGGGCAGAGGACGCCGCTGCAGCGCCGGCGGCCACGGGAGCCGCCGGGGATCCGCCGGTCTTGCCGGCGTCGGGTGTCTTCTGCGGCTCTCCGGCCGTTTTCGCCGCGCCGAAGGTGCTTCCGGGCCGCCGGGCATCGCTTTCGGACACGGTCGCGGTCACGGTGGACGGTGACGGGGCCGGGACAACTTCGACGGCGGCCGTCCGGACGTCGTCCGTGGTCTGTTCGGCGATTTCCAGCATCACGACGGTGACGTTGTCCGGAGCGCCGGCTTCAAGGGTGAGATCGACCAGGAGTTCGGCGCATTCACGCAGGTCCTTGGTCTCCCGGACGGTCCGCTCCACAACGTGGCCCGCCACGTAATTCAGGCCGTCGGAACAGAGCAGCCAGCGCTCACCCGGTTCGACGTCGAGGGTTGCCAGGTCCAGTTCAGGGCTGGCGTCGACGTCGCCGAGGACGCGCATCAGGACGTTCTTGTGCGGATGGGTTTCGGCTTCTTCGGGCCGGAGGCGGCCTTCGTCGATGAGGCGCTGCACGAACGTGTGGTCCACGCTGACCTGCTCGAATTCGCCGTTCCGCAGACGGTACGCGCGGGAGTCGCCGATGTGGGCGAAATGCAGCTTGCCTTCGGCCAGCAGGAGCGCTGTAACGGTGGTGCCCATCCCGGCCAGCTTGGGATTGATGTGGACGAGTTCGGAGAGCAGCGAGTTGGCGGTCTGGATCTCGTCGGCCAGGATGGTGCCGGCGTCGCCGTCGTAGTCCTCGCTGTCGAGATGGATCATGTCCAGCACAGTGGCGGCAGAGGCGACATCGCCTCCGGCGTGTCCGCCCATACCGTCGGCGACGACGGCGAGGTGGCGGCCGACGTAGGCGGAGTCGTCGTTTTTCGCGCGCACCCGGCCCACGTCGGAACGCGCGGCGTAACGCATGATGAGCGGCCGCTTGGAGGCAGTTGTTTTGCCTTTTGCCTGGTCTGCGGGAACATCCGGGGCAGCCATGGCTACGGCCTCAATTCGATGACCGTCTTGCCGATTCTCACGGGGACACCCAACTCAACCGGCAGCGCCCTGGTGAGCTGCTGATCGGCCAGATAGGTGCCGTTGGTCGAACCAAGATCCTCAATGAACCAGCGGCTGCCCTGCGGGAACAGGCGGGCATGGCGGCCCGAGGCGTAGTCATCCTCCAGCACGAGGGTGGCCTCCTGGGCACGGCCGAGCAGGATGGGGCTCGCCGCCAGCGGAATCGTTGTGCCCTTGAGCGGACCTTCCGTGACGACCAGCTGGCGGGGCTGCTGTTTGACGGGGGCGGCCGGTTCGGCCAGGGCCGGGTTCTTGCGCACCTGCCGCGCCGTCGGGGCGCCCGCCGCGGCCTTGCGGCCGATCATGAGGTCGCGGCGCATGGCGGCAACGATGCTGAAGATCAGCACCCACAGGAGAAGGAGGAAACCGAAGCGCAGGGCCGTGATGGTCAGTTCGCTCACCGGCGGCCGCCTGGGTTGGCGGGCAAAAGGCGGAAGATGATTTTGGTCCGTCCCATAGTGATCGTGGTGCCGTCGGTGAGTTCCGATGACCCCACGATCTTGTGGCCGTTGACGTAGCTGCCGTTCGTGGAGCCCAGATCGACGGCCTGGGCAGTGCCAGTCCCCGTCCGGATTTCCAGGTGGCGACGGGAAACGCCGGTGTCATCAATAAGGATGTCTGCTTCTGAGGAGCGTCCCAGCACGATCGAGGGCGCGTTGAGGGAGTACCGCTGCCCGTCGATGTCCAGGACAGGCTGCATCCGGGAGGGCTGGCGCGTCGGCGCGGCAGGCATGCCGCCGTGCGCCGCCGGCTGCGCGGGGGACGGGGACTTTTCGGTCCGCGACTTGATCTCGAAGTCTCCGGCGCGGCGTTCCTCGTCACGGCGGAAGCTGATCCGGACGGGACCCTGGAGGGTGTATCCCTGGCTGCGCACGTGGTTGATGACGACGTCGCACAGTTCTTCGGCGAGCGGTGTGCCCCATTCCTGGGCCCGCTGGAAGTCGGCGTCACTGAGGAGGACATCAAAGACGTTGGGGGCGAGGGTCCGTCCCGCGGCGATGGTGAGGGCCTTGTTGTCCACCTCGCGGCGGAGGTGGCTGGCGATCTCGACCGGCTCAACCTGGGCACGAGAACCGGTGGAGAAGACTCCGCGGACGGCCTTTTCGATGCCGCGCTCGACTTTGTCCAGCAATCCCATGGTCCTTCTCCTTTCGTGACGGCTGCAGGGCAGCATTCGTTCCGGAACTCGGATTCCCACATCTGCGGGAGCCCGCTGGTAACGGGCACTCCTACATCAGATACTACTGGGCGAGTCTGGGAATGGCCTTAATGCGCGTCGCCACTCCGCGCTGGAAAATTGCGGCGGCCCGGCTCTGACATGCGCTGACGTCGACCCTGTCCGGCCGGCGGGGAGGACCCCCGGGCACCCTGCGGCGCCTCCTTGCGGCCCCTTGTTACTGCCCCGCTCCTGGCCCGTGGTTGTCCCCATTGGTGTCACCTTGCTGTCCCCACTGCTGTCCCTCCGGGGGCCGATTGGTGTTTTCCCGCTGTTGTCCGTTATGCTTGATCTCGCTGCTTTCACGAGGTTGGTGGTCCGGATTCCGGGCCAGGATTGAGTGAAAGAAGTTGCGCGCGAGTGGCGGAACGGCAGACGCGCTGGCTTCAGGTGCCAGTGTCCGAAAGGGCGTGGGGGTTCAAATCCCCCCTCGCGCACGCAAACAAAAGAACCCCGGTCTTCGGACCGGGGTTCTTTTTTGTCTGGCGCCGCTTCTGGGGTTATAGGAGAAAACGGGGGTTAGCGGCCAAAATGTGTGTATGGCTTGGGCGTGTCAGGGTCGTCCTGCCCATCCTTTGCGGGCCCAGAGGCCTTCTTCTGCGGTGGCTGCTTTGCCGTATTCCTCGGGTCCGTGGGGTTGGTCGGGGGCGGTCTGAGCCGGTAGGCGTATGGGCGTTTGGTGCTCCGGGCGGATGAGCCGGGCGGGCGGGACCGGGGTTTCGCTATGCAGGTACAGATACCACTCGATGGCCGGTTTCTGGTGCTCCTCGCTCATCCCGCGGTGGGCCCGCAGGATCAGGCGAAGCTGGGCGTTCGTGCCGCCTTCGATCCGGTTGGTCGTGGCGGCGATGTCGAGTCCGATGAACTCGTGGCGGAGGTAGGTGAACAGCGTCCCTGCCTGGCTGATTCGTTCCAGGAGGCGGTAGGCCTTGCGGAGCCTGTCGTGGGTGAACCACCAGGTCTGATTCGCCCGCACCCAGGCCGGCGCCGGGGTGGTGGTGCCGCGGTAGGTCCGGGCCCGGACCAGGTCCCCGTAGTCCTGGTACCAGTCGTTGAGGTGGCCCAGCCACGCCGCGGCCTGCGCCGAGGTGCGGATCCGTGTCAGTGCCCGGCCAAGGCGCAGGAGGGCTTTTCCTGCCTCGGTCCTGGGCCGGCTGGTCAAGTGGGTGCGCACGTTGCGTTGGACGTGGACGAGGCAGCGCTGCACGGCGCTATCGGACCAGCAGTCAGACAATGCGGCCGCGATCCCGGAACCACCGTCGGTGATCACCACGCGCGGCGCGGGGAACCGTTGAAGCAGGGCAGCCCAGGCAGCCTTTTTCTCGGTGTCGCACCACTGCCAGCCGATCACGTGCTCTCCGGCGATCGCGATCAGACAGCACCACGACCCGACGTAGATCCCGTCGATCTGGACCTGATCATGGACCTCGCCAGTGGCCGGTATCGCCGGGGAAATATTCCAGCACCATGCCGTGCGGCGCCGGAACGACCGGGCCGTGCCGAACGAGACAGCCCCTGCCTGGCTGCCGGCGCCCAACAACCAGCCCAGAAAGGCGTCCAGCTCCGCGCGCCGGCTCACATCCGGGCGTTCACCCGAGCGGCTCGCCCCGCATTCCAGACACCGGTACCGCTGCTTGCCAGCCGCCGTTTTTCCGTTCCGAACCAGCGCACGACCACAAATCAAACATTCCAGAGATATACAAGCACCCCAGCCACCCTAAGCTTTCAAAGCTTAGCTACCCCGGATTTCCCCCGCCGTCACTGGGAAACAGGCACAATCCATACACACGTTTTGTCCTATAACCCCGCTTCTGACCGCCCGGGGGCCTTGCGCCGCCTACGCCCGCAGCGCGCCAAGGCCGCTGACAAGCGCGTCGAGTCCCAGCTCAAAGGCGACATCGGCCTGGTTCTCGTAGCCCTGGTCGGCCAGCCGGGCGACGGCCGCGGTGAAATTCGGCGTCGAGGCCGCCATGCTTCCGGAGTCGAAGATGTCCGCCGGGGCAGTGACGTCATACGCCGAGCCGAAGATGAAGGACTCCAGTGCCACGATCGCTGAAACAATCCGCTCCTGCGGGAAACCTGCCCGGCTGAATCCTGCACTGACGGCCTCGTACATGGCCAGGGTCTTGGGCGCGTCCGTAACCGGGAGCACGGCGATCACCGGGATCAGCGGCGTGTGCTTGGAGAACACGTCGCGGTAGCTCCAGGCCCAACTGCGCACCGCACGGTCCCACGGTTCGGCGTCGAAGGCCGATACATCCACAAACGAGGTCAGGTGGTCCTGGACCAGGACCAGCACGTCCCGTTTGGACGAGACGTGGTTGTACAAGGCCGACGGCGCCACGTTGAGCGTCCGCGCCAATGCCGCCATGGTGAACCCGTCATAGCCGCTCTTCCCGATGAGCTGCAGCGCTGCCGCGGTAATGCCGTCCTGGTCGAGGACGGCGGCAGCAGGCCTGCCCGCCCGGCGGCGCGGTTTCGCATCCTGGCGGTGCGGATCCGCAGGGGCACTGGTTGATGCCGGCATTGCTGGCCTTTCTGCCGTTGAAGGGGCCCTCCCATTCTGCCCCTACTTTACGGGCGAATTTCTTCGGCAAAGGGTCTTCCCTGGCGCACCCGAAGGGTCTATAGTCGAGTCTAAATGAATGGCATTCATTTAGTGGTCCGCATCACTTTGCGGCCACAGAGAGGACATCATGCTGGAACTTGACCGCGACGTCGTCATCGTCGGAGCAGGCCCCGCCGGGCTGACCGCAGCCCGGGAACTGAAGAAGGCCGGCCTGAGCGTGGCCGTCCTGGAGGCGCGCGACCGTGTCGGCGGCCGCACCTGGACCGACACGATCGACGGCGCCATGCTGGAAATCGGCGGCCAGTGGGTTTCCCCGGACCAGACCGAACTCCTGGCGCTCCTGGACGAGCTTGGCCTGAAGACCTATTCCCGTTACCGCGACGGCGAATCCGTCTACATCGGCTCCGACGGCAAGCGCACCCTATATACGGGCGACACTTTCCCGGTCAGCGAAACCACCGCCGCCGAGATGGACAAACTCACCGCGCTGCTGGATTCCCTCGCCGCCGAGATCGGCCCCACCGAGCCGTGGGCGCATCCCAAGGCCCGCGAGCTGGATACCATCTCCTTCCACCACTGGCTGCGGGAGAACTCCTCGGACGAGGAAGCCTGCAACAACATCGGCCTCTTCATTGCCGGCGGCATGCTGACCAAACCGGCCCACGCCTTCTCCGCCCTGCAGGCAGTGCTGATGGCTGCCTCCGCCGGATCCTTCACCCACCTCACCGACGAGGACTTCATCCTCGACAAGCGGGTGGTCGGCGGAATGCAGCAGGTCTCGCTCCTGATCGCCGCCGAACTGGGCGACGACGTCGTCCTCGACAGCCCGGTGCGCACCATCAACTGGGTGCCGTCCCCGGCCGCAGGAACTGAAGGAACCGGCGAAGACGGAGCCCAGCGGGTGACCGCCATCTCCGAACGCGCCACCGTGAATGCGCGGTTCGTCATCATGGCCGTGCCCCCGAACCTCTACACCCGGGTTTCCTTCGACCCGCCGCTGCCGCGCCGCCAGCACCAGATGCACCAGCACCAGTCGCTGGGCCTGGTCATTAAGGTCCATGCCGTCTACAGCACCCCGTTCTGGCGCGAGGACGGCCTCTCCGGAACCTGCTTCGGAGCCGGTGCCCTGGTCCAGGAGGTCTACGACAACACCAACCACGAAGACCCCCGCGGGACACTGGTGGGCTTCGTCTCGGATGAAAAAGCCGATGCCATGTTCGAGCTCAGCGCCGAGGACCGCCGCCGCGCCATCCTCGAATCGATGGCCCGCTTCCTGGGGGACAAGGCCCTCGAACCGGAGGTGTACTACGAGTCGGACTGGGGCTCCGAGGAGTGGACCCGGGGCGCCTATGCCTCCAGCTACGACCTTGGTGGACTGCACCGGTACGGCAAGGACCAGCACGCGCCGGTCGGGCCGATCTACTGGTCCTCCTCCGACCTCGCCGCCGAGGGGTACCAGCACGTCGACGGCGCCGTCCGGATGGGCCGCCACACGGCAGCCCGGATCGTCGCAGCGGCAGACCGTGCCTCCGTGGCCTCCAATTAGTCCCTTCCACCCAACCCGCGCAACAGCTCAGAGAGGATCGGCCAGATGCGTTACGTAGTGGGGTATTCAGCCAATGCCAGAGGCCACGATGCCGTGAACCTGGCCGTGTCGCTGGCACGGGGCCGCGGTGCCAGCCTGGACTTGGTGCTGGTGGTGCCGGAAGTCCAGCAGTTCGGCGCCGCCCATGCACCCAAGGCCGGTTTCGAGAACCTCCTGAACGAACAGGCGCGCCAGTGGCTCGACGAGGCCCTCGCCCTCGTTCCGGCCGACGTCCCGGCGCAGGCGCACGTCCGCACCGGGGACTCCGATGCCCAGGCGCTGATCGAGGCGGCGGAGGAGCTCGGGGCGGACATCCTCGTCATCGGGGCAACCAGTGCAGGGCTGTTCAAGCGTTTCACCATCGGTTCGGTGGCCAGCGCACTGCTCCACGCCTCAACGGTTCCGGTGGCGCTGGCACCCCACGGCTACCACCGCACGGAGGCCCTGACCCGGATCAGTTGCGGACTCGGAACCCGGACGGGAGCCGGAAAGCTGCTCGACTTCGCCATCGGCATGGCGGCGAACCGGGGGGTCCCCTTGCGGGTGGTGTCACTGCTCGCGCTCGACGGCGGCGACCCGACCGGTGCAGCGGAAGCCGCCCGCGAGTACGCGGAAAAGACCGTCGCGTCAGCCGCGCCGGTCAGCCCGTCGGGCGTCCAGCTGGCCGCCAGGACGGATGTTGTCGTGGCGCAGGGCCGGAGTATCGAAGAGGCCGTGGACGGCCTCGACTGGGAAGACGGCGAGGTCCTGATAATCGGGTCGAGCCGGCTGGCCCAGGCCCGCTCCATCTTCCTGGGCAGTACCGCCAACCGGATCCTGCGCGCCCTCCCGGTGCCGATGCTCGTGGTGCCCGGCGGCTACGAACTCAAGCACCAGAACCATTCAACGTCGAATGACACCTCCCGAGAGGCACACCAATGAGCACCGAACACGCGACGGCCAAGACCTCGCACGACACGCAAGCAGGACTTAGCGCCAAGGGCCTCAAAGCCGGATCGGTGGGCCTGATCGGCGCCGTCGTCATCGGTGTGTCCTGTATTGCCCCGGCCTACACCCTGACTGCGGCCCTCGGCCCCACCGTCGCCGAGGTCGGGGTCCAGCTGCCGGCCATCTTCCTGGTGGGCTTCATTCCGATGCTGCTCGTCGCGTTTGGCTACCGGGAACTGAACAACGCCATGCCCGACGCCGGAACCTCCTTCACCTGGGCCTCGCGCGCCTTTGGGCCGTGGATCGGCTGGATGGGCGGCTGGGGACTGATCGCCGCGACCATCATTGTGTTGTCCAACCTGGCAGCCGTGGCGGTGGACTTCTTCTACCTCATGCTGGCCCAGCTGTTCGGCAATCCCGAACTCGCTGACCTGACCCTGAACCTGCCCCTGAACATCGCCACCACGCTGGTTTTCATCGCGCTGGCGTGCTGGATCTCCTACCGCGGCATGGAAACCACCAAGGGTGTCCAGTACGTGCTGGTTGCGTTCCAGCTCATCGTGCTCGGCTGGTTCGCCGTCGCCGCCTTCAGCCACGTCGCCAACGGCACAGCCTTCGACGCCACCGCGATCACCCCCGACTGGTTCAACCCGTTCGCCGTCGGTTCGTTCTCGGCCTTCGCGGCCGGCGTCTCCCTCTCGATCTTCATCTACTGGGGCTGGGACGTCACCCTGACCATGAACGAGGAAACCCGCAACCCGGAGAAGACCCCGGGCCGTGCGGCCACCATCACCGTGCTGGTCATCGTGATCATCTACATGACCGTCGCACTTGCGACGCTGTCCTTCGCGGGCATCGGAAACGAAGGCCTGGGAGCCGGAAACCCGGAGAACCAGGGCAGCATCTTCGCCGTCCTCGCCGGACCGGTCATGGGTCCGTTCGCCATCCTGATGTCCCTGTCCATCCTCAGCAGCTCGGCCGCGTCCCTGCAGTCGACGTTCGTGTCACCGGCCCGGACCCTGCTGGCGATGGGCCACTACAAGGCGCTGCCGGCGAAGTTCGGCAAGATCAGCCCCACGTTCAAGTCCCCGAGCTACGCCACCATTGCGGCGGCCGTCGCCGCCGCGGCGTTCTACGTGATCACCCGGACCACCTCCGAGAACGCGTTGTGGGACACCATTACCGCCCTCGGCATGATGATTTGCTTCTACTACGGCATCACCGCCCTGGCGTGTGTCTGGTTCTTCCGGAGCGAGGCGTTCAGCGGGGCACACGCGTTCTTCTTCAAGTTCCTGTCCCCGCTCCTGGGTGGCGTCATCCTGCTGGTGATGTTCTTCAAGACCGCCTATGACTCCATGGACCCGGCGTACGGTTCCGGCTCGTCCGTCGGCGGCATCGGCCTCGTGTTCATCCTCGGCATGGGCGTCATCCTGCTGGGCGTGGTGCTCATGCTGGTCATGTACAAGATCCGCCCGGAGTTCTTCAAGGGCAAGGTCCTGGCCCAGGGCTACTGAGCCCCGGCAGCAACGAACTGGGAAGGTCCTCCTTCCGGCAGCCATTGGAAAGTAAGCACACTTACCAATAGGCTGGCGGGAGGGGGACCTTCCCCCGTTCGGAACCAGAACGAGGTGACAGCATGTCGGATGCAGGAAACATCAGCAAAGTTACGGACATCATCAACGATTCGCGGATCGGAATGTTCACCACCGTCAATGAAGCGGGCGCACTGGTCAGCCGGCCGCTGGCAGTCCAGGACGTGTTAGACGACGGCGACATGTGGTTCTTCACGTCCGCCACCACCTCCCAGGTGGCCCACGTCCGGGCGCACCCGGCCGTCAATGTCTCGTTTGGCAAGGGGACGGAATGGGTGTCGGTGGCCGGAACGGCAGAAGTTGTCACGGAGCGCGCGAAGATCCACGAGCTCTGGAACCAGATGGTCGAGGCCTGGTTCCCGGACGGTCCGGATACTCCGGAAGTGGTGCTGCTGCACGTCGAATCTGATTCAGCCGAGTACTGGACCAGCCCGGGTGGGACCGCCGCGACCGTGCTGCAGTGGGTCAAGTCCAAGGTCATGCACAGCCGCATGAGCGTGGGCGAAAGCGGCACCGTGGAACTGTAGCCGCCCTCAGTCGACGATCTTGAGCCCGGTCCCCCGGTTGAAGGACTCGTAGGCGGGGTTGGCCTGCAGTGCTTCCACCAAGAGCTGGAATCCCTCCAGCTCCCGCGCATGCCGCAGGCCGCCAACCCGCAAGGGCCGCAGCCCCGCGGCTGCAGCGAACGAGGCAACCTGGTTGCTGGCCTCCTCGGAGTCCGAGGCGATGAACACATCCAGTGGCATCCCGCCGGCGGCTCCGGCCGTCAGCGGTCCGGCGAACGTGGTGTTGAAGGCCTTGACCACCGCCGCCCCCGGCAGCAGGGCGGCGATCTCCTCGGCGGCCGAGGTCCCCGGCTCGACGGTGAGGGAATCGAAGGTGTCCGGGTTGATCGGGTTGCTGATCTCCACCACGGTCTTGCCGCTGAGGGTGTCGCCGTAGTGCGTCGCCACTTCCTTGGCCGGCCCGAAGTAGAGGGCCAGCACCACGATGTCCCCTTCCGGGATATCACCCAGCCCTCCGGAGGTGGTGTCAGCGCCCAGTTCGGCGGCGAGTTTGGCCGCATTCTCCGGGGTCCGGTCCAGGATCTGGAGCGGGCGTCCGGCGGCCACGGCGCGGGTTCCGATCGCCCGTGCCATGTTGCCGCTGCCGATGATGGTGATGTCTGTCATGGTGCTTCCTTTTGGGGGTAACCGGGGAATACAGGGGCGTGGGGGCGCAGGGCGCGAGATGCCCGGGGTATCAGCCGAGCGCGGGATCCGCCGTCGGGGATCCGGCAGCGCGGGCCGGGGCGTCGTGCCGGACGCCGGCAGCCCGTTCGGCGTCGGCGAGGGCTTGTTCCAGCCGTGCCACGGCCGGGGCATAGCTGGCGTCGGCCCCGCCGCGGAGCCGCTCCGCGGCCTTCATCGCCCGGATCAGGGCTGCCGTCTCCGGCTGCCGCGGGTCACTCATGGCGGGGTAGTCGATGCAGTGTCCGGGGTCGAGTTCGTAGCGCTGCCACCTGGCCAGGGCGCTGCGGTGCCGTGCCTCGGCGGCCTCGTTGCTGGCTGCAGTTTCCCGGGAGAAACGCCGGGCCTCCTGCTTGCTGAAGACCGTGGGCGTCCAGAGATAGGAGGCCGCAGCCGCCGCAGCGGCGAGGACCCCGAGCAGCAGGCCGGCCCACGGTGCTGCCAGGGCCGGAAGGATCACGGCCGGCGCAACGATGGCGAGCCCGGCGAAACCGTCCCAGAACACGGCATCCGGCAGGCCATCGTCGTCGGCCGCCAGATGCTTCCGGACCCAATAGACCGAGGCTCCCGCCGCGCACACGACGACGACGGCCAGGGCAAGCAGTTGCCACAGCGCGAATGGGGCGGGCGCGAACAGAGACGGCATTCCAACACCTCCAGGGATCCGGCCCGGTGCGGGCGCGGTTCCGCTGATTCCATTGGAATCCATCGCAGGCGGGCCGTCAATGGTCCCGGAACTGCGCGGGAGCCCGGAGCGGAGCGTCCGGTTCCCACCCGGGGCGGTCCCGGCGTAGCCTAGGCCTCATGCGACTGAAAATGTGCAGCATCCACGTCAAGGACCCCGCCGCTGCTTTCGAGTTCTACACCGGAATCCTGGGCTTCGAGAGCCTCATGGCCATGCCGGAGCACAACCTCTACATCGTAAAGGACCCGGCCGGCTCCGGAGGCGGAACGGTCGGGCTCCTGCTGGAGCCCAGCGACAACCCGATCGGGGCCGCCTACATGAACGGATGCCACGACGCCGGGCTGCCCGCGATCGTCTTCGGGGTGACCGATGTCCGGGCCGAGTTCAAGCGGCTCACGGCCAAGGGCGTCATGTTCCAGGGCGAGCCCTCCGTCGGACCCGGGGGGACGACGGCAGTGTTCGACGACGGGTGCGGGAACTTCGTCCAGCTCCACCAGGACTGAGCCGGTGCCGTCAGCCGCGGCTACTCGGCGGCCGCGCGCGCCTTCTTGGCGTCCTTCTGCGCAGCCTCGTCCTTGACCCGCTGGGCCTCGGCGCGGACGGCAGCGTGGGTGGAGCGTTCGGCGACCAGCCATGCCGGGGGAGCCTGCAGCAGCGCGGTGATTGCCGCCGTCGTCAGCGCTTCCTCGACGCCGCCGCGGGCCAGGCCGCTGATGGAGACGTTGAGCTTCTGCGCGACCACCGGGCGGGGGTGCGGGCCGTTGCGGCGCAGTTCAGCGAGCCACTCCGGCGGGTTGGCCTGGAGCTCGGCGAAATCGGCGCGGGTGATGACCGAATCCTGGAACTCCTGGGGTGTTGCGGGCAGGTAGATGCCAAGCTTCTTGGCAACGGTGGCCGGCTTCATGGACTGGGAGTTTGCAGAGGTCATGCTTCAAGGGTATCCGGCCAGCGGCTGACTGGGCACCGGCACTGAACTCTGACACCCGCCATGCGCCGGGCCGGGCGGTACTGTGAACATGTGTCCGCAGCAGAAGAAACACCCCAGACCCCCGACGAAACCACCGACGCCCCAGCCGAAGCAGCCGTGCGGGAGTTGCGTTTCGCCTACGTCCCCGGCGTGACCCCGGGCAAGTGGACCCGGCGCTGGGAGGAGCGGATGCCCGACGTTCCGCTGCGCTCCTTTATGTCCGACGACGGCGCCCAGCTCACCGTGCTGCGCGACGGTTCCGCGGACCTGAGCTTCGTCCGGCTGCCGGTGGAGCGCGAGGGCCTGAGCGTCATTCCCCTGTATGAGGAACAGCCCGTGGTGGTGGCGCCCAAGGGACACGAGATCTCGGTGTTCGAGGAGGTGGACCTGGCCGATCTGTCCAAGGAGTCGTTCCTGGACGTCGCCGAACTCGGCGGCCCGGAAATGGCGCTGCAGGTGGTGGCCGCCGGGGCCGGCCTGGTAATCCTGCCGATGTCCGTGGCCCGCCATTTCAACGTCAAAGACACTGTGGCGCGCAAACTCACCGGGGCACCCACGACGGAGATCGCCGTGGCCTGGCCCAGCGACACCACGGATGAGGTAATCGAGGAGTTCATCGGCATTGTCCGCGGCCGCACCGCCGCGAGCTCCCGCCAGCCGTCCGCCCAGCAGGACAAGCCCAAGAAGGAACCGAAGCCTGACCGGCGCGGTCCGGCCGTCAAGAAGCCCAAGGTGGCGCAGCGCTACGCCCCGAACCCGGACAAGGGCCGCGGCAAGGGATCCCGGAAAAAGGGCAAGCGCTAGGAGCGGCCCCGCCGCTGGTTGTGCGCCGGGTTTACTTGGCGCAGGCGTCCTGGAGGGCCTTGACCGATTCGGCCGGAGCCTGGTCGCCGGAGTCGGCGATCTGGCGCAGCGGGGTGGTGATCTCGGCGGGAACCCCCGCGGTCTCTGCGCCGGCGACAAGGCCGCCGAGCACTTCCTTGTCCTTGACGCTGACCAGGCCGTCCTCCACGAGGCTGCAGGCCTGCTTCTTCACTTCACTGCCGGCGGCCGTGGCCACCTGGGAGGCGCCGTCGCTGACGGCCTTGTTCGCGGCGTCCTGCACCTGCCCGCAGCCCGTCAGCGCGATCATCAGGGTGGCAGCGGACAGGGCGGCGAGGCGAAGTTTCATTCGTTCACCCTAACAAGGTCCCCTGAGCGGAAGCTGGCTGCGGCAGTTCTGCCGGCTGTTTGACCGGCTGAAGCCCGGGCCCCGGCTGGGGGAGGAGTCGCAGCTGGAGCTGGCCCCGGACCTCAGGAAATACTGATGACCACGCTGACGGAATTCGCCGCCCTGTACCGTGAACTCGAGCAGCTCCCGTTGCGGACCCGCCGGCACCAGGTTCGGCGGCCCGGTCGTAAGGTGGAGCCATGCGAACGGACTTCAGCCCTGACGAACTGCCATCCGGGGACTTCTATCGGCTGCTGACGGCGGTCATCGTTCCCCGGCCCATCGCGTGGGTTTCGAGTACGTCCGCCGACGGCATGGACAACCTCGCCCCGCATTCCTTCTTCACGGTCGCCTCGGTGAATCCGCCGATCATTCAGTTCACGTCGGTGGGTGAGAAGGATTCGCTGCGCAACATCGTCGCAACGGGCGAGTTCATTGTGAATTTGGCTCCGGCTGACCTCATGGCCGAGGTCAACGCCACCGGCACGAATTTCCCGCCGGAGGTGAGCGAGTTCGACGCCGCTGGCCTGACGCGTGAAGCCGGACGCACGGTGCAGGTTCCCCGGGTTGCGGAATCGCCCGTGGCGCTGGAGTGCAAGCTCCACAGCACGCTGGAGATCGGCGACTGTTTCCTGGTCTTCGGCGAAGTCACGCATGCCGTGGTCGCCTCAGAAGTTCTTCAGGGATCGCATCCCAGGATCAGCAAACTGGACCCGCTCTCGCGGCTGGGCCTTGATGAATGGGGTGCCATGGGTCCGGTCAGCGAGCTCAAACGGATCCGGGCGGCCGACTGGCCGGGGGAGTTCCGGCCAACGCACGGGTCCCTCGACTGACCCGCGCCGGGCTGGCCTGCTGCCCGGCGCGGCACCACGACGCGGGGAGTTCTCCCCGACGCGCGGAAACGCTGTCGACGCCGGAATTCGGGTAGCGTCGGGAATTTGCCGCCGCGCAGGCCAGAAGGCGCGTCGCGGGTGTGCCTGCCCGCGGTGCGGCAGCGTCGCTCAGTCCCCGTGGACGGCGCTCTGCTTCTCTTCCGAACGGTCCAGATAGGCCAGCAGCAGGTCGCCGGCACGGTCCAGTTCGCCGGCTTCCAGGGCCTTGCAGATTTCCTCGTTGTCGTCGAGGTAGCTGCGGTAGAAGTGCGCGTCCAGGGTGGCCTTGTGGAAAAAGAGCCGCATCTCGGCCAGGACCTGGGCCATGATCGTGTTGAGGCGCGGGCTTTCGGCCAGCGCCGCGATGGCCCCGTGGAAATGCTGGTTGGCATTGCCCAGGGCTTCCTCGTCATCCGCTGCCGCCGCGGCCCGGCCTTCCTCGATGGCGGCGCGGACCGCCGCCACCCGCTCGGGGCTTCCGCCGCCCCGGATGGCGCTCACTTCGAGGAAGCGGCGCACGGTGTAGACGTCGTGGATGTCGCCCGGCCCCAGGCTCGCGACGAACACTCCCCGGTTAGGCTGCCGTACCACCAGCCGCTCGGCTGCGAGTTCGGCAAAGGCTTCACGGACAGTGTTGCGCGAGACGCCCAGCTCCTCGGAAATGGTCGATTCGGTCAGCCGCGCGCCCGGCAGCAAGAGCCCCTCCGCCAGCTGCAGCCGCAGTTCGGCGGCGACCCGGTCCGCGACCGACGGGATGGCTACCCGCAGCCGCGCCGCCGCGGCCAGCGTCGCACCGGTTGAGTCGGAAATGCCACGGAATCCTGCTTCGGAGCTCGTCATACGTCAGAATTTACACGATCGTCACATCGTGGAATCGAAGAATTGTTGAACAATCCGTAGATTTAGTGCATCCTAGTGAGGGGGCTATCAATGAGACGAGAATCACAAATGGCAACCATCGACCTGAACAGCGACGTCGGCGAGTCCTACGGACGCTGGAACCTGGGAGACGATACGGCGATGTTCCGCTCGGTTTCCAGTGCGAACGTGGCCTGCGGATTCCACGCCGGCGACCCCAGCGTGATCCGGAAGACCTGCCGCGAGGCGGTTGCAGCCGGCGTCGTGATCGGCGCCCATGTCGGCTACCGCGACCTCGCCGGATTCGGCCGCCGCTTCCTGGACATCGACCCGATCGAACTGGCGGACGACGTCGTCTACCAGATCGGTGCGCTGCAGGCCCTGGCTGCCGCAGAGGGCGGCAAGGTCACTTACGTCAAGCCGCACGGCGGCCTCTACAACGCGATCGTCGCGCACACCGCGCAGGCGAAAGCCGTCGTCGACGCCGTAAAGTCCGTCGACCCGAACCTGCCCATCCTGGGCCTGCCGGGCTCGGAAGTGCTCCGCCTGGCCGAGGCCGCCGGGCTCCGCGCCGTGACGGAAGCCTTCGCGGACCGGGCCTACAACCCGGACGGGACCCTCGTGTCCCGCACGCTGCCCGGAGCCGTCCTGCACGACCACGCCGAGGTCACGGAGCATGTCCTCCGGATGGCCTCCGATTCCGCCGTCCGCACGATTGACGGCTCCATCCTGAAGATCCGCGCGGAAAGCATCTGCGTGCACGGCGACTCCCCGGGAGCCGTCACCATGGCCGCCGCAGTACGCGAGGCCCTCACCGCCGCCGGCATCAGCACGGCCGCGTTCGTCTGACCCGCCTAAACCACAGCGACACCGGCATTGCGCCATCCCGCCGGCGACGCTTCACCACACCCGCCCAGCACAGGCAGCACCCCGCACCCTGGAGGAAATCATGACCGCACCGCACCAGGCCACCCCGGCCGCCAGCAAGAGGAAGCTGCCGCCCGGCGCCCTCAAGGCCTATGTCGCGAGCCTCACCGGCACCTCGCTGGAGTACTACGACTTCGCGATCTACTCCGTGGCCTCGGCCCTGGTGTTCCCGAAGATCTTCTTCCCGGGCAACGACGAGTTCGTTGGCCTCCTGCTCTCCTTCTCCGCCTTCGCGGTGGGCTACCTGGCCCGCCCTATCGGCGGTGTGATCTTTGGCCGTCTCGGTGACAAGATCGGGCGCAAACACGTCCTAGTGGTCACCCTGATGCTGATCGGCGCCGCCACCGTGCTGATCGGTGCGCTGCCTGACTACTCGGTCATCGGCGTCGCGGCCCCCATCATCCTGGTGCTGCTGCGCCTGGCCCAGGGCATCGGCGTCGGCGGCGAATGGGGCGGTGCCGTCCTGCTCTCCAGCGAATTCGGCGATGCCAACAAGCGCGGTTTCTGGTCCTCGGCCGCGCAGATCGGCCCGCCGGCCGGCAACCTGATGGCCAACGGTGTCCTGGCCTTCCTGGCCGCCACGCTCAGCAATGAAGCCTTCCTCTCCTGGGGCTGGCGCGTCGCCTTCCTCGCCTCCGCCCTCCTGGTGGTCTTCGGCCTCCTGATCCGGCTCAAGCTCGAGGAAACCCCCGTCTTCAAGGCCATCCAGGCCCACGGCGAGCAGCCCAAGGCCCCCATCAAGGAGGTCTTCACCAAGGAACCACGCGCCCTCGTGGCCGCCGCCCTGTCCCGGGTCTGCCCCGACGTGCTCTACGCCCTCTTCACCGTCTTCGTGGCCGTCTACGCCACCAAGCAGCTGGGCATGACCACCGGAAACGTGCTCGCTGCCATCCTGATCGGCTCCGCCTTCCAGCTGTTTCTGATCCCCGCGGCCGGCGCCCTTACGGACCGTTTCAACCGCCGCCTGGTCTACGGCATCGCCGCCGTCGGCACCGCACTCTACATCCCGGTGTTCTTCTGGATGATCCAGGGCAAGTCCGTTGTGATGCTCACCGTCGGCGTCGTGATCGGCCTGGCGTTCCACGCCTTCATGTACGGCCCGCAGGCCGCCTACATCACCGAGCAGTTCCCGGCCCGGCTGCGCTACGCCGGCAGCTCGCTGGCGTACACCCTGGCCGGCGTCGTGGGCGGCGCCGTCGCACCGCTGATCTTCACCGCGCTCTACGCCGCGACCGGGAACTGGTACCTGATTGCCGGCTACCTCGCGATCGCCTCGATCGTCACCGTCGTCGGGCTGGCCCTGGGCCGGAACCCGCAGACCGCGGAAGAAGAGCGCCTCCTGCAGGAAGCCCACGCCTAAGCGGCGCGGATCCAGTTCAAGGCACCGGCAACGATGAAGGCACCTAATGATTGAGACAGCGGGGGAAACCCTGGCAGTACAAAAAGCGGCAGTTCACAAAGTGAGTTCCGTGCGGGCGGTGGGAACCCGCGCGGTACTCGCCGAACTCACCGGAACCCAGGACGTGCTGGCACTGCAGGCGCTGCTCCTGGAGAACCCGCTGCCGGGCCAGCTGGACGTCCTCGCCGCGGCCGAGACGGTGCTGGTCACGGCGGACTCCCCGGTCTCGGCCAAGCGGATCGCCGCGCGGCTGCTCCGGCTCGACCTCACCGCGCCCGTTCAGCGGGACGGCGGGCTGGTGGTCATCGACACCGTGTACGACGGCGAGGACCTCGCCGAAGTGGGGGAGCTGACCGGCCTCGGAACCGCGGGCGTCATCGCAGCCCACACCGGGCAGATCTGGACCGTTGCCTTCGCCGGCTTTGCCCCCGGCTTCGGCTACATGGTTGGGGAGAACCAGGCCCTCGAGGTGCCGCGGCGCAGCTCGCCGCGCACGGCCGTCCCCGCGGGATCGGTGGCGCTGGCGGGCAACTACTCCGCCGTGTACCCGCGCCGCTCGCCCGGCGGCTGGCAGCTGATCGGCCGCACCGGCGCGAAGATGTGGGACCTGGACCGGGAGCAGCCTGCCCTGGCCGCCCCCGGCCACCGGGTGCAGTTCCGCGCGGTCCGGGACGCCGTGTCGCTGGCCCCGGAACGCCCCGCCGGGGTTGCGGCTCCCGACGTGACGTCCGGCCTGCGGGTCGTCACACCGGGCCTGCAAAGCCTGATCCAGGACCTCGGCCGCTACGGCCACTCCGGCCTGGGTGTCTCCGCCGCCGGCGCGCTGGACCGGGCGTCGCTGCGCCGGGCCAACCGCCTCGTCGGGAACGCGCCGTCGGCCGCCGCCATCGAAACGGTCGCTGGAGGCCTCGCGGTGCAGGCGGTCGGGGACCAGGTCCTCGCCGTCGCCGGTGCCCCCTCGGAACTGACCATCGCGTCGGCGTCGGGGGATGACCGTGAGCCAGCCTGGCGCACCGTCCCGATCGCCACCCCCTTCGCCCTGCTCGACGGCGAAACCCTGACCATCGGCCCGCCGCAGAGCGGTTTCCGCAGCTACCTCGCCGTCCGCGGCGGCGTGGACACCGCCCCGGTGCTCGGCAGCCGCTCCACCGACACCATGTCCGGGATCGGCCCCGCTCCGCTGGCCGCCGGCCAACTGTTCGCCGCCGGCGGGGAGGCCGAATCCGGCGTCGTCGGGCACCCCGAACTGCAGCCGGACTTCCCGGGCACCGGCGTCACCGTGCTCGACGTCGTTCCCGGCCCGCGCGCCGACTGGTTCGACGCCGCAGCGCTGTCGTCCTTCTGCGGCCAGGACTGGGAAGTGAAACCGCAGTCCAACCGCGTCGGCATGCGCCTGCAGGGAACCCCGCTGCAGCGCACCCGCCAGGGCGAACTCGCCAGCGAAGGCACCGTCGCCGGCGCCCTGCAGGTCCCGCCGGAAGGGCTCCCCGTGCTCTTCCTGGCCGACCACCCGATCACCGGCGGCTACCCGGTGATCGCCGTGGTGGTCGACTCCCAGCTGGACCTCGCAGCCCAGATCCCGATCGGCGGCAGGATCCGCTTCCGCTGGGCGGACGCCAGCACCACCGAACACACCACCCCCGAAGAAGAAGTGAGTAACTGATGCGCAAGGTCCTGATCGCCAACCGCGGTGAAATCGCCGTCCGGATCGCCCGGGCCTGCGACGACGCGCAGCTGGCCTCCGTCGCCGTCTACGCGGACATCGACGCCGACGCCCTGCACGTCTCCGCTGCGGACGAGGCCTACGCCCTGGGCGGCAACTCGCCCGCGGACACCTACCTGAACATCCCCAAGCTCCTCGCCGCCGCGGCCGAATCCGGCGCCGACGCCCTCCACCCCGGCTACGGCTTCCTGTCCGAGAATGCGGAGTTCGCGCAGGCTGTCCTCGACGCCGGCCTCATCTGGATCGGGCCGACGCCGGACGCCATCCGCCTGCTCGGCAACAAGATCACCGCCCGCGAGACCGCCGTCCGCGCCGGGGCACCGCTGGTCGCCGGCAGCGACGGCCCGGTGGAATCCGCCGCAGAGGCCCGCGCCTTCGCCGAACTGCACGGTCTGCCGATGGCCATCAAGGCGGCCTTCGGCGGCGGCGGCCGCGGCATGAAGGTGGTCCGCGCCCTCGACGAGGTCGAGGAAGCCTTCGACTCCGCTGTCCGCGAGGCTGTCGCCGCCTTCGGCCGCGGCGAATGCTTCGTGGAGCGCTACCTCGACCGGCCCCGCCACGTCGAGGCACAGGTCCTCGCGGACGTCCACGGCAACGTCGTCGTCGTCGGAACCCGCGACTGCTCGCTCCAGCGCCGGCACCAGAAGCTCGTGGAGGAGGCCCCCGCGCCGTTCCTCAGCGACGAGCAGACCCGCCAGATCTACGACGCCGCCAAGGCCGTCTGCCGCGAAGCCGGCTACTCCGGCGCCGGCACGGTGGAATTCCTGGTTGCCGCGGACGGCACCGTGGCGTTCCTCGAGGTGAACACCCGGCTGCAGGTGGAGCACCCCATCACCGAGGAAACCACCGGGATCGACCTCGTGCAGGAGCAGTTCCGCATCGCCGCCGGGGAGCCGCTGCGCATCACCGAGGACCCGGCACCGCGCGGGCACTCGTTCGAATTCCGGCTCAACGCCGAGGACGTGGGGCGCGGCTTCCTGCCCTCGCCCGGCACCGTCGACGAGTTCCACGGCCCCACCGGCCCGGGCATCCGGCTCGACACGGGCGTCCGCCCCGGCTCCTTCGTCCCGCCGCAGTTCGACTCGCTCCTGGCGAAACTCATCGTCACCGGCGCGGACCGCCAGCAGGCCCTGCGCCGCGCCCGCCGCGCCCTCGCCGAAATCAGCATCACCGGCGTCGCCACCGTGCTGCCGTTCCACCGCGCCGTGCTCGAATCTCCGGACTTCACCTCCGAGGGCGGCCTGGGCATCCACACCCGCTGGATCGAAACCGACTTCGCGGACACCGTCTCCATCTCCGCCGACCCGGACTACAGCACCATCGCGCCTGACGGCGAACGCCGCACCATCACCGTTGAGGTGGACGGCCGCCGGATGGCTGTTGGCCTGCCGGCTGACCTGCTGGACGGCTGGGCCCGCTCGGGCGGACCGCTGCCCGCCGGAGTGTCAGTGGACGGGGCGTCCGACGGCGGGGCTGCCGCCGCCGACCCCGGGGAGCTGCGCGCCGACATGGCCGGGACCGTGGTGAAGTGGCTCGTCGAACCGGGCGCCGCAGTCTCGGCGGGGGACCCCGTCGTCGTGCTGGAGGCGATGAAGATGGAAACCCAGGTCTCGGCCCACCGCGACGGCACCGTGACCGGCGTCCGCGCGGCAGCCGGCGGCGTTGTTACTGCTGGAGCGGTGCTCGCCCTGATCGGGTAGGCGCTGATTCAGGGGCCGCCGGTGTGCTGCGGGGCGCCGCCGATGGGTCGCAGCGCCCTCGCGGACGCCGGTCTGGAACCGTGCCGAAACTGCTTTGTCGTCCTTGATGAGCTCTGGCGGGCACTGCGCGCGGGGAAGGGCATGGTGGACCGGGTGGACGCCCTGACCCGGCTCAACCGCGCAGTCGGCGTCGGGCAGGTCATGATTTCCCACACCATGTCCGACCTGCTCGCGCTCCCGGCAGAAGAGGACCGGATGAAGGGCCGTGGCTTTTTTGAACGCTCCGGCATGGTCATCTGCGGCGGGCTTCCCGCCTCCGAAATGCCGCTGCTGACCGCCGCAATCCCGCTCTCTCGCGTCAGGAACAGCAGAAGCTCATCTTCTGGCAGGACCCGCCCGCCTGGGACTACCGCGGCGGCGACGTCCAACCCCCCGGACGCGGGAAATTCCTGATCAAGGTCGGCGGCCGCCCGGGCATCCCGTCCAGATCGGCCTCACTTCCATCGAGGCGTCCCTGAACGACACCAACAAGCGCTGGAAAAAATCCCCGTCGGAAGCGGGTTCATCTGTCGGACTCCACGAAGGGGGTGCGGCATGAGTGCTCCGAACCGCAAAGGCACCGGGATGGCTGACGGGCTGGGGATCTGGCTGGCCATCGGCGCAGCCGCTCCCGCAGCGCGCACAAACGCACCCGGGTGGATAAGGTCGCCGTCTACATGGGCCGCGGCAAAGACCTCGATCACCCGGGCAGCAAAGGGGCCACGGCCACGGCCGTGCGTCTCGGCGTGGAGAACTCCACGGGGGTGCGGCTTGGCCGCAGCGTGGCCGGGAAGCGCCCGCTGTGGGCCGCCTGGGAGGACATGCTGATCCTCATCGCCTGTCCCCGCACGATGAAGACCACCTCCTACGCCGTCCCGGCAATACTGGACGCACCCGGCGCGGTGATCGCCACCTCGAACAAGCGCGACATCGTCGACGTGACACGTCCGGTCCGGGCAGAGGCCGGCGCCGTATGGGTCTTTGACCCGCAGGCCGTCGCGGAAGAAGATCCCACCTGGTGGTGGAACCCGCTCTCCTACGTGAAGAACGAAGCGACGGCCGGGAACCTGGCCCAGCACTTCGCCAACGGCTCCCGGGAACCCGGGACCAAACCCGATGCCTACTTCGACCCGGCAGGGCAGAACCTGCTCGCCGCCTCACTCGACTCCGCCCCCGTCACACAGGTCTACACCTGGCTGACCCGCCCACACGACGAGGCCCCCGCAGAACTGCTGAAGACCGCCGGGTATGACCTGCTCTCGGACATGGTGATGGGCCACATCCGCGAACCGGAAAAGCAGCGGGCCGGCGTCTACGGTACCGCCCGGCAAATGGTTTCCTGCCTGACCGACCGCGAGGTCAGCCAATGGGTCACCCCGGCCCGGAACACGACGGTGGACACCGACCCGCGGCCGCAGTTCGTCCCCGAGGGCTTCGTGCGCGGCAAAGGCACGCTCTACAGCCTCTCCCGCGAAGGCGTCGGCACCGCCGGCCCCCTCGTCACCGCCCTCACCGTCGCCGTCGTGGAAGCGGCCGAAAAGTACGCCACCTCCCAGCCCGGCGGACGACTCGCGACACCGCTGCTCGGGATCCTGGACGAGGCTGCGAACGTCTGCCGGTGGATGGCCCTGCCCGACCAGTACAGCCACTACGGCTCCCGCGGGATCATCCTCATGACCATCCTGCAGTCCTGGTCCCAGGGCGTAGAGGTCTGGTCCCTGGAAGGAATGCGGAAACTCTGGTCCGCGTCAAACGTGAAAATCTACGGCGGCGGAGTCTCCGAAGTCGGCTACCTCGACGAGCTCTCCCGCCTCATCGGCCAATACAGCTACATCAACGTCTCCCGCAGCCACAGCAAATCCGGATCCTCCTCCTCCCGGCAGGAGAACAAAGACGAGATCCTTTTCGTCGCCGACCTGACAGCACTGCCCAGGTTCCGGGCCATCCTGCTCGCCTCCGGAGCCCCGGCCACCATGATCGAAACGATTCCCTGGATGAACGGGCCACATGCGCAGAAGGTTAAGGACTCCCTTGCCACCAAGGAGACAGTCGAAGTTGACCCTGTGGCTGTTGCTGTTGCGGCGCACAACCCCTGGACGGACGGGGACAAGGCGTGGTGAGTGAGGAGTTCGGCGACGCCTTCGACGATGACGAGGTTCAGTCCACAAGTGGTCCCAGCCATGACAAGCCCGAACCGGAGCTCGTGTACTCCAGCGCGGTGGAGTTTTTCGCTGAACTCCTGGCCCGGTCCTACGTGCGGGAAGTCAACGAGGGCGCGGCCTTCGCGTGGTGCCCGGAGTGGTTGCTGGGGATTGGTGATGAGATCCCGTGCGGGCCCTTGTTCAACGATTTGACCGTCCGCCATGAATACGACCCTGTCTGCGACGTCGCGGGCGAAGTTCATTTCGTGAGTGACGACGACCATGGTCATCTCCGACTGGGCGAGGTCCTTCATCACTTTTAGGACTTCCCCCACCAACTCGGGGTCGAGGGCCGAGGTTGGCTCGTCGAAAAGCATGAGCTTTGGCCGCATACACAGGGCGCGCGCGATGGCGACTCTCTGTTGCTGGCCACCGGAAAGATGGCGGGGATAGGCCTGCGCCTTTTCCGCCAATCCCACCATGGTCAGAAGTTCCAGGGCCCGCTCGGTGACGATCTTCCGGTTCTCCTTGAGAACCAGCCGCGGCGCCTCCACCAGGTTCTCAAGGACGGTCATATGCGGGAACAGGTTGAAGTGCTGGAAGACCACGCCAATGTCGGTCCGGTTCTGACAGATTTGCTTGTCCTTCTGTTCGTGCAGCCGGGTGCCCTTGATGTCATAGCCGATGACTTTTCCGTCGACCCACATCCGCCCACCGTCAATACCCTCGAGATGGTTGATACAGCGCAGGAGAGTGCTCTTGCCCGATCCCGACGGGCCGATGAGGCAGACCACTTCACCGGTTTGAACCTCAAGGTCCAGACCTTTAAGGACCTGAAATTTGCCGTAGTTTTTCTCGATTCCGTCGGCCCGCACCATGGGCCGGTCCTGCAGCGTTGGGGATGCCAGAGCAGTCACAGTTTTCCGCCTTTCCGGCTCGGCCGGTCATTGCCGTTGAAGCCTTTCCGGCCCAGCCGGTCATGGGTGTTGAGGAAGAAGCGCAATTTCTGCCATGGGGTCAGAGGAAGATTCCGCTGCCCGCCCTTAGCAAACCTGCGTTCGAGGTAGTACTGGCCGACGCTCAGCACGGACGTCACCACGATGTACCACAGGCTCGCCACGATGAGCAGCGGTATGGTCTGAAACGTGCGGGCGTAGATGATCTGCGAGGAGTAGAGCAGTTCGGGCACGGAGATGACGCTGACGAGCGCCGTGGTTTTGAGCATTCCGAACGTTTCATTCCCTGTGGGGGGGAATGATCACTCGCATGGCCTGCGGGAGGACGATGCGGCGCATTGTGTGCAGCCGGTTGATGCCCAGCGCCCCGGCGGCCTCCACCTGGCCGTGGTCCACGGAGAGAATCCCGGCGCGCACGATTTCGGACATGTACGCTCCCTGATTCAAACCGAGTCCGAGTACAGCTGCCAGGAGCGGGGTGATGACCTGGTTCGCGTCCAGGTTCACCCCAGGGATTCCAAAGCTAATGGACGGGTAGAGGGCGGCAAGATTGTACCAGAAAAGCAGCTGCACCAGCACCGGAGTTCCACGGAAAAAGTTGACGTAGCCGAACGCGGCCGTTCTGATGACCGGATTAAGCGAAAGCCTCATGACCGCCAGGACAACGCCTAGGGCAATGCCTATGGCCATGCAGATCACCGTCAGCATCAGGGTCAGGCCGATCCCGTTGACGATGGACACGTCTCGCAGGTACATCCCGACGGTGGACCAGCCGAACCGTGGATTCGTAATCACTGACTGAAGCATCAGGGCAAACAGGGCTGTGATCACGGCAGCGGACACCCAGCGCCCTGGATGTCTGGCCTTCATGATCGTGTAGTGGTCCCGGACCTTCTCCGGCGTTGCAAGTGCCGTTGGCATCTCAGTTTTCATGCAAAACCTCCTGCGGCTGTCGAGCGCTACTTGGCGACGACGTCGTCAACGCTGAGGGCGGCGCTGGATGGAATGGACCATTTTTTGTTGATTTCCGTGTAAGTCGGGCTGCCAACAATTGCCTTCATCGCGGCCTCGATGGCCGGCCTCAGTTCCGAATCCTTCGGCAGGGCGATTCCGGTCCGTTCCGGGTGATAGTCCTGGCCCTCGGCCAGCTCGAATTTGTCGCCCGCCAGCTTGCCCTGATAAGAGAGGGAGATGCTGTCTGCGAGGACACCGTCCACCCTCCCTGCGGTCAGGGTAAGGTTCGCGTCGGTCTGGGCCGGGAAGATCTGGGCGTCGATGGCAGGGCTCCCGGCATCAGTGCATTCCTTGGACAGCGCCGGCAGCACGTCCAGGGACTGGCTCGAACCCTTTTGCGCCGCAACCCTTTTACCGCACAGTGTCTCCGCTTTCATCGACAGCTTGGCTGGGTTTCCGGGGAGCACGGCAATACCGGAACCGGCGTTGAGATAGGCAACAAAGTCCACTGCCTTCTGCCGCTCTTCGGTGATGGAGAACGAGGACATCCCCAGGTCGTACTTGCCGGAGGCCAGACCCGGCAGGATAGTGTCAAAGGTCGCCGCCACGTGCTGGGCCTTCAGACCCAGAGCCTGTGCCAGTGCATCTCCCATGTCGACGTCCCAGCCGATCATGGTCTTGTTGTCCACATCGAAGTACTCGAACGGTGCATATGTGGGGTCGGACCCGATCAGCAGGTTGCCCTTTTCCTTCACTGCGTCGGGCAAAAGGGCGCGGGCCTGGTCATTGACGCCGAGGGAAGTTGTTGCCGCAGCGGGCTGTTCCTTTCCCGTGGCGTCCATTGACGCTGTGGTGCAGCCGGCGGCTGCCAGTACTGTCGCTCCCGCAGTCAGAAGGAGCATCGCTTTTTGGGCATTACGCATTGTGTTGCCTTTCATGATCATCGTTGAACATGGGTTGATATGGACTTCAGTCCTGAATATCCGCGAGCAGGGGTGCTACATGCACCAGATGGCAGCCCGGGCGCACCAGGGTGGGACGGCGGATGATCGCGGCAACGCCGTCGACGGCGGCCGCGAATTCCCGTGGTGGCCGGTCGAGTTCGTCCAGGAAGTGCACCTTGCCGACCGGTTCCCCGGCCCGTACGAACTGGCCCAGGTCGACGAGTGGTTCAAACAGGCCGCCGACATTGGTGGTGACTGCGGAGTCGTCCACTAGTTCGATCCAGACGGTTTGCGATCGAACCCTTTCTGGCTCTTGGTGCGCAAGGACCTTTGCAGGGTCGGAATACAGTACGCCGGTGCCGGCAAGCAGTGCTGCCAGCCCCGTGCGTGCCCGTCCCAGCACGGACCGGTCCACGGTCCCGCCGCCGCCCAGCTCCGTGGACAGCGTCAGGATCCCGGCGTCGTCTCCCGCGGTGCTCAAGGAACCGGGCTCGAGCCGTGGCGGAACCACCAAGGTGTAGGGCAGTGCCATGGCCCGTGCCGCGGCCACCTTGCGGGTCCAGAGTGCCGGCGTCGGTCCGCGGTAGAGGAACATGCACGAGACGTATGTGGAGTTGCTGCCCCCAGAGTGAAGGTCGATGACGACGTCGACCCGGGGGAGCAGGCCCCGTCCGATCAAGTGAGCCACCTGACCGGTGGGGGAGCCGTCGGGTTCGCCGGGGTAACTGCGGTTCAGGTTGCCGTTGTCGATGGGTGAGACGCGGGTTCCTGCCGACACGGCGGCATGGTTTGCTGACGGGACGAGAATTAGCGTGCCCCGGACATGGTCCGGGGTGAGGGTCCGTGCCAGTTCGTGGAGGAGGATCTGGCCTTCATATTCGTCTCCGTGGGTTCCCGCCACCAGCAACACCGTGGGCCCGTCGCCGGAGCTGATTACCGCGATCGGGATCGGAATGACGGAGCCATCGTAGACGTTGTCGGAGTGTCGCACCCGGCCGTAACCGAGCTGGAGGCCGCTGCGGGACCAGTCGATTCCAGCCAGTTGCAGATCCGTGGCTACCGGTGCGGTTGCGGCCGTCACGGCACCCAGCGCAAGGCATGCGCAAGGCGGGGGGCAAGGGCTACGACTTCGACGCAGGCGTCGTCGCCCTCTGGAAGCGAAAGCCGGAGGTCTTCATCTTCTTCCCCCTCGACAACGAAGACATCGCCCGGACGCAGCCAGCGTTCCCAGGGTCCGCTGGCAGCGGCCACCAGCGCTTCGCCACGGAGGGCGACGATCACCAGTTGCGTCCCGGCTACCCGATGCAGGGCGCCGGTGTACCCGTCGGTGTACTGGCTGGTCTGAACCCGGATATGGTCCGGCTCGGTGCTGATGTCCAGGCCGGACCGGCCGGCGGAGTCATTCTCGGAGATCGTCCATCGCCACGGGTCCCCGCGGTCCGGGGAGTCGGGACAGGCAGCCAAGGTCCGTGAGCCGGTGCCGGCCGGGTATTCCGCGCCGAGGGCATTGGCCCTAACAAGCATCCACATACCGCCGCCTAAGCCGTCGCGGGAGCAGCGAGTTTGTGGGTGGCCTGAGCCGCGGTGCTCTCCTCGGATTTCAGCAGTGCAGCCATGATGCGCCGGGCTTTCGCCACGCCGCCGTCCTGGGCGATCAGGACGTCGAACTCTCCCCGGGGGCGGGTCTGCATACCGATTTCCTGCGCCGCAAGCGCCGCGGCGTCCTCTTCCAGGACGGTGGCCAGGCCGACGCGGAGATCCTCGGTGGCGCCCGCGTCTTCGACCGCAAAATTGCGGCTGAACGCGTAGTAGTACCAGGAGTCTGGCCACCCTGGTGCCCGGGCAGGGATACATTGTCATTGACCTCACCGCCCGTGATGTGGAGGATGTCTACGAGGTCCGGTATGCGCTGGAAGCGCTGGCAGCGCGACAGGCCTGCGGCAGACATACCGCGACGCAGATGGTTCGGCTCCGGTCCATGATCGATGAATTTGAGACACTTGATCCTCATGACGCCGACGGGCTGTTTGAAACGGCACGCCTGTTCCATGCTGCCCTCATCGAGCCGTGCCCCAACCAGTACCTGCGGACGACGCTGGCGTCGATGTGGGAGCATCCCATCCAGCGGCGGATCACCATGACCTACCGCCAGGGCCCGCAGCACCAGCAGAACATGGCCCGGGACCACCGGCGCATCCTCGAGGCGCTGAAGATCGGCGATGCGGACACGGTGGTAGAGGTGCTTCGTTTCTGCCACGACCCCAACGACGCCCGGACGGTCTGACTACCCGTGCCGAACCTGGTGCCTGATCCTGAGGCGTCGACATGCTGCTGAGCCGGTACCACTGACGTCCTTTTGTCGGATGGGCCCGATTAACGGTGCGAGCCACCCCGGCGCCCCACGCTCCCGGCCGTGGCGATAGCCCGGAGGATACTTCGGTTTCCGGGCACAGTGCGCCCGTTACCAGGGGCCGGCACGCGTCGTCGAAGGCCTCGGAGAGCAATGCTGACCGCGCGCTCGGTGGCCCGTATTGCCCGCTTCTTCGTCTGCTCCGGTTTAGGGCGAAAACGGCTGGAGCCGGGAAGTTGGAGGCCAGACGGCCGGGGGAGCACCGGCCGCAGGCGTCAGTTGCGAAACTAGTGGGTGTCCACTGCCTCGATTTCGGACTTGTCCTCGCCCCAGAGGGTGTGGAAGGTTCCCTCGGCGTCGACGCGGCCGTAGGTGTGCGCGCCGAAGAGGTCGCGCTGGCCCTGGATCACGGCGGCCGGGAGGCGCTTGCGGCGCAGGCCGTCGTAGTAGGCCAGCGAGGAGGAGAACACCGGCACGGGGATGCCGAGCTGGACTGCGGTGGAGACCACGCGGCGCCAGGCCGGAAGGACCTCAGCGATCGCCTGGGTGAAGGCCGGGGCGAACAGCAGGTTGGCCGGCTTCTCTTCCGCGGCGTAGGCCTTGGTGATCTCCTTGAGCAGTTCGGCGCGGATGATGCAACCGCCGCGCCACAGGGAGGCGATCTCATCCAGCTTCAGGTCCCAGCCGTATTCCTTGGCCGCAGAGGTGAGCATGTCCAGCCCCTGGGCGTACGAGACCAGTTTGGACGCGTACAGCGCCTGGCGGACATCCTCGACGAAGCTCTCGGGGACCTCGACGTCGGCCTCGCCGCCGGCGAGCAGTCCCTGGGCCAGCTTGCGCTGCTCCGTCTGGGAGGACAGTGCCCGGGCGAAGACCGATTCGGCGATGCCCGACGTCGGGGATCCCAGTTCGAGCGCGGAGATGACGGTCCAGCGGCCGGTGCCCTTCTGCCCGGCGGCGTCCACGACGACGTCGACGAACGGCTTGCCGGTCTTCGCGTCCACGTGGCCAAGGACCTCGGCGGAGATCTCGATCAGGAAGGAGGCGAGGTCGCCCTTGTTCCACTCTGCGAAGATTTTGGATTGCTCGGCCGGTTCGATGCCGGCACCGGAGCGCAGCAGGTCGAACGCTTCGCCGATGACCTGCATGTCGGCGTATTCGATGCCGTTGTGGACCATCTTGACGAAGTGGCCGGCGCCGTCGGTGCCGATCCAGGCGCAGCAGGGCTTGCCGTCGACGTGCGCGGCGATCTTTTCCAGGAGCGGGCCCAGGGCGTCGTAGGACTCCTTCGAGCCGCCAGGCATGATCGAGGGGCCGTTGAGGGCACCTTCCTCGCCGCCGGAGACGCCGATGCCGACGAAGTGCAGGTCCTTCTTGGCGAGGGCTGCCTCGCGGCGGCGGGTGTCCTCATAGTGTGA
Source organism: Pseudarthrobacter sp. ATCC 49987 (assembly GCF_009928425.1). Classification (NCBI taxonomy): domain Bacteria; kingdom Bacillati; phylum Actinomycetota; class Actinomycetes; order Micrococcales; family Micrococcaceae; genus Pseudarthrobacter; species Pseudarthrobacter sp. ATCC 49987. The sequence goes on along the minus strand of NZ_JAABNS010000001.1, from coordinate 3,712,506 downwards.
GTTGCCGGCGTCGATGATGATGTCGCCGGCTTCCAGGAGCGGCTCAAGCTGCTCGATCACGGAGTCGACCGGCTTGCCGGCCTTGACCATGATCAGCACGCGGCGGGGCTTCTCCAGCGAGTCGACGAGCTCCTGCAGGGTCTCCGTGCGGACGAAGTCGCCGTCCTGGCCGTGCTTCTCCAGCAGGGCGTCGGTCTTCTCAACGGACCGGTTGTGCAGGGCAACGGTGAAGCCGTTCCGGGCCAGGTTGCGGGCGAGGTTGGCCCCCATCACCGCAAGGCCGGTGACACCGATGTGTGCTGACATCAAAACTCCAATGGATTGTAGGTAGAACAACAGCTTTCACGGTCGCGTTTTAGCACCTGTCGCCTTACTTGAGCAGAAGTGCTTCACCGAACACTTCGTCGGGGTCGAGACGGCGGAGTTCTTCGGCGAGGCAGTCCTTCAGGCTCCGGCGCGGCAGGGAGATGCGCTGCACCGGCTGGCCCGGCTGGCTCAGTTCCGCCACGGTGAGGCCAGGCCGGAACAGCTGCACGTCGCCGCCGGTGCGGGTGAGCCGCACGCGCCGGATCCCGGTACCGGCGGGGTCCTCGACGATCGTCACCGGGGCATCCAGTGCGAGCGTCAGCCACGCGGCGAGCAGGATCGTGCTGGGGGAGTCCGAGGCTCCTTCGACGGCGACGGCCGTAATGGGGGAGCTGTCGAGTTGGTCCAGGACTGCGGCCAGCTGGATCCGCCAGTTGGTCAGGCGGGTCCAGGCCAGGTCCGTATCGCCGGCCTTGTAGGTGCGGCGGATGTTCTCCAGCGCGCGCTGCGGGTCGGGCTCGTTGGCCGAGTCCGTGATCCTGCGGTGCGCGATCCGGCCAATGGACGTCTCGCAGGCGTTCTTCGGGGCGCCGTGCGGCCACCACGCCACGATCGGCGCATCCGGCAGCAGCAGGGCCGCGACGAGCGATTCGCTTTCCTCCGCGAGTTCGCCGTAGCCGCGGAGCAGGATGACCTCGGACGCACCGGCGTCGCCGCCCACCCGGATCTGCGCGTCAAGGCGGGTGGGTGCCTCGGCTCCGGCGTCGGCGAGGACGATGATCCGGCAGGGATGTTCCCGGCTGGCCTCGTTGGCGGCCTCGATGGCCTCCTCCTCCAGCCCGGACTTGGTGACGACCACGAGGGTCAGCACCCGGCCGAGGGCAATCACACCGCCCTGCTCGCGCAGGGCCATGATCTTCTTGGAGATCTTGGAAGTGGTGGTGTTGGGAAGATCTACGATCATGGCCTTCTCCAGGTTCGTCCGTCACGGGCCAGGAGCTCGTCGGCGGAGGCAGGTCCCCAGCTTCCGGGGGCGTAGGGTTCGGGTTGTTCGTCCAGGCTCGCCCAGTAGTCCTCGAAGGGATCGAGGATTTTCCAGGACAGCTCGACTTCCGCATGGCGGGGGAAGAGCGGCGGCTCGCCGAGGAGCACGTCGAGGATGAGCCGTTCGTACGCCTCCGGGCTGGACTCGGTGAAGGAGTGTCCGTAGCCGAAGTCCATCGTGACGTCGCGGACTTCCATCTGCGTGCCCGGGACCTTGGACCCGAAGCGGATGGTGGCACCCTCGTCGGGCTGGACCCGGATCACGACGGCGTTCTGGCCGAAGTCGTCCTCGCCGTGGTCCGTGAAGAGCAGGTTCGGTGCGCGTTTGAGCACGACGGCGATCTCGGTCACCCGGCGGCCCAGCCGCTTGCCGGCGCGCAGGTAGAACGGTACCCCGGACCAGCGGCGGGTGTTGATGTCGACCCGGATCGCGGCGAACGTCTCCGTTGTGGAGTCGGCGGGGATGCCGTCCTCCTCGAGGTAGCCGACGACCTTTTCGCCGCCCTGCCAGCCGCCGGTGAACTGCCCGCGCGCCGAGTGGGTGGAGAGGTCCTCGGGGAGCCGGACGGCGGCGAGGACCTTTTCCTTCTCCGCGCGGAGGTCATCGGCGTTGAAGGAGATCGGCTCTTCCATCGCGGTCAGCGCCAGGAGCTGCAGCAGGTGGTTCTGGATGACGTCGCGGGCGGCGCCCACGCCGTCATAGTAGCCGGCCCGGCCGCCGGTGCCGATGTCCTCGGCCATGGTGATCTGGACGTGGTCAACGTAGTTCGCGTTCCACAGCGGCTCGAAGAGCTGGTTGGCGAAGCGCAGCGCCAGGATGTTCTGCACCGTCTCCTTGCCCAGGTAGTGGTCGATCCGGAAGACCGCGTCCGGCGGGAAGACCGACTCAACGATGTCGTTGAGCTGCCGTGCAGACTCCAGGTTGTGGCCGAAGGGCTTCTCGATGACGACGCGGCGCCACTTGTCACCCTCGGCCTGGGCCAGGCCGTGCTTGGACAGCTGCCGGCAGACCAGTTCGAAGGCGTTCGGCGGGATGGAGAGGTAGAACGCGTGGTTGCCGCGCGTCCCGCGCTGCTCGTCGAGTTCGTCAACGGTTTCGCTGAGCCGTTTGAAGGCGTCGTCGTCGTCGAACTCGCCCTGCACGAAGCGGATGCCCTCGGACAGTTGCGTCCACACCGTTTCGTCGAACGGGGTGCGGGCGTAGGCCTTGACAGCGTCCTTGACCTCGGCCGCGAAGTCCTCGTTATCCCACTCCCGCCGGGCGAAGCCCACCAGGGCGAAGCTCGGCGGCAGCAGCCCGCGGTTGGCCAGGTCGTACACGGCCGGCATGAGTTTCTTGCGGGCGAGGTCCCCCGTGACCCCGAAAAGGACCAGCGATGACGGCCCCGCAATACGGTTCAGGCGGCGGTCCCGCGGATCCCGGAGCGGGTTGCGCCCCCGGCCCGCGGACGTCCGGCCGCTGTTGTATTTGTCTGGCATGGTTGCGTGGGTGCCTTAGCTTTCGGTGGAGGGGACTGCCTGGCCGGCCAGCGTGGACACAAGGTCCTGCAACTGGCGGACGCCGGCCGCACGGTCCGTCAAGTGGAGCCGGAGGACCGGGCGGCCATGTTCGGAGAGCACCTGCGCATCGCCGGCGGCCTGGGCCGAGATCAGCTCGCCGAAGGTGAAGGGCCGGTCCGGAATGGCCAGGTCAGTGCCGGCCGCGGCCGTCACCTGCAGGAAGACGCCGATCGAAGGCCCGCCCTTGTGGAACTGCCCGGTGGAATGCAGGAAACGCGGGCCCCAGCCGAACGTCACGGGACGGCCGCTGACGGCTGCCAACTGGTCCCGGACACCCTCGAGGGGCGCGTAGGCGAGCCGGTCGAAGTAGGCCTGGACACTCAGGTAGCTGTCCGGGCCCAGTTCGCCGAGGAGCGCGCTGACGGCACCGGCGGCCGTGCTGGCGCCGCCCAGCCACTCCCCGCCGCGGACCTCGATGGCGCCGTCGGTGAAGGCTGCCGGCGTCGGTTCCGGCTGGGCGTCCAGCAGTCCGCGGGCAGCCACCTTGGCGGCTTCGACGTCGGGCTGGTCATAGGGGTTGATCCCGAGGAGGCGGCCGGCCACCGCAGTGGCGAATTCCCAGGTCATCATCTGGGTGGGCAGGCCGCCGGCGATCGCGACCTCGTTTTCGCCGAGTTCGACGTCGGCGTCCGCCGCAACGAGGCGGACCACCAGGACGTCGGGGGCGCCGAGGGTGGCCTCCGGTGAGGAGGGCCCGGCGACGACGGGCAGCACGCCGGTGCCGAGCTTGCCGGTGGATTCGGCGATGAGCTGTTCGGCCCAGTCCGGGAAGCCCTTGATACCCGAGCCGTCCTCGGCGATGACGATCTTGTTGCGCAGCGGGTTGGTGCCGCCCAGCGCGGCGCCGAGGGCGAGGCCGATGTTTTCTTCGCCGTCCTCATTGAGGACCTCGGCGGCCTCTTCAGCTTCGTCCAGGAAGGCCTGGATGTCTACGCCGGCCAGGCCGCACGGCACCATCCCGAACGCGGTGAGCGCCGAGTAGCGTCCGCCGACGGTGGGGTCCGCATTGAAAACGGCGCGGTAGCCGGCCTCGCGGGAGGCCTTGTCCAGGGGCGAGCCGGGATCGGTGACGATGATGATCCGGCTCTTCGCGTCGAGTCCGGCCTCGGTGAACGCGTGCTCGAAGATCCGGCGCTGGGAATCGGTTTCCAGGGTGGAGCCGGACTTGGAAGACACCACGATCGCAGTTTCGTTCAGCCGGTCCGCGAGTGCGGCGGCGACCTGCTCCGGATCGGTGCTGTCGAGCACGGTCAGCTCGACGCCGGCGGTTCCGGCAATGACCTCGGGGGCCAACGAGGAACCGCCCATGCCGCACAGCACAATCCGGCTGACGCCCTCGGCGCGCAGGGCGTCCCGGAGGGCCAGGATGTCCGCGACGAGCTGCTGGGAGACGGTGGCCGCCTCCACCCAGCCGAGCCGGACGGACGCCTCGGCCTCGGCGTCGGGGCCCCACAGAGTGGCGTCCTTGGCGAAGATCCGGGTGGCCACCTTGTCTGCGAGCAGGGCGGGCAGGTGCTGATCGTGGGCCAGGCGGGCGGCGCCCGTGGCGTCGTAGCTGAGAGTCGTCATGGGAAAACAAAAACCTCGAGTGCTGAGTGTGGGGGAACGGTATCGGCGCGCTGGGAAGCCAAAATTCGTCAGTCTGCCGGGGCAGGCGCGTCATGCCCTTGGGGCCATTCGGATTCACGGTTGGGGTCACTCCGCGATCATTGATCGTTCAGGCTAATTCGGGGTCTCATCCAGTCCGGCTGGAAAGCGTGTTGCCGTGTGTTGCGAGCACGTCAACACGCCTTCCAGCCGGACCACATGCCGACAGCGGTAACTTTCAAGCCTTGCTGGCACCACTCCCGCCGCCCTGGGCTGGCCTCGCCCGGACCACGGCTTGTTGGACGAGAGAGGGTTTCCGGCCCCCCTGAGGGGATCCGAGGCAGGGCGTTTGAGTGCGACCGGTGCGGCTGCCCGTGGATTTCTCTCACGGACAGCCGCGACGCGAGGGGAGTTAGAGGATGGCGGCCCGCAGCTCTTTGGCGGCAAGCGCGGGGTCGGCAGCACCGTAGATCGAACCGCCGGCCACAGCAACGTCAGCACCGGCACGCTGTACGGCTTCAATGGTGCTGAGGTTTACGCCTCCGGCTACGGAGAAGGGCACCCGGGCTTCTTCGCCTGCGCTGAGCAGTCCGTTGAGGTCATATCCGGGCTGGGCCTGCTCATCCAGGCCCGCGTGGAACTCCACGAATTTGGCGCCCAAGGCACGTGCTTCCTTCGCACGGGAGACCTTGTCTGCCACACCGATAAGGTCCACAACGATGCCCTTGTTGTGGACCAAGGCCGCCTTGACGGCGCCTGCGATGGTCGAGTCGTCGGCGCTCCCAAGGACAGACACGAGGTCGGCGCCTGCCGTGAAGGCAATATCGGCTTCGAGTTCTCCGGCGTCCATCGTCTTCATGTCGGCGAAGACGATCTTATTCGGGTGGGCTTCTTTGATGGCGGTGACGGCCGCGAGACCGGCGGCCTTGATGAGCGGCGTGCCAAGTTCGATGATGTCCACGTGCTCGGCGACTTTGCCGGCCAACTCGAGGGCGTCATCGATGGTGAGGAGGTCCATTGCAACCTGAAGTTTCATGATGTTGTCTCTTTCTGTAGGGAACTTGGAGGAGTAGGGAAACGCGAATAGGTCATTCAAGATTTGCGTGCCGGGGCCAGAGATTCTCAGCCGGTTCGGCCGTCCTGTCCCACAAAGTCTGGAAGACGGACTCCGTTGCCAGGAGAACAACCTGTTCGAACAGGGACCCGGAGTACTGCCTTGAGACGCTTGATCCGTGGTCGGTCTTTTGCGCCGCAGGGATAAGGACCAGGGCATCGGCAAGGGCCGCCAGCGGCGACGCGTCGTTGGTCGTCATGGCACAGACAGCCGCACCCACGTTGGTTGCTGTTTCCGCGGCCTTAACTACACCAGCCGTCGTTCCCGACCCGGAGGCAACGAGCAGCACGTCGTTGGGACCTATTGCCGGGGTGGTGGTGTCGCCTGCGACATGGACGATGAGGCCCAAGTGCATCAGCCTCATGGCCGCCATCCGCAGCACCAGCCCGCTCCGGCCGGCACCGGAAACGAACACCCGCTCTGCCAAGCGGAGGTGGGCGGCCAAAGTGGACAGCTGGGTCTCGTCGATTTCAGCTGCTGTGGCCGCGATCTCGTTCTGTATCATCGCGAGGTTCAGGGTAAGCGCACGTTCGGTGTCGTCGGCGTGGGCAGTTGCAGTCGGACTCACGTTAGTATCCTTCGACTCGGGTGGATGGCGGCCAACGGCCTCAACGCTGGTTACGTTGTCAATCCATCATCCCGAGAAGTTAGGGTAGGCGTAACGCCCTCATGGGATGGTTTTCCCTACACTTTCGGGTAGTTCTCCCCTTCGGGCCCGCCCGGTTGTGCACTCAGAATAGGATCGGTGCTATGCCTGCATTACCTATGACCACTCACTGGCAGTTGCTGCAAGCCGTCGCTTCGTTGGCAGACGCACCCCTGAGTCAAATTGCCCAGCAGCTTCGCGCGGCCTTACTTCCGTACTTTGGCTGCAGCGCCCTGGTCATATTCACTGAGGACTGCACTGGACGCCCTCAGAAGAAGACCGGTGATGAAGAAATCATCTCTAGTGTCTCGATTGCGGAGCTCGACAGGCTCCGTGCCACCCTTATGGATGATTCCCCTTGGCTCGGCCACGCCGAAATCGCCGGCCGATCACGGCCCATTCTCGCTATGAAGTACGCCCCCAGTCACGCCCTTCTGGTATTGACAGATCCCCACCCGCTCGAGGGAGACCCTGGATACCGCGCAGCAGTAGACCTTGTTACGTTTCTGTGGCGAGTTTGCGCCAAGCGGATCCAGGAAAAGGTGGCTGACGCGCCGCCGTCATACCTCCTTGAATCACGAGCCGCCTCAGCCGAACGAGTCCGCGTAACGGCTGATCTCGTCGATCAACACTCCACGACGCTGGAAACTCTCATGGCCGCGCTTCGATCATCCGCCTTGGACGACGCATCGGCCCGTAAGACGGTCACCGACCTGACGGCTAAAGCCCTCGTAGGTCTTCGCACCCTCAGTGATCGCACTGCTGAGTTCGTCGAAGAACCGGTCGCCACCGCCTTCAGGCGCTTGCGGGAGGACTTGCGTCCGCTCACGAACTACAGCGGGATAGACGTCCAGTTCATTGAACCGCCAATCAATGGAAGGGCCCTTCCCGGCGAAGTCGCCCATGCAGCTCGGGCCATCGTCCGCGGACTCGCGTTGGCCATGATGGAACAGCCGGAGGTCCGCAGGGTCCGGGTGCAGTGGGACTGCGACGGGGAAAACTTGCTGATCAACGTACGCGACGACGGCGCAGGAGCCCTCGCCGCCGAATCTCACACCGTCGGTCGCCTGAACCGCAGAGTGCAAGCCCTTGCCGGACGGATGCAGATCGACGTGATGCCCGGCTGGGGGGCAGACGTCTCGGTAACTCTTCCCCTCGACCCGCCGGTCGCCCCGGCAGGGGAGGCCGAGGAATGGAATCTTGCCCCCCGGGAACTGGAAGTCCTCCAGCATCTAGCGGCCGGCCAACGCAACCGGGCGATCGCCTCAGCCCTGGATATCAGCGAAAACACGGTCAAGTTTCACGTCCGAAATCTGTTCAGAAAACTTGGCGTCAGCTCACGGACAGAGGCCATCGCCTTGGCTCACAGCAACAAAGGACTTCGATAACCCCTCCCGTCCATAGCCGGATTCCACACCATCGTGGAGATCGACGTCACTAATCAGACCAGAAAGGTTAAGCCCCGACAGTCTTCGATGCCGTCCCGCCGCAACCATTGCCAGCCGGCTAGGGGTATCAGCGTCCGACCGACACGGAGAAATCCGTTCGGCGAAGCGGTCCCCTAGGCCATTTTCTAATGCCGATAACGGATATTTTTGTAAAGCAATGTTCCGGGTGGCGGCGTTATGGTGGCTGCCGCGGATCCAGTGCTAGCCGCCCGTTCGAAACGTCCAACAGCCTGTTGGACAAGTGCAGGACGGCAGCGACGATGTCGCCGCGGTGGTCGTAGATTCCGGATTAAGGCCGGAAGCGGCGCCACGGTGGATGTCGCGCCGCCTCCTCGGGGTCAGGAGGCGGTCAGGCGCCCCCCTTCGCGCCGGTTCTGCGGGACGTGTCCTGCTGGCCTGGGACACGGAACTAATGGACGCCATCATGTGCGATCCCTTGGAAGTTGCGGTGAAGGAGACCCAAGTGGTCGGATTCGCCATCACGGTGGGTGAGCGTGAAGACGGTGCTTCCGGTCTTTCGGCCCCGGTTTTCGATGCTGCCGCCGCCCTGCTCGGTGCGGTGACAATTAGCGGCCCGACGCTTCGGATGCCCCGTGAGACCTGCGAGGCATGGGTGGAACCGCTTCTGGCAGCAGCGGAGAACATGACACGACTGATCGGCGGACGGTTTCCCGGAGAGGGGTGAAGTCCCAGGGGAACCGAAGCTTTGTTCAGCTCACAATGTGGATTTACCTGACCAACGGGGCCGGGCAGAGTGCTGGTTCACCAGGCAGACGGAATCGATATCTGGCGAATAGATTCCCGCATCGTCCAAGGCCGCGAACCCTGTAGAGACCAACCGCCCCGCGCTTCCCAATAGCTTCCCCAAGGGCTCCCTAGACCCCGGCGGGGCGGCAAAGAAGAGCGATCGCAGACGCTAGCGGAAGCTTAATTTCGAGACAACGCAGTAGGGGCGGTCCAATGGGGCCGCCCCTACTCGCATCTCAACAGTTAGCCCTGCAGTCGTACATCAGGGAACCAGCGTTCCGGTGCCTTCTTCGGTTCCAGGTGTTCGGGATCCCGGTGTTTTTCGTTCGATAATTGACTCTGTTGCTTCCAGACTCTGTAACTCTGTCGGAGCGATGCCCATAGCGGTGACTACTTCGATCCAGGTTTCCGTAAGGTCCAATATCGGCTTTAGGAGCAGACTCACAGGCTGCGGTAATGACAAACTCCCCAGCCCGATGACCCCAATCCTCACATCCGGGCGAGCCGCGACCTCAGGTTTGCGGGCGCGGGATAGTGGTTGCGACTCCTAACTGGCGACGCCTCTTTGGTACCCCAAGCGGACACAGAGACGACTTCGGATCTGTCTATTCGACGGGTAGCTGGGTATCGCCCCGGCAATGGTCGAAGGGTTAGAGGTCGAGTAGGCGGATAATTCCGCAGGTGTTCGGGGTTTCCTTGACTGGGATTCGCATTACGGCAGCGTTATCGGGCTGTTCCGGCAATGATCAGGAGACAACCCGGGAGCCCGCGGGCCCGGGAACGAGGTGCGCCCCCTCGGATGGAGGGGGCGCGCTCGGATGCTGTCGGTTTCGTATTAGCGGTCCAGCGTCGCTGTCGCGCCGTGGTGGGAGAAAGTATGCGGTTGCCTCGCCCCGGGCTCTGGCCGCGGATGAGGTTTCGGGCGGATCATGGAGGTGTCTGCCGCGGTGGACGCCGGTCCGTCTGTGGTGCTGTGGTTGAGCCTGTGGGCTAGCGTGGCGCGGAGGGCTTCCACGGGAACCGTGGATTGTTGCCTTTGGAGCACGAGTGTTAGATTCCTCTGTTTTCCCTGTCCTCCCCTCGGCAGACGCCGACATAACGAGGTCAAGGTGTCAGGAGGAACAGTCATGGATATCGTGCACGAGCGGGCTGCCGGTTTGGATGTTTCCAAACGCGACGCGAAGGTCTGTCTCCGGCTGCCCGGGCAGCGGACCGGAACCTACACCTCCACGGTCACAACGTGGGGCGCAACCACAGGCCAGATCCTTGCCCTGCGGGACTTCCTGGAACGCGAGCACGTCACCACGGTCGTCATGGAAGCCACGAGCGATTACTGGAAACCCTTCTTCTATCTCCTCGAAGAAACGCTGCCGGTGATGCTGGTCAACGCCAAGGCCGCAAGGAACATCCCGGGCCGCAAAACCGATGTCTCTGACGCGGCCTGGCTCGCTCAGCTGGGCGCGCACGGGCTGCTTCGGGCCTCGTTCGTCCCGCCCGAACCGATCCGTGAACTGCGGGACCTGACCAGGGCCCGGGCCATTGCCACCCGTGACCGGACCCGCGAGATCCAGCGCCTGGAGAAGTTCCTGGAAGGCTCCGGGATCAAGCTCTCCTCCGTGGTCTCGGACCTCACCGGTGTTTCGTCCCGGGCGATGCTCGAAGCCCTCGTCAGCGGTGAACGCGACCCGGAGGTCCTCGCAGGCCTCGCCAAAGGCACCCTCCGCTCAAGAATCCCCGAGCTCGTGGAGGCCCTCACCGGCCGCTTCAGAAGCCATCACGCGTTCATGGCCCGGTTGCATCTGGACCAGATCGATACCCAGTCCCGCATCATCGACGCGCTCACCGGACGGATCGAGGAAGCGATGGAGCCCTTTCGTGCCGCCAGGGAATTCCTGGCCACCATCCCCGGAGTCTCACTCAAAGTCGCCGACGTGATCATCGCCGAAACCGGCGCGGACATGTCCCGCTTCGAAACACCCGGCCGGCTCGCTTCCTGGACCGGCGTCTGTCCCGGCGCCAACGAATCCGCCGGACGGATCAAGTCAGCCCACATCCTGCCCGGCAACAAATACCTCAAAGGCGCCCTGGGCATCGCGGCCCTGTCCGCTTCCCGGAGCAAGGACACCTACCTGGCCGCAAAATACTGGCGCGTCGCTACCCGCCGCGGACCCATGAAAGCCACCGTGGCCGTCGAACACTCCATCCTCACCGCCGTCTGGCACATGCTCGCCGACGGCGAATGCTACGCCGACCCCGGCGCCGATCACTTCACCCGCCTGGACCCGATCAAAGCCAAGAACAACGCCATCAAGAAACTCAAGAGCCTCGGATTCAACGTCACCATCACCGCCGCCAACGCAGCCTGACCATCCTTACTTTCGTATGAGACGGCGGTATAGCCGCCGTCGATCGGAATGGTCGCGCCGGTGATGAACTTCGCCTTGTCGCTCGCGAGAAAGGTGATGAGGTCGGCGACTTCCTGTGCCTCGCCCACGCGGCCGGCCGGGTGCAGCTTTGCATACTGTTCGAGGGTCGGCTCGTCGATGAGCGGGGTACGGATGACGCCCGGGGCCACCGCGTTTACGCGGATGCCCTCCTTCGCGTACATCGTCCCGGCGGCGCGGGTCATGTTCACGACGCCGCCCTTCGAGGCCGAGTATGCGATGTTGTTTGAGATGGCCACGAGGCCGAACATCGAAGCGAGGTTGACGACGACGCCGCCGTTGCCCTGTTTGAGGAGCTGCTCGATGGCGTACTTGTTGGTGTAGAACACTCTCGAGTAGTCGATGCCGTTGGTGCGCTCCCAGTTTTCGACGGTCGAGGTGACGACGTCGCCCTCGCCGCCGACGCCCGCCGAGGCGACGGCGATGTCAAGGCTGCCGAATTCCTCGACCGTTTTTGCGACGGCGGCTTCCGCGCTCTCGGCCTTCGAGACGTCGCCCTGGAAAAACTTCCCGCCGATCTCGTCGGCGACCTCCTGCGACTTGGGGTTGAAGTCGAAGATCATGACCTTCGCACCTTCTGCGATGAAGGTCTTTGCGGTGGCGAGGCCGAGCCCCGATCCGCCGCCGGTGATGAATGCGACCTTGTTCGCGAGCTGCATGGGTCAGTCCAATCTGTGTGCGATTTTGCGGTCACCGTTGTGTCGGTGTTCCGCGCTGCGCATGTATATGCGTATGCATATAGCTTGGCACTAATACTTGAAAGTCAACCAATATGTGCAGTCTCACGGCCCGCCGGCTATCGCGGGTAGTTGGCCCGGGCGCTCTTGTCGTGGAGATTACATAGTAGGAAGTCCTAGTAATTATTGGCCCGTCGTACTACATTGAGTCAAAATCTATGCTTCGGAGGACTGGGTATGTTTGAACTCAACGAGGACCAGCAGTCGCTGGTTGCGATGGTGCGGGACTTCGCCAACGAGGCCCTGGCCCCCAACGCCGCGAAATGGGACGAGACCAAACACTTTCCAGTGGACGTGCTGCGAGAAGCCGGCGCCCTGGGTATGGGCGGCATCTATGTGCAGGAGCAGTTCGGCGGGTCCGGGCTCACACGCAGCGATGCGGTGCTGATCTTCGAGGAACTGGCCAAGGCCGATCCGACCATTGCCGCCTACATCTCCATCCACAACATGGTGGTCTGGATGATCGACTCGTTCGGCAACGATGAGCAGCGCGCCCAGTGGGTGCCGCAACTTGCCTCCATGGAAGCGCTGGGCAGCTACTGCCTTACCGAGCCCGGCGCCGGCTCCGACGCTGCCGCGCTGAGCACCAGGGCAGCGCGCGACGGCGAAGAGTACGTGCTGAACGGCGTCAAGCAGTTTATCTCCGGGGCCGGGTCATCGAGCTACTACATCGTGATGGCCCGCACCGCCGACACCGGAAACCGCGGCATCACCGCCATCGTTGTCCCGGCGGACACCCCGGGCCTGTCGTTCGGTCCGAACGAGAAAAAGATGGGGTGGAACGCCCAGCCGACCCGCCAGGTTATTTTCGACAATGTCCGGGTTCCGACTGCCAACCGCCTCGGCGAGGAAGGCAGCGGTTTTGGGATCGCGATGAAGGGGCTCAACGGAGGCCGCATCAACATGGGCGCCTGCTCCCTGGGCGGCGGCCAGACTGCTCTGGACAAGTCGGTGGCCTACCTCAAGGAACGCGAGGCGTTCGGCGGTCCGCTGATCAACCAGCAATCCCTGCTGTTCCAGTTGGCCGACATGGAAACCGAGCTAGTGACCGCCCGGACGTTGCTCTGGCGGGCAGCGGACGCGCTGGACCGCGGCGCGCCCGACGCCGTCAAGCTCTGCGCCATGGCTAAGAGGGTCGCCACGGATGCCGGCTTCAACGTCGCCAACAGCGCCATCCAGCTCCACGGGGGCTACGGCTACCTTTCCGAGTACGGACTGGAGAAGATCGCCCGGGACCTGCGGGTCCACCAGATCCTCGAAGGCAGCAACGAGATCATGCGCCTGATCATTGGCCGCATCGTGGCCGGCACCTAGCCGGGCCCCGTTAGCCTTGCGTCAGCGGTTCCTGAGCGGCCCCCTGCGTCGCGGCCCAGCTGGCCAGCAGCCGCAGGGCGTCCTCGGTGGTCGAGCCGGGCTCGGCGGTATAAACAAGTAGCGACAGCCCGGCATCGGCGGAGAGCTCCAGGGACTCATACATCGGGTGCAGGTCGCCGACCACAGGGTGCCGGAGGTGCTTGATCCCGGTGTAGTGCTGGCGGACGTTGTGGGCGGCCCACCGGGTGCGGAATTCCTCGCTGCGGGTGGAGAGTTCCCCGACGAGGTCGGTCAGGCCGCGGTCATACGGGTCGCGGCCGGCCTCGGTGCGCAGGATGGCGACCGTGTCATTCGCGGCGCGGTCCCAGTCCGGGTAAAACCCGTAGGAACGGTTGTCCAGGAAGATGAACCGGGCGTGGTTGGCCGGCCGGACGGGGCTGGCGTACATCTCGGAATACAGTGCGTAGCCGAGCTGGTTGGCGGCGTGGATGTCCAGGCGCCCGTTGCGCACGAACGCCGGGGCGTTGGTGATCGCGTCAAGCATCAGTTGCACGCCAGCACGGACCGGCTGGGAAGTGGCGCGGCGGCGCTGGGGCTTTCGGCTGCTGCTCGCGGCTCGGGCCAGGTCGAACAGGTGCGCTTGCTCCGCCTCGTCCAACTGCAGCGCCCTTGCCAGCGATTCCAGCACGCCCTCGGAGACTCCGGAGAGGTTGCCGCGTTCCAGTCGGGTGTAATACTCGACACTGACACCGGCCAGCATGGCAACCTCGCCGCGCCGCAGTCCGGGGACGCGGCGGTTGCCGCCGTAGACCGGCAGTCCCGCCTGTTCGGGCGTGATTTTCGCCCGCCGGGTGGAAAGGAAGTCCCGGGTCTCGCTCTGATTGTCCATGCCTTCAACGTTAGAGGGTGCGGCGCCGCAAGGGAGGCCCTGCCAGTACCCCTACCAGCAGTGCCTCCCTCACCGGAAGCCGAATGGTGTTTGATGGAGAGTGCCCCCGATGACGTCCGGGCCGAAAGGCCGCACCTGACCGGTGCCGAACGCCGGGGCACCCCCCAGAACCCCACAAGCAGGAGATCCATGCTTACCGTTAATGCTTACGCCGCCACCTCTGCGACGGAACCCCTCGTCCCCACCACCATCGAACGCCGCGACGTCGGCGCGCACGACGTCCTGATTGACATCAAGTTCGCCGGCATCTGCCACTCGGACATCCACACCGTCCGCGGCGACTGGGGACCGCAGTCCTACCTGCTGGCACCGGGCCACGAAATCGCCGGCATCGTCACCGAAGTCGGCTCTGCCGTCACCAAACACAAGGTGGGCGACCGCGTCGGCGTCGGCTGCATGGTCAACTCGTGCCGCGAATGCGTCAACTGCCAGGCCGGAGAGGAGCAGTACTGCCTCAAGGGCAACACCGGCACCTACGGCGCCGTGGACCGCGACGGCACCGTCACCCAGGGCGGCTACTCCACCCACGTCGTTGTGACCGAGGACTTCGTCGTCACCATCCCCGAGGGCATCGAGCTCGACGTCGCCGCACCCCTGCTGTGCGCCGGCATCACCACCTATTCGCCGCTGCGCCACTGGAACGCCGGCCCCGGCAAGAAGGTCGCCGTCGTCGGACTCGGCGGCCTGGGCCACATGGCCGTCAAGATCGCCCACGCCATGGGCGCCGAGGTCACCGTCCTCTCGCAGTCGCTCAAGAAGCAGGAAGACGGCCTGCGCCTCGGCGCGGACCACTACTTCGCCACGAGCGACGAGAACACCTTCGCCGACCTCACCGGCAGCTTCGACCTGATCATCAACACGGTCAGCGCCTCGATCGACATCAGCTCCTACCTGCAGCTGCTGACCCTCGACGGCGCCCTCGTGAACGTCGGCGCCCCGGCCGAACCGCTGCCCGTGAACGCGTTCGCCCTGATCGCCGGACGCCGCTCCTTCGCCGGTTCCATGATCGGCGGCATCCGCCAGACGCAGGAAATGCTCGACTTCTGCGCCGAGCACCACCTCGGCGCCGAGATCGAGGTCATCCCGGCCGACAAGATCAACGAGGCCTACGAGCGCGTGCTCGCCTCCGACGTGCGGTACCGCTTCGTGATCGACACCTCCACCCTGGTGTAGCTCCACACAGGAATGGGCCCGGCCGGATCGAACCGGCCGGGCCCTTCTTGTTCCGCTGGGCGGAAGGTGGTCCTTGCCCGCGGGCCCGGTGGGCGGGCACGCTGGCGGGATGACCAAACTGCAGCCCGAAGCCAACCTTTCCAGCCTGGACATCGCCGGAGGGATCGAGGCGGAGCCCGACGGCGTCATCACCCTGGACCCGGACCTCGCCGCCATCTGGGACCGGGCGGCGCCGTACCTGAAAGTCCGCGACAACGACGCCCACACGCTCTACGCCTTCGGGCTGGCCGTGGCCCTGCTCGAGGCGCACCCCGAGGCGGATGCCGCCGTCGTCCTCCCTGCGATCATGCTGCACGACATCGGCTGGTCGCAGGTGCCGCCCGCGGAGGTCCTGCAGGCGATCGCGCCCGGCGGCGGCCGGCCGGATCTGGTGCTGCTGCACGAGAAGGAAGGCGCCCGGCTCGCCGCCGGGATCCTCGCCGATGCAGCGTACGACGCCGGGAAAGTCCCGGCCATCCTGGACATCATCGACGGCCACGATTCCCGCCGGGAAGCCATCTCGGTCGAGGACGCGATCGTCAAGGACGCGGACAAAACCTGGCGGCTCAGCCCGCACGGCATCGACACCGTGATGGACTGGTTCGGCCTGGACCGCGGCCAGGCGCTGCGGCTGTGCAGCCAGAGGGTCCACGGGCACCTGTTCACGGCGGAGGCCCAGGCCATGGCGCGGGCGCTCTCCGCATTGGAGTCGGTGACCCTGTGGCCGCAGCGGCGGGCGCTGCCGGGCGCGGAATAGGACGGGCGGGACTACGTTTACTTCCGCCTAGGACCTATGTCTGCTGCCCTGGCAGTTCGATTCCTTGCTCTTCGGCGAACTTCATGATGTTGGGCATCATCACCGCGCTTTGCTGCTTCGCCTCCTCGGTTGGGGTGAAGGCCACAAACTCGCATCCGGCGAACACGATCGGCGTGTGCCCGGGCTCGATGACAAACGCGTCAATTCCCGTACCGCGCTCCCAGAGGCCAAGGTCCCATCAGGATGACAGGCACCCTTGGCCGTCGACTGCGACGTCGTCGTTGGGCTCCAGCAAGATCTTTGACTGACGCAGCGCCGGAGTTCAGTTGATGGCCTCGATGCCAAGCCGCTTAAGTTCTTCAAGGTGGTTCCGCATGTTCTGGAGCACCTCGGGGGAGTGCGGCTGCCAACCAAAGACCTCGTCAACTACTCGCAGCGGCGCTTCGGTGCGGTAGGACCTCGTTGGGTTGCCCGGGAACTTCTTGTCCGTCAGATTGGGGTCATCCTCAAAGGGGCCGGTGGGCTCCACCCGGTAGATTCTGCCTGGTCCCTGTCCGTCCCCGAGTTCCGCTCCCCACGTAGCCGCATCCAGGGTTGCGGTCAGGTAGATGTAGTTCGCCCTCTTGCGCTGCCCGAAATTCGAGCTATGGCCGGGTTCCAGCAGGTCCCCCGGCTTCAGGTCAGCCTTCGTGCCGTGGAAGAAAGGCCCGGGATCAATGGCCTCGGACGACAGCGTTGGTTTCTCCATGCACACCCTCCTCGACGTTGGGCTCTGACTTTGGCGCCGACCTCATTTTGGTTCAAGATGCGGTCCGGGCCACGGTCTGCGCAGGAATTCCCGCACGGCATCGATGTACTCCGCGGACCGCGTTGCCATCACTCCGTGGCCCGCGCCGGCGAAGAGTCGGACCTCCGCCGCGGGATAGAGGGCGCGGAGAGCCGCACGTGCCTGGGGTGGGAACACTTCGTCCCGCTCCGATTCGATCAGCAGCACCGGCGTCGGCGGGGTCGTGGACGTGGGCGCCCCCGCTCCCGCTAAGGCCGGGAGATGCGCGAACTCGTGCATCTCCCGCAGGGCGGACAGCAGATCCTCCTTGCCCAGCCGGCTGAGGATGTCCGAAAGCAGCCTGTCCCAGAACACCGCGTCGTCCTGAGAGCCCGGGACAAACCAGCGGCGCAGGTTCCAGCCGGTCAGCGAACGCACAACGTTTTGTGGAAGGACGGCAAGGAAGCGGATCAGGAACGGGAGCAAAGGGAGCGGGGCCGCGGCGGGACTCCCGGTATTCGCGAGCGAGGCGCCGCACATGTTGGGGATGCCTGCGGGCGAAGGTCTGGGCCACAAAACCGCCGAAGGAGGAGCCCAGCACATCCGCCTGCGCGACGCCCTCGGCGTCGAGGATCGCCGCCATCCCGTCCGCGAGCCCGGCGATGCCGGCGCCAGCAGGATAGGCCGGTGCCAGGACGCGGAAGTCCCGCTCCAGCGCTTCGATCAGCAGCAGGTACATGTCCGGCATCCTGGTCCCACCGGAGGGCAGAAGCACCGTCTGCTCACCCGTGCCGCCGGCAAGGTAGCGCCAGCGCGCGCCGTCGACGTCGAGCGTCCGGTACCGGTGGCTGGCACGGAAAGCCCCGAGCCTGGCGTCCAGCGTCACGGACGGCCCTGGCTCCCGGTCGTCCCGGCCGCGTTCGGGGAACGGATGCTCCGGCGGGACGGCAGGGTTTTCGCCCCGCCCCGCGGATAAAGGCCGGCCGTCGAGGAAGCGTCCGACGACGTCGGCGTATTCGGCCGGGTGGGTGGCCGCCGCCCAGTGCCCGCCCTTGCCGAACACGTAGGTCCGGGCGCCGGGATAGGCGGCCAGCAGGGCCTCGCGTTCGCGCGGCGTGAAGCCGCGGTCGTCGGAGGCGGCGATCAACAGCACGTCCTCCGGACGCTCGAAGGGGGACGTGGTGGCGTACCGGTCCGGATGTGCCGCCAGGTCCAGGAGCACGGCCAGGCGCGCCAGGGCCGATTCCCTCGTGTGTGCGGCGAAGAGGTCCTCCGTGTAGGCGCTGAGAAACGCACGCTCGTCGTCTTCCGCCCCCGCGAGAAGGCGCGCGATCCTCGGCCGGTAGAAACGGGCGAGGGCGGCCTTGGGCAGCACCGAGAAGAGACGCACAAAGGCGCCCACCAGGCGCGTGTGCCCCCGGGTATAGAGACCGAACCCGGACAAGACGAGCTTGTCCACCCGCTGCGGATACTGGCGGGAAAAGGCGTGCGCGACGCCGGCGCCAAGGGAATGTCCGAACACACTCGCGGACCGGATTCCCTCGGCGTCGAGTATGGCCGCGACCCCGGCCAGAAGTTCGGCCATTGTCCGCACCGAGGGATAAGAAGGGGAGATGACGCGGAAGCGCCGTTCGAAAGCGGTGATTGTGCGGAACGCGGAATCGCCGAACGAGAAGCCGCCGCCCAGGACGAGAAGTGCCGGTCCGGCTTCCTCAGGCACCCCGGCGGCTGCCGCCTCTGTCGCGGCGGGTCCCGAAACGTACTTCCATTCGACGCCGTCGACCGTCAGTGACTGGTACGGGTGTGTGGCGCGGAACGCCCGTAGTTCGGCATAGCCGTCCATGGATCCTCCAACTCACTGACCCTGCGTAGCGGCCGGATGCCCGATCGTGACGGTGCCGGCGTCGCCGTCGACGCGGATCTGCTGGCCGCTCGCAATCCGCTGGGTGGCAACGCCGGTACCGAGCACGGCCGGGATGCCGTACTCCCGGGCCACGATAGAACTGTGGCTCAAGGGCCCGCCGACGTCGGTAACAACGGCGGAGGCCATCGCGAACAGCGAGGTCCACGCCGGAGTGGTGATGCGGGCCACCAGCACGTCTCCGGGCACCATCCGGGCGAAATCCTCGGGTCCCCTCAGGACGCGGGCCGGGGCACTGACCTGGCCCGAGCTGGCCCCGGCACCTTTGATGACGTCGCCGGTCTGGTCCTGGGGTCGCCCCGGCATCATTGACCCGAAGGCCCGTTCCATCCACCGGCTCTCCGGGAGCAGTTGCGGGGTGGCGGCCTTGGCCTGTCCCCGCCACAGCATCCTCCGTTTCTCGACGGCGTCGGCGCGGACGGGGCGGTCTGCTCCGGTGATCGCCACGGCCGCCGGCGCGCCCGGCCCGGCGAGGCCAAACTCGACGGCGCTGCGCAGCTCCAGGTGGCGCAGCCAGAACACGTCGGCGGGCCCGGAAATGACGGCGGAGTCAACCAGACGTTGTCCGAGTTCGAGCAGCATCCGCCGGAGCATCGGCCAGGCGAGGCCGACGTCGGCGAGGGCATCCTCGCGGATCGGGGCGGCGTGCTGTGCCCACCGGAGCAGCCGGAGGAATGCGGCCCGGCGTCGCGGCCCGAGCCGGGCGATGATTTGGCTGGTTTGATCCTCCCGGCGGGCGGCCGACAGCCGTTGCCGCTCGTGCGGGTCGTTGCCCTGCCCCCGGAGGTAGAACTTCACAGTCTCCAGCAGCTGCGAGGGGTCGTCTGCCGGCACCGGGCTGGCGAAGTCCAGGTTGTAGACCGCATGGCCGAACCGGTTGAGGTGGTCCTGGAATCGGGGATGCCACTCCTTCCAGGGGGCCGGGTCCATCCCGGCAGCGGCGAGCCCGGTGCGCTGCGACTGGACAAGCACAGCTGTGGGGTCCTTGAGAATCGCCGCGGCCAGCCCCGGAACTCCCCGGGCCCAGAGGGCGAGGTCGTACAGCGATTTCTCGGCCCTGATGGGTTCACTGTCGTAGCCCAGGAGGAATGTCTGGGCGGGGGGATCTCCGTCGCGCCGCACGAACTTCTCGTAATACGTCCGGAAGGAGATTTCGCTGGTCGCGGCGATCGGAATGACTGACTGGACGGCCGTGTAGTACACGGTGCCGGCGTCCAGCAGCGCCTGCACGCCTTCCAGCAGTTCCGCTCCGGAGAGCTCCCCGATGGGCTTCGCCGACCATTCCTTGATCACCTTTTCGTAGCGGGGGTGCGAAAATTCCCGCCAGCCGCCCACGCCCATGTGCGCCTGGCCGCGGACCAGGGCGCGCACCGCGGCCAGGGACTTGCCCATCACCCGCCACATTGCCGCGTTGCGGTAGTAGTAATAGGCGTAGCCGTTGATGGTGGGCAGCCCGACGTCGTCCTCGTGGATGACATTTTTGCCGACGGCCTCGGACAGCAACGCCCGCAGCGACCGGGACACCGAGCCGTCAATGAGGTCGGCGAACAAGGGCGAGAGCGGGTCAGGCATCTGTTCCACGATGCTCGCCCGGAAGTAGAGTCCCTTCGGGTAGGGCACCGGCCAGGTATCCGGGGTGTCAGCCGCCGGTGCAGGCAGGGCAGTGACGGGCCGTGATTGCAGGATGAAGAACTCCCCACCGGCCCGGGCCCACTCGATGTCCTGCGGCACCCCGAAGTGAGCCGCGATCCGTGTTCCATAGCGGGCCAGCCTGGCCACCGCCTGGTCATCCAGGACGGGCTGACGACGGCGGTCCTTGGGCACCGGCTGCTCCCGCGTGCCGTGGTCCGCATAGACGGTCATGATGTCCTTGTCCGCGGTCCGGCGCGAGAGCACACGGCCCGTCCCCGCTTCGACGACGACGTCATCGGTGGTGACAGTTCCGCTAACCACCGACTCGCCCAGGCCCCACGCGGCACTGATCACGAGCTGGTCGCGGCGCCCGTTGGCCGGATTGGCGGTGAACATCACCCCGGCCGACTCGGCCTCGATCATCCGCTGGACCACCACCGCGAGGCGCACCGTGTCCGGTCCGATGCCTTCACGGGCCCGGTAGGCCATGGCCCGCGCCGTCCAGAGGGACGCCCAGCAATCCCTGACGGCCCCGCCGAGGGCTTCCACCCCGACGACGTTCAGGTAGGTTTCCTGCTGCCCGGCGAAACTGGCCGATGGAAGGTCCTCGGCCGTGGCGGAGGAGCGCACCGCCACGGCCGTGTCGCCGGTGCCGAGAAGCCCGTAGGCAGCGCCGAGTTCTGCTCTGATCCCGCCCGGCATGGTGCCGGCGGTGAACAGGGCACGGATCCTCCGGGAGGCATCCTCGTAGTCCCGGGGCGCCGCCTGCGGCGGCAGCGCGGCCAGCTCATTAATGCCGGCCTGAAGGTGGTTGCCGTCCACAAAATCCGCATAGGCGGCGGTGTTCAGCACAAACCCCGGCGGGACCGGGAGCCCGGCCTGGACGAGGCCGCCCAGCCCGACGCCCTTGCCCCCGGCCATGGCGGCGTCGCCTGGTCCCACATCGTCGAAGTTGTTGATGTAGGTCATGACCGTGCGACCTTCCTGCCCGGAACTCCAGCGATTTCATTGAGTCTGATGCCCAACATAGTGGCACTGGCGCCGGCATGAGGCCATAGCTGCGCCCGGCCCTCAGCCCTCGATGCCCGTGCTGACGCTGAGGTCCCGCCACTGGTCCAGTTCCGCGCGCTCCGCCTGGGCGACAGCGGCAAAGGCGTCAAAAGCGTCCTGGCCCAGCACCAGCAGCGACGGCGGGTTCGGGCCGTCGACGATTTTCAGGATCGCTTCCGCGGCCTTTGCCGGGTCGCCCGGCTGGGTGCCGTGGACGGTGTCGTGCTCCTTACGCCGTTTCCCGGCCGTCTCCGCGTAGTCCTCGATCGCGGTCGCGGTCGCGGACTGGGTGAGGGAGCGGCCGGCGAAGTCGGTCCGGAACGCGCCGGGCTCGATGACGGTGACGTTGATGCCGAGCGGCTGCAGCTCCTTGCGTAGGGACCCGGACAGGCCCTCCAAGGCCGCCTTGGGGGCCGAGTAGTATCCGGATCCGGCCGGGGTGATGCGTGCCCCGATGGAAGAGATATTCAGGATGGAACCTGCCCTGTTCGCGCGCATGCCCGGGAGGACTGCTTTGATCATGTCGACGGCGCCAAACACGTTGGTGTCGAACAACTGCCGGATGTCGGCGTCGTCCGCTTCCTCCACCGCGGCGCGGTAGCCGTAGCCGGCATTGTTGACCAGCACGTCGATGCCGCCGAAGCGCGCCCGGGCCTGCTCCACCGCCCCGGTAATCTGTGCCCGGTCGGTAACGTCCAGGGGAAGGGCGAGTGCAGTGTCCGGGAAAGCGGCCGCGATGTCCTGCAGCGTGGTGACGTTCCGGGCCGTGACGACGGCGTTGTGGCCGTGGGCGAGCACCGCCTGGGCGAGGGCCCGGCCGAGTCCGGTCGAGCATCCGGTGATGAGCCATGTAGCCATGGGGGTTCCTTTCGTGGGCGGCTGGTCCCTGTACCGCTGATCCTGGTCAGGGTCAGTATCCATACAACAGCAGACGAACCCCGCGCGGGAGGGCCTGTTGATACAGGTACTCCCAGTGCCTCCCGCCCACCGTTGAAGGCTTCTAGGGTGTGACGTATGGCACAGCCGCCCCAGGACAGGAGATCATCATGAGCGACGTCATTGTTCTCGTGGGAGCCGGGTCGATCGGCCAGGCCATCGCCCGGCGCGTCAGCGCGGGCAAGCAGGTGGTGTTGGCGGATCTGAACCAGGGCAACGCCGACGCTGCGGCGGAGGTGCTGAGCAACGCCGGTTTTGAGGTCAGCACGATGACCGTTGACGTGTCTTCGCGGCAGTCCATCCACGCACTGGTCGACGCAGCCGCGGCATTCGGCGACGTCACGGGTGTCATCCACGCCGCGGGTGTCTCGCCCAGCCAAGCCTCGCCGGCGACCATCCTGGCCGTGGACCTATACGGGACCGCCGTGCTGCTGGAGGAATTTGGTGACGTCATCGCCCCTGGCGGTGCCGGCGTCGTCATCGCGTCGCAGTCAGGGCACCGCCTGGCTGCCCTGAGCCCCGAGGAAAATAAGGCCCTTGCAACGACGTCGGCCGACGAGCTCCTTGCGCTTCCGATGCTGCAGCCCGACCAGGTCACGGACTCCCTCCACGCCTACCAGCTGGCCAAGCGCGGCAATTCGCTCCGCGTGATGGCCGAGGCCGTTCGCTGGGGAAAGCGGGGCGCGCGGATCAACACAATCAGCCCCGGCATCATCTTCACCCCGCTCGCCAGAGATGAGCTCTCCGGCCCCCGCGGGGAAGGGTACCGCCGCATGATCGAGTTGTCCCCGGCGGGTCGGGGTGGCACTCCCGACGAGGTCGGCACCGTGGGCGCGCTCCTTATGGGCCCGGACGGCGGGTTCATCACCGGCAGCGATTTTCTTATGGACGGAGGCGTCACGGCGTCCTACTTCTACGGCGCACTCGCCCCGCAGTGAACATGCCAGGGTCGGCGTCAGGTTTAGACCCGGCCGTCCAGGTCTAGGCCAGGTTCCGGCCCAGGAACGAGAGGACATCCGGGAGGATGGAGCGCCAGTAATTGCTGTCGTGGCCGCCGTCCTGGAATCCTCCCGAATGTTCCCCAGGCAGGTCCTTCACGTAGTCCTGCACGCTGAAGAGCAGGTTGTCGGAGGTTCCACAGTCAATTCTCTTCGGCAGTGTCTCCAGCTCCGCCCGCAGGGCAAAGATGTCGTTGGCGGCAAAGTCCGCGGCGCTGTCAAAGTTGTCGGACCGGCCGGCGTCGTACAGGCTCCAGACGGCGGGGCTCATGGCGGCCACGGCGCGGAGACCGGGCAGGCGGTGCTGGGCGGCGAGGAGCAGGGCGCCGAAACCGCCCATCGACAGGCCGAAGACTGCCACCCTGCCGGCGTCGAGCCCCTGGCCGGCCAGCAAGGGGAGGAATTCCTCCACCACCATGGACTGCGTGTCTGTGCCTGACGCGCGGCGGTGCCACCAGGTTTCGCCTCCGTCCACAGCCGCGATCGCGAAGGGCGTTCCGCCGCCGGCCACGTGCCGTGCCAGGAGCCGGTCACCGCCGAGGTCGTCGAACACCATGCGGTGGTCCGAGTTTGTTCCGTGCAGGAAGAGGGCCACGGGCAGGGAGCCGGAAGTGCTGCCGTCGGGCGTGCCCGGTACGGCGAGGGACCAGCCGGTGGGTTCCTGCGGGCGGAACCGTGACGTGAAGCTGCCGGTGCGCATGGCTACGGGTGGGGTGGGGCTGGATGTGGTCCCGCCGGCGCATCCCGCGATCGACGCCGCTGCCACGGCGCCGAGCCCCAGCAGGCTTCGTCGGGAAATTCCGGGCGATCCCATAGCCCCGATCATAGGCCCGGGGCCGCGGGCAATCTGCAGGTCACCAGAATTTCTGCACTCCGGAGGCGGCGTCGCGTAGCAGGGAACCATCCAGGAAAATGGAGCACTCTTCCAGGCCGAAGTCTTTCCACCCTGCGACGAGCTGGAGTTTGCCCGCCGGTGGCAGCGGCCAGAGCCAGAGTGCGCCGGAGCCGGAGAGCTCGTCGTCGCCTCCGCTCCCGCCTCCGTTTCTCATCAGGAGGACCGGCGGGGCAGGCTCGTCGGTGCCCTCGAAGTGTCCGTGCGGGTGCGCGCCGGTGCTGGACTTTGAACCGTCCGGGAAAGCCACGCCGAACAGGAGCATCGACGCTGCGCCGGAGCCCCTGCGGGGGCCGGGTCCGGGCCGGAAAAACACGTCGTTGAGATCCGCCCACTCCTCATCGGTCTGGTCGCCCCGGCGGATGGTCCAGGACACATCGAACGAACAACCCGTTGAAAAGACATCGGCGCTCTTGACGGCCATCACCATTGTCGGGCTCCGGTGCAGGAACTGACCGATATGGACGACGGCCGGAAGCTCGTACGGCGGGGCGCCGGCCCAGACTGGCGGGACGTACCTCACTGCCCGCCCGCGCGGGGGAGGGGGCGGCACCGGGAAGTCCTGGAAGAAGGTCATGGCTGGTCCTTTCATCGGTGGGTTCCCGCGGTTACTGGCCCGGGAGCTGGAGGGTGATGGGCGGTGCTGTCATGGGACCGCCGCATTGTTCCGAGCCGCCCACCCTGGTCCACTCCAGCCGGGATTGCTGCCGGGCGAGCAGGGTGCCGTCTTGGGCGAGCACGCGGGTTGTCACTTCGCCGGGCAGTTGGCCCTGGACGGTGAAAACCCAGGAATTGGCTGCCGTCTGGGCGGCGACGAAAGGCGCCACCGACGGTGCAGGGCCGTCCGGTGAGCTGGGAACCGCTGATTTCGGGGACGCGGGCTGGGGCGAGGCCATCTCAGGGACGGAGCAGCCGGTCGTGGTGCACAGTTCAACGTGGTCGACGGCGGTGATGTCGCCTTCGAGCCGCACGGTGACGGTGCTGACCCACCCGACCGCAGGGCAAACGACGTCGGCCCTGGCGCAAGCGGCCAACTGCAGGCCGGCAACCATCAGCACGACCGCAGAGCGGAAGATCCCCCACTTCGACCTCATGGCGCCAGTCTAGACACGTTCCCGGCTGGCCGCGCGGACTTCTATGGGTGGGCGGGCGAACTCGTCGATCATCGCCATGTCCAGAGGTGCCTCAAAGCCAGTATCGGGGAGCATCGTCGAATAGGTCTCGGCGAGGGTCATAGGCGGATCTGAGGTCGGTCAGGTGCTCTGGGGTCGCAATTGTTGCCTCAGGCCACGTGATCGGCTCTGCCCTGCCTCGCTTGGCTTCCGGGGCGGGAACCGGACGAATGCCCCGACAAGCGCGATGGCCAGCGCCAGCAGTATTTTCGGCCCGGCCCCTCCGGCGGAACCAAGGGCAGCCGCGAAGACCCGTTTGCCCATCGCAGCCATCTCCTGCAGGTCTCCTCCCAGCACCCGCGTGCCCAGGACACTCTGCACGGCCGTGAACATCGCGGGGACCACCCAGAGCAGTCCCAGGTCCACGACCCACACCAGTGCCCGGACCGTGGGG
This sequence comes from Pseudarthrobacter sp. ATCC 49987, assembly GCF_009928425.1. NCBI lineage: Bacteria > Bacillati > Actinomycetota > Actinomycetes > Micrococcales > Micrococcaceae > Pseudarthrobacter > Pseudarthrobacter sp. ATCC 49987. The sequence goes on along the minus strand of NZ_JAABNS010000001.1, from coordinate 3,686,880 downwards.
CGCAGCCCGCACCACGCCAGCGCCCCGCCCACAAGCACGGCCGGTAACCAGGGCCACAGCATCGTCAGCAGCACGGGGACGTTGCCGACGCCGGCCGCGTAAGCCACTCCGGCCGCCACCCAAGAGACAAACGGCACCGCCACCAGACCCACACCCAGGGCGGCCAGTGCCCGGGATTTTGCCGCGAGGAGCAACAGCGCCACCAGCCCGGCGACGACGGCGGCAACCACCCCGCCCTGCAGACCGGCCTGGTAGAGACTCGACATCGGTCCGGGCGCCAGGCCCTCGCCGACCACGGTGAACGCCTGAATCGCGGCCGTGACCTGCACCAGGATCACACCGACGGCTGCGCACGACATCGCCAGGCGCCGCCGTGCGGGGGACCAGAGCCGCACCGCCAGACCGGCAGCCGCTCCACCCGTGGTCATGAGGGCCACCAGTGTGGTGGCTTCGTACTGGCTCAGCGGCAGGAGTGCCAGCGGCATCTGTGCGGGCAGAACCTGTGTGCCCCACAAGTTCTGGAGTGGCAGTCGTGCCCCGGTGAGCAGCCATGGGGCCAGGCCCAGGGTTCCGGCCAACAGCCCGATCAGAAGCGAAACAGCCACGACTTTTCCGACCCCGGGCCTGGGCGCGTCCGACCGCCGCGACGCAGTTTCCACTGCCGGGATGGGTCGACTTTCGCTGTTGCGGGCCATGGGATTTGCGTCCCCGGCGGTTTGGGGACCCGCCTGGCCGTTGGGGTGACTCACGGGAACTCCTTCAGAAGCAACGAACTAACGCGGTTGCCGGGTGTGGCGGGCGCGTGGGGCAACGGCGCTGCCCGGTACCCGGGTTCGGCGCACGGCAAGGACCTGCGCGGCAAAGCGCCGTGCCAGTGGAACAGACTGAAGATCCGATGCTACACCGAGTGGATTAACTAAGGTTGCCGGCGGGCATCCGGGACTACCGCCGTCGACGGGGGACTAGCTGTCCGTCAAAAGTCTCGCGTAGTTCGCCATGGAGCGCTGGTACCGGGGCAGATGCGGAATGAGAGCTTCTAGCGCGACGCGGAGCGCCTCGTCGTGCCGGCCGGCGTCCCGGAGTGCCAGGGCCCGCACGGCGCTGGGTGCCCCGCCCAAGGCATGCGGATCGGCGTGCGCGAGAATCGCCAAGGCCTCGTCAGCGTGTCCGAGCGCCCGCTGCGAGCTGGCCATCTGCACGCAGGTGCGTGTCTGCCTGACGGGGTCGAGCCCGGCAGCGAGCCCCGCCTTGTAGAAGGGAACGGCGTCAGCAGTCCGCCCGGTTGAGTCGCGGATACAAGCGCGTTCGAAATCTCCCCGGCCGTCGCCTGCCGGCGAGACGGCTGCGAGTTCGTCCAGTTCGTCGACGATCCCGTCGTTATCGCTCGGTGATGCCTCGAACGCCGTCCAGAAAGCGGCGATTCGGCGTTCCCACTCGTCAGTTGTCATTTGCCGATCCTACGTGCGCCTAAGCGCCTAAGTGCCTGAGTGCCTGAGTGCCTGAGTGCCTGCGGTCGATCCTCAGCCGCGGCGGAAGTGAACGCCACCCGAGCGGTCCTGCGGGCCGGCTGGATGGTACTACTCGGCGGACGGCCGCTGTCGTTGCCGTTTCGTCGCCGAACGCTGTTCCTTTGCGGCGAGGCGCCGGCGGTTCGAGCCCCGGGTGGGTTTGGTCGCCCGGCGGGGAGCAGCCTCGGGGGCAAGACCTTCCGCCACGAGGTCGGCGAGCTTGGCCAGGGCGGTCTCGCGGTTGCGCAGCTGGGAGCGCCGCTCCGAGGCGGTCACGGTGATCACCCCGGCGACCAGGCGCCGTCCGAGACGCGTGAGCAGCATCAGCCGCTGGTCATCCGAAAGCGCCGCGGAGTCGGCGACGTTCCACGAGAGTTCGGCGCGGCTGTCCGAGGTGTTGACGTGCTGACCGCCTGGCCCGGAGGAACGCGAGAACCGCCAGCGGAGTTCCGACGCGGGAATCGTGAGCGCGGGCGACACCTCCAGATCCATGCAACCAGCGTTGCACGATATGGACGCGATCAAGAACCCCCAATCCGCGCACCGGCGCAGGGACCCGGCATTTGGTCCCCCCGGGCCTGAAGCGGCCGCGCTATCCGGGCCTGCTAGTTGTCCTCTCCCGGCGGGCTTTCCTCGCTGAGTTCGTCCAGAACCTCAGCTGCGTCCCGGCTGCCGGCGTCGGCGAGACGACGGAGCTCGTCCAGGTCGCCCTTCTCTGAGGCGAGCTCCACGAGCTGGTCCGCTGCGTCGCGGCTGCCGGCGTCGGCGAGACGACGCAGTTCTTCAAAATCTCCCCGCTCCCCGGCACGTTCAATCAGTTCCGCGACGGCATCGAGGTCACCGCGGGCGGCTTGTTCCCGCAAGGCTGAGAGTTCAGAATCTGACATTTGGGGGATCCTTCCCTGGGTTGGCGGTGCCGGGGGCTTCATTATGCGCCGGATTCTTCTAGTGCGTCAGGTCCTTGCCCTTGGTCTCCGGAATGGTGAAGACGAACAGCGCGCTGACGAGCAGGAGCGTGACGGCATACACGTTGAACACGTTGGCTAGTCCGATGGTGCCGAGCCAGGTCTGCAGGTACGGGGCGGTCCCGCCGAACACTGCCACGCAGATGGAATACGGGACACCGACGCCGATTGTCCGGATGCTGGTGGGAAACAGCTCCGCGTAGACGGCCGGAACGATCGCGGCGCTGGCGGCGATGAAGATCAGCATGACGGACATGCCCACGGCGAGCTGCCAGGCCGAATCCTTCAGCAGCCACGTCATCGGGAAGTGCATGACGGCGCTCCCGGTGGCTCCGGCCCAGAGCACCTTCTTGCGACCGATCCGGTCGGAGAGTTTGCCCCAAAAGGGCAGGGCAACAATGAACACGATGTTAGCGACCACGCTGGCCCAGAGGGTTTCACCGCGGTCGATCTTCAGAACGGTGGCAGCGTAGCTCGGTGCCACGACGCCCCAGATGTAGTAGATCACCGTGAGGCCAACCGTCAGCCCGATGACCTGGAGGGCCTGCTTGCGGTGCTTCAGGATCTGCGGCCAGATCGGGGCGCGCTTCTCGGAGGCCGTCTCGCCCTCGAAGGCTGCGGTCTCGTGCAGCTTGGAGCGCATGATCAAGGCGTACAGGCCCAGGACGGCGCCGACCAGGAAGGGAACGCGCCAGCCCCAGGTGTTCATGGCGCCGGCGCTCAGGGTCATGTTGAGGATGGCGCCCAGCAGCGTACCGGCCAGGATTCCCACCGTGCCCGAGGTGTAGATCAAGGTGGCCCACAGGCCGCGCTTCTCTTTCGGGGCCACTTCGGAGAGATACGTCTGCGACGACGGCAGCTCGCCGCCGTGGGCCAGGCCCTGGATGAGACGGGCCACCAGGAGCGTCAGGGACGCCCAGACTCCGACGCTGGCGAAGGACGGCGCGACGCCGATCATGAGGCTGCCCAGCGAGGCGAGGCCGACGGCGAGCGTCATGGAGGTCTTGCGGCCCATGCGGTCGCCGATCCAGCCGAACAGGAATCCACCTACCGGCCGGGCCACGAAACCTACGGCGAAGATCGCCAGCGTTGCCAGCACCGCCGAGGCGGGATCCGCTTTGCTGAACAGCTGGCTGGCGATGAAGGGCGTGAACGTGGCGTAAATGGCCCAGTCGTACCATTCGACGGCGTTCCCGATGCCCGTACCGAGGAGGGTCTTCCGCGTGGCCGCCCGGGTGGCGGGCTGCGGGTTAGCGATGGTGGTCATGATGTCTCCGGAGTAGTAGGGCTAGGAAGCGAGCGAAATGGGGTTGCCGGCGGCCAGCGCTGCGATGCGGGCAATGGCGAGCTCCGCGTAGAGCGCGGCACCGTCGGCGAGGACGCCGTCGTCGAACGCGGCGTAGGGGGAGTGGTTGAACGCGGTGGCGGTGTGGTCCGCCTCCGGGGCGACGGCGCTGAGCCCGATGAATGTCCCGGGCACTTCTTCCATCACCCTGGAGAAGTCCTCGGATCCGCTCAGGGGGGTGGCCCAACGGGTCAGCCTGGAATCTCCGAACAGGTCCTGGATGGTTTTCTCCGCGGTGAGGGTTTCGTTTTCGTCCGTGATGCTCAGCGGATATTCCCCGCGGTATTCGACGTCGACCTCCAGGCCGTGGGCGTGGGCGATGCCCTTCAGGAGGGTGGGGACGGCGGACATCATCCGTTCGCGGGAGGCGTGGGAGAACGTGCGGACGGTCGCTTCGATGCGCGCTGATTCGGGGATGACGCTGCGTGTGGTTCCGGCGTGCAGGACGCCGACGGTCAGGACTACGGGATCGAACATGTTGAACTGCCGCGTGATCATGACCTGCAGCGCGGTCACCATCTCGGCGGCGGCGGTGACGGGGTCCTTGGCCGCGTGCGGGGCTGAGCCGTGGCCGCCCGCGCCGAGGATCGTGACGAACAGCCCGTCCGAGGCGCTCAGCATCACGCCCGCCTTGGTCGCGAACTGGCCGTGCGGTTCCAGGGAGGAGAAGACGTGCATGCCGTAGGCGGCGTCCGCACGCCGGCCCGCGGCATCCAGAACCCCCTCGCGGATCATGTGCCCGGCGCCGTCGTAACCCTCCTCGCCAGGCTGGAACATCAGGACGACGTCGCCGGCCAGGTGCTCACGGCGTTCGGCCAGCAGGGTGGCGGCCCCGGCCAGCATCGAGGTGTGGAGATCGTGGCCGCAGGCGTGCATGGCGCCGTCGACCCTGGAGGAGTAGTCGACGCCGGTGCGCTCCTGGACCGGGAGGCCGTCCATGTCCGCGCGCAGCAGGACAACGGGCTTGTCGGCCGAAGTGTGCGGCGCACCGCCCCGCAGCACCGCGGTGACCGACGTCGTGCTCTCGCCGAGGGTGATTTCGTACGGCAGTCCGTCGAGGGCTTTGAGGACTTTCTCCTGGGTGCGGGGGAGGTGAAGGCCGATCTCCGGTTCCTGGTGCAGCTCGTGGCGCAGCCGGGTGATGTGGCTGTGCAGTTCCCTGGCATCGGCGGTGACCGTCATATGTTCCCTCTTCCCGAACGATTGGTAAGTACCCACCCATTGTGGAGTGACTGGAGTCACACATCGGGAAATGGCTGGAAAAATGCAGAAGTATGATCGGTGGAACAGAAATGATGCATCCAGGGGGCAGGTCCAGTGGAACTCAGTGAGGAAGACCTCCAGCTCATCAACGCGTTGCAGATCGCGCCGCGGATCAGCTGGTCGGATGCCGCCCGTATCCTGGGTGCCCACGCCACCACCCTGGCTGCCCGCTGGGACCGGCTCAAGGCCTCCGGAGCCGCCTGGAGTACGGCTCATCTGATGGGAGATCCGAAGCAGATGTGCCTGGCGCTCGTGGAGGTGGACTGCGAGATGAAGCTGCGCGGCGACGTCACGGCCGCGCTTGCGGCCATCCCTGAAGTGGTCACGGTGGAGGAGGCTGCCAGCAACCGTGACCTCATGCTGACGGTCATCACGCCCACCCTGTCCCACTTCAGCGACAAGGTGATGCCACAGTTCCGGGAGATCCCTGGCCTCACTAAATACCAAACGTCGCTGTGCACCCGACTGCACGCCGGCGGCTACGCGTGGCGGCTGAACGTCCTGGACAAGTCGCAGAAGACCGCGCTTCAGGCGCTGGCGGGTCCCGAGGCCGCTGGTCCGGCGCCCGCCGGAAACCAGGGTGCGCCGCTGCCCCGGAGCCACCTGGACCTGATCCCGTTCCTGGCAAGGGATGGGCGGGCGGCAGCCGCGGACATTGCCCGCGCCCTGGGACGCAGCCCGGCCACGGTCCAACGGCAGCTGAACCGTGTGCTGGCGAGCCAGGTGCTCTCTTTCCGGTGCGAAATTGCGCAAAAATACTCGGGATATCCGGTGACCTGCCAGTGGTTCGCCAACGTGCCTCCCGGCCAGCATGAGACCGCCGCTGCCGAGCTGCGCAGCTTCCGGAACATCCGGCTCAGCGCGTCCACCACGGGCCGCACCAACTTCGTGATCCTGATGTGGCTGCATTCCCTGGCGGACGTCATGAATGCAGAACAGGCGCTCCAGCTGCGGATTCCCGGAATCGAGCTCGTCGAAAGTGTTGTGGTGCTCAATACCGCCAAACGGGTCGGCTGGATGCTGAACCCGGACTCGACGGCGACTGGCGTCGTCGTCGTGCCGGCTGCCGAGCTGGCGCCGACGGCCTAAGGGCTACTAGCTGTTCTTCTTCCAGCGCTTCGGCCACTTCACGTTCAACAGCAACAGTCCCAGCAGGAGCGAGTCGACGGTCATGACGGCGGCCATGAAGTAGGCCCAGCCGATCATCACGAGGTGCTCACCGCCAGCCGGCAGCGCGAATCGAGGGGGTGCATCAGAATGCCCATCACAATCTCCTGACCTGGAATCCCCCCAGTCACTCGATAGTGGTCCCAGTGTGCCACGGCGGTGCCCGTCGCCGGAAGGGAATGCGTCGAACAGGTTCCGCTGCTCCGCCTTCCTGCCCAGTTGGTTCCGCGGGATACCCCCCGACACCGGCGGGTCCTGCGGAAAACGCCCGGTTTCGGCGTTGCGGCGGCCGGCAACTGGGCTGGAGCGCGTGAGGACCCCCGCCACTGGCTGCAAACCGTGGCTAGCGCAGCACGACGGTCCGGTTGCCTTGCAGGAAGACGCGTCCCTCGCAGTGCCAGCGGACGGCGTTGGAGAGTGCCTTGCGTTCCGTGTCCCGTCCGGCTGCCACGAGGTCCTCCGGACCGAAGGTGTGGTCCACTTCCACGACCTGCTGGGAGATGATGGGCCCCTCATCGAGCTCAGCATTGACGTAGTGCGCGGTGGCGCCGACGGTCTTCACCCCACGGGCGTGCGCCTGGTGGTAGGGCTTGGCGCCCTTGAAGCTGGGCAGGAAGGAGTGGTGGATATTGATCGCCCGGCCGTCCAGGCGGCGGGTGAGGTCATCGCTGAGGACCTGCATGTAACGGGCCAGCACCACCAGTTCGACATCCAGCCGGTCGACGAGCTCCATCAGGCGCTCCTCGGCCGCCGGCTTGGTGTCTGCCGTAACCGGCACATGGAAGAAGGGGATGCCGTGCCACTCCACGATCCCCCGGTGATCCGGGTGGTTCGAGACGACGCCGACAATATCGATGGGCAGCTCGCCGACGCGGGCGCGGAACAGCAGGTCGTTGAGGCAGTGCTCGAATTTGGAGACCATGATCAGGACCCGGCGTTTCGCCCCGTGTTCACGCAGTTGCCATTGCATGCCAAATTTTTCGGCGACGGGCACGAACGCCTCCCGGAGCGAATCGAGAGTGGCCGGTCCACCGGAGGAGTCCCCGGACGACGCAAAGTGGAGCCGCATGAAGAAATGGCCGTCGTCCTGTGAGTCGAATTGCTTGCTCTCCAGGATGTCGCAGCCCTGCTCCAGCAGGAATCCGGAGACGGCGTGGACGAGTCCCCGTGTTTCCGGGCAATCGAGGGTCAGAACGTATTCAGTGGCGCTGCTCTCCAAGGTATCCACGGGTCAGCACTCGATGACGTTCACGGCGAGGCCACCGCGGGAGGTTTCCTTGTACTTGGTTTTCATGTCCGCTCCTGTTTCACGCATGGTCTTGATGGCTTTATCCAGCGACACTTTGTGGCTGCCGTCGCCGTGCAGGCACAGGCGGGCGGCGTTGATGGCTTTGACGCTGGCGATGGGGTTGCGTTCGATGCAGGGGATCTGCACCAGTCCACCGACGGGATCACAGGTCAAGCCGAGGTTGTGTTCGATTCCGACTTCGGCCGCGTTTTCCACCTGGGCAGGGGTGCCGCCCAGGACTTCGCACAGCCCGGCCGCCGCCATGGAGCAGGCCGATCCGACCTCACCCTGGCACCCGACCTCGGCCCCGGAGATGGAGGCGTTGATCTTAAACAGGATTCCGACGGCGGCCGCCGTCAGCAGGAAGCGGATGACGCCGTCCTCGTTGGCTCCGGGCACGAACTTAACGTAGTAGTGCAGGACGGCCGGCACAATGCCTGCCGCGCCGTTGGTGGGGGCGGTGACGATCCGGCCCCCTGCCGCGTTTTCCTCATTGACGGCCAGGGCGAACAGGTTCACCCACTCCATGGCGAGCAGCGGGTCGGCGGGCACCTGGACCGGAGAAGGGTTCCGGGCTTCGGTCTCGGCGCTGGCCGCTGATGCCGCCAGCGTCCGGAAGAGCGACGGGGCGCGCCGTTTGACGTTCAGTCCGCCGGGCAGGATGCCCTCCGCGGCGCAGCCGTTGTCCACGCACTGGCGCATGACCGCCCAAAGCGCCAGGAGCTTGTCCCGGAGTTCAGCCTCGGTGCGCCAGACGAGTTCGTTGGCGAGCATCACGTCGGAGATGGACATGCTCTCGCGGTCGCAGATTTCCAGCAGCTCGTCGGCGGTGGTGAAGGGGTAGGGCAGCCGTCGTCGCGAAGAACCTGCGCAAACTGGGCGCCAAGATTCCGACAGCCGTGGGCCCGGTCTTTATGGCGGCTGCCATGCTCTGGCTCACCCAGGTCAGTGCCGAGGGAAGCTACCTCGTCAACATGCTGCCTGCGCTGCTTCTGATGGGCGTCGGGCTGGGCACGGTCTTCGTTCCCATGCAGAACCTCGCCCTGTTCGGCGTGGACAGGGATGATTCCGGTGTCGCCAGCGCTTTGGTCAACGCCTCCCAGCAGATCGGCGGCTCCCTGGGCATCGCGCTCTTCAGCACCATCGCCGCCGCCACAGCAGGCGGTACCTCGCTGGCCGCGCTCTCCGCCGGCTACTCCATGGTCTTCCTCTGGGCCGCGGGCGTTGCGATCCTGATCGCCCCGATCGCCCTGCTGCTCATCAACATCGACCGCAAGACGTTCACCGGAACCGGCGGCGACGCCCCCGTGGTCCATCTGGGCTGAAGACCCCTGGAAACCGCCGGTCTGCTGTTGGACTAAGCCGGTGAGAAGCTCAGATCCACTTCGGTGCGGCCGGCACCGGACCGTTACTGGCTTCAGTGCCTGGCCCGGTGGCGGTGACGCCGCCGTGGCCGCGTCCTGCGGCCCATTCGACGACGGCCGCCAGCGGTCCGGAGACCACCGTGGGGGACGCCGACGTCGTGTCCCCGAACGTGAGATTCCGGTCCGTCACCTTGACCACGAGGCCGGTGTCGGTGCCGCGGGTCTTCCAGGCTCCGGTGATGTCCTTCAGGAGCCGCTCCAGGACGGGGACCGGGATGTCCCGGAAGGCGGCGCCGTTGTCGAGGTCGACGGCGTGCATCCAGACTTCACGGGTGCGCATCCAGACGGTTTCGCTGGCGGGTACTTCGCGGCCCTGGATGGTCCGGACTTTGTGGTGCCAGGCGTCCTCGGGCAGGTCCCGCCATTCGGCGTTCAGGTGTACGGCGGAGTGGTCGAACAGGTGCCGCAGCGCGATCGGGCTCAGGGTGGCGCCGAAGTGGATCTCGTGGTCCCGGACGTCGGTGGAGGCGTACATGGGGGTTTCTACGCCGGTGGCCGCCCACTCGATGAGCCGGGCGATGGCCCGGGCGTTGTAGCCGATGTGCGCCGTGATGTGGCGGCGGGTCCAGCCGGGAAGCAGCGAGGGCCCGTCGAGCTCCGCGTCGGAGAGCTCGTTGAGCTTGCGCGCGAAGAATGCCGTGCCCCGGCGCGCCTGCAGCAGCGCCGCGAGCAGCTCCGGGTCCGTCGTCTGGTCGTGGCGGGCAACCATCAGGCTTCCTTGACCACGCGGTTCTTCAGTTCTCCGAGGCCCTCGATGGTGGTGACCAGGAGCTGGCCCTCCTGCAGGTAGCGCTTCGGGTCCTGCGCGTGTCCGACGCCGCCGGGGGTGCCGGTGGCGATGACGTCGCCGGGGTTCAGCGTGATGATGGTGGAGATGTAGGAGACGAGGAACTCCGGGGTGAACACGACGTCGTTGGTGGGGGTCTGCTGCTGGATCTCGCCGTCGACCGCGGTGGTCATGAGGCCGCCGCTGAACTCGTCCTTGGTGACCAGGGCGGGGCCGAACGGGGTGGATTTCTCCCAGGTCTTGCCCTGCAGCCACTGGATGGTGCGGAACTGGTAGTCGCGCATGGACACGTCGTTCAGGACGGCGTAGCCGGCGATGTGGTCCGCGGCGTCGGCTTCGGAAATCCGGCGGCCCTTCTTGCCGATCACGACGGCGAGTTCGGATTCCCAGTCGACAGTGGACGATTCCTGCGGCAGGGCCAGGTCATCGTTCGGGCCGATCAGGGATTCCTGGTACTTGGCGAACAGGGTCGGGAACTCGGGGACTTCCCGGCCCATTTCCTTGATGTGGTTGCGGTAGTTGTGGCCCACGCAGATGATCTTGCCCGGGGAGGGGACGACGGCGTCGAGGTCCGCGCCCTCAAGCGGGTGCTTGGCGCCGCTGGCGGCCTTCGCGGAGGCTTCCCAGTCCGCGGAGCGCAGCAGCTCTCCGACGTCGGCGAAGCCGTCGATCTCGGTCAGGGTGGTCCCGTCCTGGCGGACAGCCTTGGTGACTGTTTTTCCCTCAACGGGGAGGCGGAGGGTGAGGAGTCTCATTTGTTGTTGCGTCCTTCGATGTAGGTGCGGTTGAAGTTCAGCCGTTCGAAAATGGGGGCGTCGCTGAAGCGGAACAGGTCAAACTCCGTTTGAGAGCCAGCCTCCGCCTGCAGCGACCAGGCTGCCCAGGACGGGACGACGAACAGGTCACCCTTCGCCAGGGTCCTGGTTTCGCCGCCCAGGACCACGGAACCGCGGCCCTCGAAGACCTGCCACACGCTGGAGCCGACCTCGCGGACGGTCTCGGTGGAGGCGCCGGCGCGGAGCCGGTGGAATTCGGCCCGGATGGTCGGCATCACATCGCCGCCGGTGGTGGGGTTGGTGTAGCGGACGGCGGCGTGGCCCTGGGACACAGTGGCCGGGTGGCCCTCGTCCTCGAGCAGCAGCTGTTCGCGCAGGGCGCGGTCGGTGTATTCCCAGCGGTAGGCGGCGATGGGGGAGCTTGTGGTGTCATCGAGGCCCGAGAGCGGACGAAGGCCCGGGTGTGCCCAGAGCCGCTCGGAGCGGGAGATGTCCGGGGTGGCCTCGTCGGTGACGCGCTCGGTGCCGAACTCGAAGAAGCCGGCGTCGGCGTAGTGCACGAACGGGATGTCCAGGCCATCGATCCAGGCCATCGGCTCATCGGTGTCGTTGTGGTGGCCGTGGAAGTTCCAGCCCGGTGTCAGCAGGAAATCCCCGCGCGACATCCGGACCGGGTCCCCGTTCACCACCGTCCAGACGCCTTCGCCCTCGACGACGAACCGGAACGCGTTCTGGGAGTGGCGGTGCTCCGGGGCGGTCTCCCGGGCACCAAGGTACTGGATCGCCGCCCACAGCGTGGGCGTGGCATACGGCGTCCCGGCCAGCCCCGGGTTGGCCAGGGCAATGGCGCGGCGTTCCCCGCCCCGGCCCACCGGGACCAGATCGCCGGCGCGCGCGGCCAGCGGGTACAGATCGCTCCACCGCCACACGTGGGGCACCGCCTTCGGGGTCGGGACCATCGGCATGAGGTCCGCGATCTCGGTCCAGAGCGGGATCAGGTTCTCGCGGTCAAAATCCCGGTACAGCTCTTTGAGCTGGGCGGCTTCTTCGGGCGTCGGCTCCGGAGCAGTGTGCCCCGCGGCCACTGATTCATGAGTCGTGTTCTCGGCGCTGATGGACACGTGGGCCTCCTCGGTAGGTCAGAACAGTTCTTGGCGTAGTTCGACTGTACGGATGCAGCAGTGTGACCCCCAACATATTCTGCTGGTCAGAATTGGCCGGCCGGGCCGGCCGGGGACTCGGCCCGGGGGTCAGTCCGGCTCGGCAGGATTTGCCGCGATATCGATCTCCAGCTGCCGGCAGGTTTCGCGCAGGGCGGGGACGAGCCCGGCGTCGAACACCTTCCGGAAGCGGGTGGCGGGCGTGGCGACGCTGAGCGCGCCGACCACCTGCCCGCGCCGGTTGTGCAGGGCCATCCCGAGGGCGCTCACACCATCCTCCGTCCCTTCGAAATTGGCCGCGAAGCCGTTGCTGCGGATCGACTCCAGCTCGCGCAGGAATGCCGGGTAGTCCGCAGTCGCAATGGTGTCCCCGCCAATCTCGGCATTGTTGCTCCGGAAGAGCTGCTCGATCATATGGGGTTCGAGTTCGGCGAGCATGGCCTTGCCGCCCGAGGTCTTGTTGGCCGGCATCACCGTCCCCTGCCGGTCGCCAACCCGCAATACATTGTTCCCCTCCACCGTGGCCAGGAAACGCACTTTAGTGCCCACCCGCACCATGAGGTTCACCGTCTCGTTGAGATGCGCGGAGAGCAATTCCATATGCGGCTGGGCGAGTGAGCGCAGCAGCCTGGTCCAGCCCAGCCCGGCCGGCCCGACGCCCATTGCCGGACCGGGCACATAGCGGCGGGTTTCATCCTGCACGGCGAAACCCCGGTAGACCAGCATCGCCAGGAGGCGGTGGGCAGTGGACGGGGCCACCCCGAGTTCCTCGGCGGCGTCCTTGAGCCGCAGCGCGCCGCCGTCCCGGAGCAGCTGCAGGAGCTGCAGGGCGTTGTCGACCGCCTCGATGGAATACGTGGGCCGCTTCTGCACGGGTTTCCGGGCGGATGTGGCCGTTGGCTTGTTCTGCACATCAGAATTGTATTGTGGTTCACCTGCGGCGGCTAGGACAGTAGTGGCATGAATCACACACCTCCCGCTGCAATGTCGCAACGGTCCACGCCCGGCGAGTCCGCCCCCGCCCCCGCTGACGGGCCGACGGCGCGGTTTTCCAAAGCGTCGGCCGCGGCCGTCCTCGTCTGCTGGCTCCTGGTGGTCTTCGATGGCTACGACCTCATCGTCTACGGCACCGTCCAGTCCTCCCTGATTTCCGAGACCGGCTGGGGGCTGACCAAGGCCACCGCCGGAACCATCGGATCCATGGCCTTCGTCGGCATGATGATCGGGGCGATCTTCGCCGGCCGGATGGCCGACTCGTGGGGCCGCCGCCGCACCATTCTCGGCTGCGCCATTGTCTTCTCGATCTTCACCATCCTCTGCGCCTTCGCGCCCAACGCCGCCGTCTTCGGCGGCCTGCGGCTCCTCGCCGGCACCGGGCTCGGCGGCCTGGTGCCCTCGGCCAACGCCCTCGTTGCCGAGCTGGTCCCCACCAAATGGCGGTCCACCATCGCCACCCTGATGATGTCCGGTGTCCCGATCGGCGGATCCATCGCCGCCCTGGTCGGCATCCAGCTGATCCCCGCCTTCGGCTGGCAGTCCATGTTCCTCGTGGCCGTGCTGGCCCTGCTGGTCGTGGTGCCGCTGGGACTGAAGTACCTTCCGGAGACGCTGGCACCAATCGGTGCCTTAGGCAGGGAAACAGGAGAGGCGGCCCGCAAGGCCGGCTCAGGCCGCACGATCAAGGAACCGGCCGGCTTCTCCACCCTGCTCCGCGCCCCGTACCTGGGGGTCAGCCTGCTGTTCGCCCTGGCGACGATCGCCACCCTGTTCGCCTGGTACGGGCTGGGAACCTGGCTGCCCAACCTCATGCAGCTCGCCGGCTACAACCTGGGGTCCGCCCTGACCTTCGCCCTGGCCCTCAACCTGGGGGCGGTGGCCGGCTCGGTCATCACGGCCTGGGCCGGGACCCGCTTCGGGCCGATTCCGACGGCGATCGCCGCGGCCGCCGTCGCCGCCGGTGCGCTCGTGGTCCTGGTCACGGGACCGCCAGTCAGCGTCGTCTACCTCATGCTGGTCCTCGCCGGCGTCGGCACCCACGGCACGCAGTGCCTCATCATTGCCGCCGTCGCGAGCCACTATCCCGGACACCTGCGGGGAACCGCGCTGGGCTGGGCGCTGGGGACGGGCCGCATCGGCGCCGTCGCCGCACCCCAGGTCGGCGGCCTCCTGCTGGCCGCCGGACTGGGCGTCAATTCCAATTTCCTCGCCTTCGCCGGTGCAGCCGCCATCGCCGCGGTCCTGCTGGCCGCCGTCGGCCTCAAACTCAAATCCAAACTCTCAATCCCCACCTCACCTACAGGAGCAAGCAATGTCTGAGCACGCCACGTCCACCGATGTCCTCGTCATCGGAGGGGGAATGGCCGGGCTGGCCGGAGCCCTCGCGCTGCGTGAAAACGGTGCCAACGTCACCCTCGTGGAGCGGGCCCCCGAATTCGGCGAGGTCGGCGCAGGGCTGCAGATGGCCCCCAACGCCTCCCGCGTCCTGCAGCGCTGGGGCCTGCTGGACAAGGCGCTCGAGATCGGCGTCCAGCCCAAGCACCTGGTCTTCCGCGACGCCGTCACCGGCGAGGAGCTCACCCGCCAGACGCTCGGCGGGGAATTCGCGGAACGCTACGGTGCCCCGTACGTCGTGATCCACCGCAGCGACCTGCACCGGGTCCTGCTCGAAGGCTGCGAGGCGGCCGGCGTCAAGCTCGTCAATGACGTTATGGTCGAAAGCGTTGAAACCGTCAACGGCCGCGGCGTGGCCCACACCGCCGCCGGGGTGGACTACGAGGCCGACGTCGTCATCGGCGCCGACGGACTCAGGTCCACCCTGCGCCCGCTGGTGACCAACGACGAGCCCGTCCCCTCGGCCTACGTCGCCTACCGCGGTACCGTTCCGATCACCGAAGACACCCCCAAGGCCGACCTCGAGGACGTCATCGTCTACCTCGGCCCGGACTGCCACCTCGTGCAGTACCCGCTGCGCAAGGGCGAGCTGCTGAACACCGTGGCCGTCTTCAAGTCCGCCTCCTTCGAGCGCGGCGAAGAGCAGTACGGCGGCGTGGACGAGCTTGAGGCCGCCTACAAGGATTGCGTCCCTGCCGTTCAGGAAGCGCTGAAGAACCTGGCCACCGGGATCCGCTGGCCCATGTATGACCGCGACCCGATCGAAAACTGGGTCGCCGGCCGGATGGTCCTGATGGGCGACGCCGCGCACCCCATGCTGCAGTACCTGGCCCAGGGCGCCTGCCAGGCCCTTGAGGACGCCGCTGCGCTGCAGGACGCCACCGTCGCCACCGTCTTCACCGCCGACGGCGTCAACCCGGACGCCTGGGACGGTGCGATCAAGGAGTTCAACACGACCCGCGCCGGCCGCACCGCCCGGGTCCAGCGCACCGCGCGCGTCTGGGGCGAGTCCTGGCACGTCTCGGGGCTGGCCCGGACGCTGCGCAACCTGCTCTTCAAGAGCCGGAAGGACAACGATTTCCAGTACAACGACTGGCTGTACGGCCGGGACGGCGACGGCGTGCCGGCCGTCCGCGCGGCCCAGTCCGGCCTGGCGGAGCGGGTCTCCGCCTGACCTGACCTGTCGCCCACCCTCCAACGCGGGGTCACTGATCGCCTTTCCGAGGCCGTCTGTCTCGGATGGGCGTGAAGTGACCCCGCGTTGCCTGTTCGCAGGGGCTCGGGACCGTTCCGGCCACTCCGGACTAGACTCGATTCCGGGCAGCGCGCGGACGCCTGGCGGCGGACGCCAGGTCAGATATGCCCGCGACAAGGAGGTCACGATGGCCGGCGGCAGCAGCGAACCCGGCAGGACCGTGACCTCGAAGGTCCTCGCCATCCTGGAAGCCTTCGAAAAGTCCCGGGGCGCCCTCAGCCTGACCGACATCGCCGAAAAATCCGGATTGCCGCTGAGCACCGCCCATCGGCTGGTCAACGAACTCACCGACTGGGGACTGCTCTCCCGCGAGCCGAACGGCCGCTACCAGCTCGGCATCCGGCTCTGGGAGCTCGCCCAGAACACCGGGAGGCAGCTCCGCGACGCGGCCAGGCCCTACGTCCAGGACCTCTTCTCGCTCACCGGCGAGACCGCGCACCTGGCGGTCCGGGCCGGCCACGAGGTGCTGTACATCGACCGCGTCTACGGTTCCAAGCGGGTACCCCGCGCCAGCCGGGTCGGCGGCCGGCTTCCCATGCACGCGACCGCCGTCGGCAAGGTCATCCTGGCCTTCGAGGAGGACTGGGTGCGGGACGCCTACCTGAACCGGCAGCTGGAGCGGCACACTGCGCACACCCACGTGGACCCGAAGAAGCTGGCCGCGGAACTCGCGCGAATCCGCGAGCAGGGCTACGCCACCACGCTGGAGGAGATCCGGCTGGGCTCCTGCTCGATTGCTGTCCCCGTCTTCCATACCGGCAGGATCGGTGCCTCGATCGGGCTGGTGCTGCCCACCAGCCAGGCCGCCACGATGACCCGGCACCTGCCGGTCCTGCGGGGCATCGCCGCGCAGATTGAGCGCGCCACGGCGAGGATCCCGCTGGAGACGCTGCTGGGCAGCCACGTCGCCGGTACGGACTGAGCCCAGCACCTGGCCAGGCGCGGTCCGCGGTCTAGCCCAGCACCTAGCCGCACGTCGTCCGGCCGCCCCGTGGCCCGGCAGCATCTTGAGCGGGAGTGTCCGTCCGGGGGCACTTTGGCGGCGATTTTCGGCGTCGGCGACTGTGTTGGCGGCGTGTCCGTGTCGAAGTGCCCCCGGACCGCAGGCACCACCCCGGGGCCGGGCCGGACGCTGTCCAGGGGGAGCGGGTTGGCCGGGCGCGGAAACAACTGGTTTCCACTGAGTGGAAGCCAACCCTGTCGACCGGTAGTGATGGGGGCCACACTGGTGAATAAGAACCCCGGCATGCACTGGCGCTGCCGGCGGGACCGAAAACCAAGGAGCTTAGATGTCACCCTCGACGGAAACGGCCGGCCGCTGTCCCTTTGGACACGGCGCCGAAGCACCCGAAGGGCACCACGGCTACGAGCCGTTCCAGATGAAGGACCCCTTCCCGGCCTACGCCGAACTCCGGGCCGAGCAGCCGGTGATGTTCGACGAGCGGGTCGGCCTCTACGTCGTCTCCCGCTACGACGACATCAAGGCTGTCTTCGAGGACTGGGAGACCTTCTCCAGCGAAAATGCCCAGGCCCCCGTCCGCGAACGCGGCGCCGCCGCGAAAAAGATCATGGAGGACGGCGGCTTCACCGCCTACTCAGGCCTGTCCGCCCGCCGCCCGCCGGAGCACACCCGCATCCGCGCCGTGGTCCAGAAGGCTTTCACGCCCCGCCGCTACAAGGCGCTGGAGCCCTTCATCCGGCAGAACGTCGTCGAGCTGCTCGAAAAGATGCTGGCCCGTCCGGAACACCGCGGCGACATGGTCAAGGACCTCGCCTACGACGTCCCCACCATCACCATCCTCACCCTGATCGGCGCGGACGTCTCCCAGGTGGACACGTTCAAGCGCTGGAGCGATTCCCGCGCGGCGATGACTTGGGGCGACCTCAGCGACGAGGAGCAGATCCCGCACGCCCACAACCTCGTGGAGTACTGGCAGGAATGCCTCCGCCTGGTCAAGGTGGCCCATGAGGAAGGCGGCGACAACCTCACTGCGGACCTCGTGAAGTCGCAGCAGGAAGGTGCCGAGATCTCCGACCACGAGATCGCCTCCGTCCTCTACAGCCTGCTCTTCGCCGGCCACGAGACCACCACCACGCTGATCTCCAACGCCCTCCGCGAACTCCTGGCCCGCCCCGAGCAGTGGAAGCAGCTCGTCGAGGACCCCAAGAAGATCCCGGCAGCCATCGACGAGGTCCTCCGCTACGCCGGCTCGATCGTCGGCTGGCGGCGCAAGGCCCTCAAGGACACAGAAGTCGGCGGCGTCGCGATCGAGGAAGGCTCGCAGCTGCTGCTCCTGATGGGCTCTGCCAACCGTGACGAGAACAAGTTCAACGCCGGCGAGGACTTCAACATCACCCGCCCCAACGCCCGCGAGCACCTTTCCTTCGGGTTCGGCATCCACTACTGCCTGGGCAACATGCTCGCCAAGCTCCAGGCCAAAATCGCCCTCGAGGAAGTGGCCCGGCTCGCCCCGGAACTGCAGCTGGAGAACCCGGAAGCCATCGGCTTCCGCGAAAACCTGTCCTTCCGCGTCCCCGAGACCGTCCCCGTCAGCTGGAAGGCCTGAGAAATATGCAAAGCAACGAATACATCCAGTTCTTCGACGGCGGCATCGAACCGAAGCTCGAAAACCTCGGCGGCAAGGGCGCCTCCCTCGTCACCATGACCTCCGCCGGCATGCCCGTTCCGCCCGGCTTCGTGGTCACCACGGCCCAGTTCGACGCCTTTATGGAGGAAGCAGGCATCACCCGGCATATTCACCAACTCCTGGCCGATCTTGACCCCGAGGACATGGGCCAGGTGGACAAGGTCTCCGCCGCCATCCGCGAGGACATCTGCTCCCGCCCGGTGCCGCAAGCGATGCGCGAGCTCACCGTCGGCGCCTACGAGGCCCTGATGTCCCGCTTCGAGGCACCCGTCCCGGTGGCCGTGCGCTCCAGCGCCACCGCCGAGGACCTCCCGGACGCCTCCTTCGCCGGCCAGCAGGACACCTACCTCTGGCTCGACGGCGTCAAGGCCGTCACCGAGCACATCCGCCAGTGCTGGGCCTCGCTGTTCACCTCCCGCGCCATCATTTACCGGCTCAAGAACAACATCCCCAACGAAGGTCTCTCGATGGCGGTTGTGGTGCAGAAAATGGTCAACGCACGCGTCTCCGGCGTCGCGATCACCATGGACCCCACCAACGGCGACCGCTCCAAGATCACCATCGACTCCTCCTATGGGGTCGGCGAGATGGTGGTCTCCGGCCAGGTCACCCCGGACAACATCATGCTGGACAAGGTCACCCTGGCCGTCATCTCCGAACACCTCGGCGACAAGCACGCCGAACTCGTCCCCGACGCCGGGGCCGGCCGCCTGGTGGAGCGGGAGGTCGACGCCGAACGCCGCGGCCGCCGCAGCCTCAGCGATGCGGAACTCACCGCCGTCGCGCAGATGGCCAAGCGTGCGGAGAAACACTACAAGTGCCCGCAGGACATCGAGTGGGCCCTCGACACCGACCTGCCCGACGGCGAAAACCTGCTCCTGCTGCAGTCCCGGCCGGAAACCGTGCACTCCTCCAAGCCGACGGTGGTCACGCAAACAGTCCCGTCCTCGGCAACCGCCGGCGGCTACTTCAGCGGACTCAGCCCCCGCCAGCTCATCTAACAAGTTTTGACCCGCTAGTCCGCTCCGTCACCCAGGCTCAACGCCGAGCCCGAATTGAAAGGACCGCCATGTCCCTGAAGTCCTTCCCCAAACCCTCCGAGCTTGCGGTCCCCGCAGGCGCCGAGGGCTGGGAAAAGATCTACCCGTACTACCTGGTGTTCCAGGACAAGCTCAAGGAGCAGGAGGACGCCAAGTTCTGGTTCTGCGACAGCCAGCACTGGCCCACCGTGTTCAAGCCCTTCGAGACCATCGGCGGAGAATTCGCGGTCAAGTGCCTGGGCCAGTACAACGCCCGGCACCTGATGATCCCCAACGCCAACGGCATCGAATTCCGCGTCCACCTGGGCTACCTCTACATGTCGCCCATCCCGGTGCCCGAGGACCAGATCGCCGCGCGGGTGCCCCTGTTCGAACAGCGCGTGGGCCACTACTTCCAGAACTGGGACCAGCTCCTCAAGCAGTGGCACGTCAAGGTCAAGGGCACCATCGAGGAGATGGAAACCATCTCCTTCCCCAAGCTCCCGGACGTGGTCCCGATGGAGGACATCCTCTCCGGCAAGGGCAAGGACGGCTCCGAGAAGCTGCTCGAGAGCTACGACCGGCTCATCCAGCTGGCCTACCAGAACTGGCAGTACCACTTCGAGTTCCTCAACCTCGGCTACATCGCCTACCTGGACTTCTTCAACTTCTGCAAGCAGGTCTTCCCCAACATCCCCGACCAGTCCATCGCCACAATGGTGCAGGGCGTGGACATGGAACTCTTCCGCCCGGATGACGAGTTGAAGGGGCTGGCCAAACTGGCCGTCGAACTCGGGCTGCAGTCGCTCTTCGGCAACACCGACGACGTCGAGTCCACCCTGGCGGCCATCGCCGCGGCGCCCGGCGGGGACCGCTGGACGGCCCAGTACGAGGCCGCCAAGGACCCGTGGTTCAACTTCACCGTGGGCAACGGCTTCTACGGCCACGACAAGTACTGGAACGAACACCAGGAAATCCCGCTCGGCTACATCGCTGACTACATCCGCCGCGTGGACGAGGGACAGGAAATCATGCGGCCGGTCGAGGCCCTGATCATCGAACGCGACCGCATCATCGAGGAATACCGGGACCTGCTGGAAGGCGAAAACCAGGCGCTCTTCGACGCCAAGCGAGGGCTCGCCGCCACCGCCTACCCGTATGTGGAGAACCACAACTTCTACATCGAGCACTGGACCATGGGCGTCTTCTGGCGCAAGATCCGCGAGCTCAGCCGCATGATGCAGGCGGAGGGCTTCTGGACCGAACCGGACGACCTGCTGTACCTGGGCCGCAACGAGGTCCGCGACGCGCTCTTCGACCTCGTCACCGGCTGGGGCGTCGGCGCCAAGCCGATCGGCCCGGACTACTGGCCGGAGGAGATCGAGCGCCGCCGCGGGATCGTGGATGCGCTCAAGACCGCCCGGCCGGCCCCGGCGCTGAACACGCCGCCGGAAATCATCACCGAACCCTTCACCCGGATGCTCTGGGGCATCACCACCGAGCAGGTCCAGCAGTGGCTCGGCGCCGGCGAAGCGGTGGAAGGCGGCGGCCTGCGCGGCATGGCAGCCTCACCCGGCGTCGTCGAGGGCGTGGCACGCGTCATCACCGACGCGGACCAGCTTTCCGAAGTGCAGCAGGGCGAGATCCTGGTCGCCACCGTCACAGCACCGTCCTGGGGCCCGATCTTCGGCAAGATCAAGGCCACGGTCACGGACATCGGCGGCATGATGAGCCACGCGGCGATCGTCTGCCGCGAATACGGCCTCCCGGCTGTGACGGGCACCGGCTCGGCGTCCACCACGATCAAGACCGGGCAGCGG
Source organism: Pseudarthrobacter sp. ATCC 49987 (assembly GCF_009928425.1). Taxonomy (NCBI): domain Bacteria; kingdom Bacillati; phylum Actinomycetota; class Actinomycetes; order Micrococcales; family Micrococcaceae; genus Pseudarthrobacter; species Pseudarthrobacter sp. ATCC 49987. Next base: position 3,666,064 of record NZ_JAABNS010000001.1, on the reverse strand, counting down.
CTGCGCGTGGACGGCACCAAGGGCACGGTCCAGATCCTCGACGCAGAAGACGAACTGGCCGTCGCCGGACCGGGCGCGCACAGCCACAGCCATGTCTGATCCGCAGTTGGACGGTGCGGGCCAGCCTGCCCGCACCGTCCTGATCACCGGTGCCGCCGGCGGGCTGGGCCGGGCGTTCGCGCTCGGCTTTGCCCGCCGCGGCTACCGCGTGGCGGTGGCGGACGTGAACCTCGCGGGTGCGGAGGAAACGGCCAAGCTGGTCCTGGATACCGGGGCCGACGCGGCGGCCTTCCATGCCGACGTCACGAGTGTCGACTCCACCGAGGCCCTCGCAAAAAGCTGCGCGGATTTCGGCGGCGGAAGCATCGACGTCGTGCTTAACAACGCGGCGGTGTACGCGGGGGTGACCCGCAGCCCGTTCGAGGACATCGACCCGGCCGAATGGGACCTGGTGATGAACGTAAACCTCAAAGGCCCGTGGCTCGTCACCCGGGCGGCGAGCCCGTTCCTGCCCGAGGGCGGCCGCGTCATCAACCTCTCCAGCGCCACGATCTTCAGCGGCTCGGAGCAGTGGCTGCACTACGTCGCCTCCAAGGGCGGGGTGGTGGCCCTGACCCGGGTGATGGCCAAGGAACTGGGCCGGCGGGGGATCACGGTCAACGCGATCGCCCCCGGGTTCACCCTCACCGAGGCCAGCTACGGGCTGATGGAAAACGCCGAGAACTATGGCGTGGACCGCGGCGCCATCAAGCGGGCCAGCCAGCCGGAGGACATTGTGGGTGCGGCGCTCTTCCTGGCCGGGCCGGACAGTTCCTATTACACGGGGCAGACCATGGTGGTCGACGGCGGCCGCCAGTTCATCTGACTCTGCCCGATCTGCCAACTTTCCGTTTTCAACCCCAAGGAGGACCAATGCCAACGGTTCATTTCACCGACGCCGAAGGCGCCGTCCGCGACGTGCAGGGCAATCCCGGCGACTCCGTCATGGAAACCGCGGTGCGCAACGGCGTCCCCGGCATCGTCGCCGAATGCGGCGGGTCGCTCTCCTGCGCCACCTGCCACGTCTTTGTCCGCGAGGACTGCCTTTCGAAGCTCCCGCCCATGGAGGACATGGAGGACGAGATGCTCTACGGCACCGCCGTGGACCGCGAGGACAACTCGCGCCTGTCCTGCCAGCTCCGCCTCATCGACGAGATCGAACTGTTCGTCACCACCCCGGAAACCCAGGTGTAGTGATGGGCACCCACGTTGCCGCGGCGGAGCAGACGTCCGCCGGAACGGCCGGCGCAGCCGGTACCGAAACTGACAGCCCTACCCGCACCGGCCTGCTGATCATCGGCGCCAGCCAGTCAGGCGTCCAGCTCGCGGTGTCCCTCCGGGCGCTCGGCTTCGATGAGCACATCACCCTGCTCGGCGACGAGGACCACCGGCCCTACCAGCGCCCGGCCCTGTCCAAGGAGTTCCTGCAGGGCACGGTGGAGAGTGAATCCTTGATTTTCCGTTCCAACGAGTACTGGGCCGACCACAACGTGGGGCTGGTCAAGGGCGAATATATCGTCAGGATCGACAAGGACCCGGACGGCTCCGGCGTCGCGCATTCGTCTTCGGGCAGGCAGTTTCCCTTCAAGCGGCTAGCCCTCACCGTGGGCGCCCGCGCCCGGAAACTGGAGGTCGACGGCGGGGACCTCGACGGCGTGCTCTACCTGCGTAACGCTGACGACGCCCTGGCCCTCAAGGCCCGGGTGGGGGACGCGCAGGACGTTGTGGTGATCGGCGGCGGATTCATCGGCCTTGAAGCCGCGTCCAGCCTGCAAAAAATGGGCAAAAACGTCACCGTGCTGGAATTCGGTCCGCGGCTGGTGGGCCGCGCCGTCGGCGAGGAGACAGCCGAGTACTTCCTGCAGGCCCACCGCGCCCGCGGCCTGGACATCCGGCTCAACACGAGCGCCAAACGCTTCACCGCGAAGACCGCTGCAGGTGAAAAACAGACGGCGGTCGCCGGCGTCGAGCTCCAGGACGGCACGGTGCTGCCCGCGCAGATCGTGCTGGTCGGCATCGGGGTCATCCCGAACACCCAATTGGCCGAACAACTTGGCCTCACGGTGGACAACGGGATCGTCGTGGACCGCTTCGCGCTGGCCTCGGACGGCACCACGGTGGCGATCGGCGACTGCGCCAACATGCCCAATCCCGTGCCCGGCTCCGAACCGGGCGAGCGGATCCGGCTGGAGAGCGTCAACAACGCGATCGAACACGCCAAGGTGGCCGCCTACTCGCTCACCGGCCGGCGCGAGGAATACGCCGGCATCCCGTGGTTCTGGTCCAACCAGGCCGACCTCAAACTCCAGATCGCCGGACTCTGCAACGGCTACGACCAGACCGTGCTGCGGCGGGACGAGGACCGCGGAAAATTCAGCGTCATCTACTACCGCAAGGGCCAGGTCATCGCCGCGGACTGCGTCAACGCCCCGCTGGACTTCATGGCGGTCAAGAACGCGCTTGCCAAAGGCCAGAACATCCCCGCCGGCGCCGCCGCGGACCCGGCCACACCCCTCAAGACGATTACCACGGACAGCTAACTGCACTCAGACAGTAAGTCGGTCCCACCCGAAGGAGCACCATGACCACACCCAAGACCCCGGTCGCCGACGCCGGCACCGCGAACCCCGCTGGCGACAACCCGGCGGCCGCCAATCCCGCGGCTGTTGATTCCGCGGTTGTTGATTCCGCGGTTGCGGAGTTCGCCGCTGCGTACCCGGCCCGCCCGGTCCCGGCGGCGGGACCGGTGGACACAGCCCCGATCGCCACCACCCCGGCTGCGCTCGAGGACCTCGACGGGCTTTGGCGGGCCGTGGTGCACGAGACCCGCACCCGCGGCAACGACATCCACCTGCCGATCTCGCTCGCCTTCGCCGAGCGGCTGTGCCGGGCCTACCCCGACGCCGACGCCGAACTGGTCCGGGTGGCCACCCTGCTGCACGACACCGGCTGGGCCCATGTGGACGAAACCCGCATCATCTCCGAGGGCTTCGCGGGGGACTGGCGCAAGGCCGCCATCCGCTACGAACACGAGAAGCAGGGCTGCGACGTCGCCCGCCGGGTGCTGCCGCCGCTGGGCTACTCACCGGAGTTCATCGAACGCGTCTGCGACATCATCGACGGCCACGACACCCGCCCGGTGGCCCAGTCGCTGGAGGACGCGTTGATGCGCGACGCCGACCGGCTGTGGCGCTTCGACCAGGCCGGGATTGCCCTGGCCTCCACCTGGTTCAAGATGGACCCGGCCACCTACACGGACCGGCTGGCCTCGGAAATCGTGCCCGAGCTCATCACGCAGGCCGCCCACGACATGGCCACGGCCGACCTGAACCGCTCCACCGCCCTGCTCAAGACGGCGGTCATCCGATGACGGCGGCCACGCACGACGCCCCCGCCGTGGCCGCCCGCGCCGCGCTCAAGCTGCCGTACACGCACGTCGACGACATCTTCATCGACGCCGCCTGGACGCCGGCGCGCGGCACCGGCCGCAACCCGGTCACAGACCCCGCCACCGGCGAAGTCTGGGGCTCCGTGCCGGACGGAACCCCCGAAGACGTCGACGCCGCCGTCTGCTCCGCCCGCCGGGCGTTCGACGCCGGCGAGTGGCCGCGCCTCGCACCGTCGGTCCGCGCGGCGTACCTGCTGCGCATCGCTGACGAAGTGGAGAAGCGTGCCGGGGAGCTGTCGCTGACGAACACCCGCGAGAACGGCTCTCCGGTGTCCGAATCCGCCGGGGCCGCCGCCAATGCCGCGGGCATCTTCCGCTACTTCGCCACCTTGGCCGACTACCTTGAGCGTGAGGACGTGCGGGCCTTCCCCAACGGTGGCGGGGAATCCGTGGTCCGGCGCGAACCGATCGGCGTGTGTGCCCTGATCGCGCCCTGGAACTTCCCGATCAACCTCGTGGTCATCAAGCTCGCCCCGGCGCTCCTGGCCGGCTGCACAGTGGTGATCAAGCCGGCGTCGCCCACCCCGCTGTCGCTCCGGGTGATCATCGACGCGGTGGCCGCGGCCGGGGTCCCGGCCGGCGTCGTCAACCTGGTCACCGGGTCCGGCCGGCTGGGAGATGCGCTGGTGAAGCACCCGGGCGTGGACAAGGTGGCCTTCACGGGCTCGACGCCCGTGGGCCGGAAAATTGCCGCGGCCTGCGGCGAGCTGCTGCGCCCCGTCACCCTGGAGCTTGGCGGAAAATCCAGCGCAATCGTGTTGCCTGACGCGGACCTGGACGCGATGTCCAAGGTGCTGATCCGCTCCTCCATGCGCAACACCGGCCAGACCTGCTACATCTCGACCCGGATCCTGGCCCCCGCCAGCCGGTACGAGGAAGTGGTGGATATGGTCACCACCACCATCGCGGGCGGCAAGCAGGGCGACCCGCTGGACCCCGACACGGTCTTCGGGCCCTGCGCCACGGAATCCCAGTACCGGACAGTGCTGGAATACGTGGAGTCGGGGCTGGCCGAAGGCGCCCGCGCCACCACCGGCGGACGGGCAGCGTCACTGGGCGGCGGGCTGGAAAGCGGGTACTTCGTTGAGCCCACCGTGTTCGCGGATGTCACTGCGGACATGCGGATTTCCCGTGAGGAGATTTTCGGCCCGGTCATCTGCATCCTGAAGTACAACGACGCCGACGGCAGTGCCGAGGAGGCCGTTGCCCTGGCCAACAACACCGAGTTCGGCCTGGGCGGGCTGGTGTTCGGGCGGGACCCGGAGGCCGCGCTGGCCGTGGCCGACCGGATGGATACGGGGTCGGTGGGCATCAACTTCTTCGCCTCCAACCACGCGGCACCCTTTGGCGGCCGGCACGATTCCGGGCTGGGCACCGAATACGGCGTCGAGGGCCTCAACGCCTACCTGAGCTACAAGTCGATCCACCGGAAGGTGTAGGCGCCGCCGTCAGACCAGGCCCAGGTGGCTGGTCAGGATGTAGTCGGCCGCCGCGTGGCCCTGCATCCGGAGACCGTTGCGGCCCGGGACGATCTGTTTTTTCTTCATGGCCTGCCAGAAGGACCTTTCGGTCCGCGGCGCTGCCTGTGTGACGTGGCACCAGCTCATGTAGAGGCCGTAAAGAGGGTCGCCGTCGAGGGTGTCGTCGGGACCGGCCCCGCGGGTGGTTGCTTCTTGAAGGAATTGATCAAATTGCGAAGTCACCAGGTTTGGTTCTTTTCCGCCAGGTGCGATGGGTGCCGCCGTGTGGCTACAGCAGCTGGAACTTCAACGTCTCGCACGGGACGCCGAAGCGGTTGGACCGGCGTCGAATATCGGCCGGTCCGGGGTTGTCTACACTGTAGACGTTAGGCGTAGACTACCTAATAAGCAAGCTTGCCTGTCTTCCACAGAAGGGGTGGGACTGTCCGCCCCGACCACGATGGAGGCCCATGACCGCCCCGAAAGAACCGCTCAACAGCCCGGCCCGCGGCGAGAAAGCAAGGCTGAGCCGGGAACTGGTGTTGTCGACCGCGCTGGAGCTCGTGGACCGCGAGGGACTCGACGCCCTGACCATGCGCCGGCTGGGGCAGCAGCTGGGGCGGGACCCGATGAGCCTGTACCGCTACGCGGCCAACCGCGCCGCACTGCTGGATGGCGTGTCCGAGCTTGTCCTCAATGAACTCGCGATTTTCCCGGAGGATCCTGACTGGCAGGCCCAGCTCCGCCGGATCGCGCACGACCTGCGCCTGCTGGCCCTCCGGCACCCGAATGTTGTCCCTCTTCTGGTCACAAGGCCGCTGTCTACGCCGCTGGGCCTTCGCCCGCTGGGCACGCTCCGCCCGCTCGAGCAGATCCTCGCCCTGCTGATCGACGCCGGGTTCGCCGCCGAGGACGCGCTGCACGTCTACCGGGCCTACTACGGGTTTCTGTACGGCCATATTCTCAACGAACTTCAGGAATTCGTCGTGGACCCGGACGAGAACGAGGCCCTTCTCCGGCTGGGCCTGCACCGGCTCCCCGTGAAGGATTTCCCCCGCCTCCGTGCCCTGGCCCCCGTGCTCGCGGACTACGACGGCGCCGCCGAGCTGGACCAGGGGATCGACATCCTCCTCTCCGGCCTGGCGGCCCGCCTCTCCGGCCCGGGGAAGCCCGCGGGGGAGGCCCTCGGGTAAATCGGCCCTACCGCCTCCCGTGGCACGGGAACATAATCGGGGCTATCAACCCCGTGCAGAAATTTGGAGGCGATCGACGTGTCGGTTTATACGCTGGGAATCTGGCTGGTGCACCCGGGCCGGGAGAATGATTTTGTGCAGGCCTGGCGGGATCTGGCCCGGAAGACCCAGGAGGACTTTCCCCACGCGAAGGCCGTGCTGATGCATGACCGCGACGTCCGGAACCGGTTTATCAGCACCGGCCCGTGGGAGTCGCTGGAGCAGGCCGAGCAGTGGCGGGCGTCGGAGATGTTCAAGCAGACCATGGAGGGCATGCGCGAGATGCTGGAGCATTTCGAATCGCGCACCCTGGACGAGGCCGCCGGTATTGGCGGGGATACGCCGTAGGGGACACCCGCGGTGGCGGGCATCCCCTCTGACGGGTCTTCCTAGCCGCCGAACGCGGTGAGGTGGTGCTGTGACGCCTCCAGGAGGCGGGTGAAGACGGCCTTGGCGTCCGGTGCCGTGGTGGCGCCCTCGGCTGCGGCGGTCAGGCCCTCGATGTCGGTCTTCTCGACGGTTCGCCCGGCCGCAAGGGCGCCCTCCTGGCTGGCCTGGCCCTGCGCGAGCAGCTCATCGTAGAGCTTCTGCAGGCTGTCGTCCGAGAACACGCCCGCGACGTGGTCAACGGTCGGATCGGTGACGCCGTAACCTGCCATCAGGTTCCGGACGGCCTCGAGATGCTTGGACTCTGAGTTGGCGACCCGGTTGAACACCGGGGCGTCGTAGAGGCCGGCAAAAGCCGTGTACAGGTCATGGGCCACCAGTTCCTCTTCGGCCATGTACGCAAGTTCTGCCCTCTGCGCATCCGTCATGGTGCCGGTGGTGCTGCTCCCTGAGTCCAGACCCGAGCCCTGTCCCGCGCCCTGGCCGCCGGCCTTGCCGTGGCCCATCAACTTGCCGCCGGCCTTGCCGTGGCCCATCAACTTGCCGCCGGTGTGGCTGCCGGCCTGATCGCCGGCGCCGCCGCTGTGGCCGTTCGGGGACTGCGCCTGCCCGCTTTGCTGGTGCTGGCCGTTCTGGCCGCCCTGTACGACGGCGGCCACGCCGGGCCCTGCCACGAGAGTGGTAATGACGGCGCCGCCGGCGATTGCTGCTGCAATCATGGTCTTCTTTCGCATGGTGTGCTCCTTGTTCGATTGCCGGAAAACCAGCTTGTAGACACAGAATGCCGCCCGCGTGTGCAGTGCTGCCGGCGACCGTGTGCAGATTGTGTGGAGATTCGTTCCTCCTGCCTTCCGGCGCAAAAGCTGGCATTAGTGTTAGCCCTATGCCCACCGTGCTGGTCGTCGAGGACGAAAAAGACATCCGTGAAGTGCTGCGCCGTTACCTGGAACGGGCGGGCTTTTCCGTCCTGACCACTCCCTCGGGCGCCGAAGCACTGCGGCTTCTGCCGTCCGCTGACCTGGTGGTGCTGGATCTCGGGCTGCCCGACGTCGACGGCACCGACGTCCTCCGCGAGATCCACAGGCTCGGAAGCCTTCCGGTGATAGTGCTGACGGCGCGCAGCAGCACTGAGGACCGGATCCGTGGTCTCGAACTGGGAGCCGACGACTATGTGACCAAGCCCTTCAGCCCGCATGAACTTGTCCTGCGGGTGCAGGCCGTGCTGCATCGCTTCGGAGGCGTCCCTGCTGCGGACGCCGCGGCGAGCTATGGTGACGGCAGGCTGCGAATCGACCCCGGCCTGCACAAGGCGTGGCTGGATGGGAACCTGCTGGACCTGACCCCAACAGAATGGGACCTGCTGGACGCTATGGCGGCATCGCCGGGACGGGTTTACTCGCGGTACGAGCTGGTGAACCGTGTCCGGGGTTACGAATATGCCGGTTACGAGCGCACCATCGACTCCCACGTCAAGAACCTCCGGCGGAAGCTCGGACCCCGAGCCGCAGACGTCGTGGAAACGGTGACCGGCGTGGGTTACCGGCTGGGCCTGCACCGCGACGAGCGGAAATGAGGCACGCAGGGAAGGGCCTCGGACAACTCGGGAAGCGTCTGTTGCTGGCGTTTGTGCTGGTGGCTGTTTCGTCGGTTCTTGTGCTGGTCGCAGCTGCACTGATCGGGGTGGACCGTGGTGTTCATGCAGCACAGCAGGCGGACCGCGAACAGCTGGCCGCGGCTGCAGCCGCTGCCGCCGCGGGCGCCTATCAACAGGCTGGCGGGTGGGACGGCGCCGATCTGAGTCGTTCCCTGGCCATCGGTGACGCCGCATCGGCCCGCCTGAATATCGTCGACGCCGACGGTAACGTGCTGGCCGGCTCCGGCAACCCGGCCCGGGGAAACGCCGGCCAGGCAGATTCCAGCGGTCAAGGAGCGGTGACCGCTGATGTCGTCGTCGATGGCACCCGAGTCGGTGCAGTGCGGGTCAGTCTCGGAGGGATCGGAGGGAACGGTGGAACGAGGATCCTCGACGTTGCCTGGACGTGGATCGCCGTCGCTGCGGTGGTGGCACTGACAATGGCTGTCGCCGCCAGCTGGTTCGTCACACGGAGGCTTGTCCGGCCAATCCGCAGCATGACGGAGGCGGCGCGTTCCTTTGGCGCGGGAAACCGGAACGTCCGCACGGCCGGGGCTGCGCCCGGCGAACTCGGCGACCTCGCCCACGCCTTCAATGACATGGCGGACGCGGTTGTCCGGTCCGATACGGAACGGCGCAACCTCACCGCAGATGTGGCCCACGAGCTGCGCACGCCGCTCGCGGCCCTGCAGGCAGGGCTCGAGGAACTGCGCGACGGACTCATTGAACCGACGCCAGCCGGTCTGGCCGGATTGCATGACCAGTCGCTCAGGCTCGGCCGGGTTGTGGCCGACCTCGCCGAGCTCTCCGACGTCGAAACGGCGGCGCTGTCCCTGGACCTGGCACCCGTGGACCTTGCCGCGCTCGCTGCCGATGCCCTCTCCCGCTCAGAGCCGCAGTTGCGGGCGGCCGGCCTGGCGACGGAACTGGAAAGCGCAGGTCCCGTGTGGGTCAGGGCCGACGGCGATCGCCTGCACCAGGCAGTCGGCAACCTGCTGGCCAACACCGCGCGCTACTGTCGAAAGGGCGACAGGGTAACCCTCAAGGCGTTGGCCGACGGCGGCGAGGCCGTGCTCACCGTCGCCGACACCGGCCCGGGTATCCCCGCCGAGGAACTGCCTCACATCTTTGACCGGCTCTGGCGGGGGAGGGCCGCAGAACAGATCGCCGGCTCCGGCATCGGGCTCGCCCTGGTCCGCGAAATCGTGACCAGCCACGGCGGAACCGTCCAGGCGGCGTCCACCCCGGGGGAAGGGACCACGATCGCCCTGCATCTGCCCCGCCTCCGCTGAGCCGAACGGCCGCACCTTCCGGCGCCCTGATGCGGGGTCACATAGCGCCCGTCCCAGCCGGTGGGATGGGCGCGTAGTGACCCCGCGTTGCTTTGGATCAGGCGAACAGGCCGTCGCCGACGAATCCGTCCTCACGGCACCCCGGCGGGATGGCGAACACAGCGGAGCCGACCGGCGTCGTCCACTGATTGAGCATGTCCATTTGATCGAGCCGGCGCTGGATGGGCGTGAACTGCCTGTCGACGTCGGCCTGGTAGGACACGAAGATCAGCCCCGAGTCCGAGACCCCTCCGGCGCCGGGAGCGGCGTCGTAGTTGTAGGCCCGGCGAAAGATCCGCTGGGAACTGTCCTCCGGCCGGGCCCGGCGCAGGTGTGAGACGTCCGAGATGACCGGGAACCCGAGCTTGGACACTGCGGTCAGGTCCGGCTCGTCGTGTTCCTGCGTCCCGGTCAGGGGTGCGCCGTTGGACAGCCGGCGGCCCACGGATTCCTCCCGGCCCACGCGGTCCGCCTCGTCCCACTTGTCCAGGTTCATCGCGATCCGGCGGACAACCACGGACGTGCCGTTGGCCGTCCATGCGGGTATTTCTCCGCCGCCCCAGACTACGCGCTCGTTGTCCGGGCTGCCGGGCGCCGGGTTCGACGTCCCGTCCACCTGGCCGAAGAGGTTCCGCATGGTGGTCCCGGACTTTTCACTGCCGTAGGAACGCCGGAACCCGGTCTGCACCCAGCGGACGGTCGCGAAGCTCCGGCTGTCTTTCAGGAGCATCCGTTGGGCATGCGCCACGGTCAACGGATCATCCGCGCAGATCTGCAGCAACAGATCACCGTCGGAGAATCCGGGCTGCAGCCGGTCGATGCTGAAGGCCGGCAGCGGCTTCAGCCAGCCCGGCGCCCGGGTGGGGTCCACCGCGGCAACCAGGCCGGGTCCGAAACCGAACGTGACCGTCAGCCGGGCCGGCACCTGGGCCAGTTCGCCCTCGGTGTCGGCCAGGGCCGGCTTTCCCGCGCAGAGGTTCGCGGCGTCGTCGCTGAGCAGCCGCAAGAGCGCTTTGACCGCGGCGCGCGTCGTTCCGGGCCGCAAATCCAGGGCGACAAAAACGCCGTGGGCCTGCGCCGCCGTCGTAATGCCCGCCTGGCGGTCGCCGTGAAACGGAACAATGCCGCTGCCGTGGACGCTCTCCGCGGGATCATCCGGGGCGGGGTTCCCCGCCTGCTGGACGCCTGCCCCGGCGAGGTGGGCGCCGGCCGCGGCCAGCGCCCCCAGCCCGGCGGCGGCACCGCCGAAGAGCAGTCCGCGCCGCGGCAGTTTCCGTGGGGCATCGGGCTCCTCACTGCCCGCGGTTGCGCCTGCGGGCCGCTGGTCCCCGGTGCTCATTTTGAGGTCGACGACGGCGCCGAACCGGGTGCGCTGCCGGTGCTGGAGGGCTGGCCGTGGGACATGCCGGTGCCTTCTTCTTCGACATAGTTCTCGTTGGCGCCGCTGAAGTCCTTCGCCACGGCGGTGAATTCGAAGCTGCCGCCGCCGGCCAGCTCAAGCGTGAACGTGACGTCAGCACCGGGGTTGATCGGCGCGGTAAGCCCCATCAGCATGATGTGGTTGGCGCCTGGCTCAAGTTTCAGTTCGCCGCCGGCAGGGATCACAAAGCCGCCCTGCTTGGCCTGCATCTGCATGGCGCCGTTGGGTCCCATGGCTGTTTCGTGCAGCTCGACCATCCGGGCCGACGGGGTCGAGGCGCCGGTGACGGTGATGTCGGCGTCGGAGGTGTTCTTGAGGACGCCGAAACCGCCGGTCATACCGGAAACGGCGGCCTTGACCCACGGCTGGCTGACCGCCAGCGCGGCGGCCGCATTGGCCGGGGTGGTGGCGGTGGCAGACGGGGATGGTGCCGGCGTCGAGGCTGAGGGGGCGCAACCGGCGAGTGCCAGGGCCGCCGCCGCGAGAAGGGAAAGGGTAGGGTAAGCGAGCTTCTTGGACATGGTGATACTCCTGAATCGTCGCAGCCGGCCGCAGCGGGCCGGCCCGGTAAGTGTTATTCGCTGGGGGATTGCGCGTTGCGCTTGATGCGCCGAAGGCCGATAAATGCCAGATAGATGCCGAGACCGGCGGCCGCAGCGGTTCCGGCGGCAGGCATCCAACCCGGTACGCCGTCACCGGTGCCGTTTGCGGCGGCCCCGCTGGGTTCACTGCTGGCACCAGCGCTGGCGGAGGCCGCCGGCGGCGCGGCGGCAGGATTGCCGACATGAATCCGGTAGCCGCCACTGATCGGGTGACCGTCTGCAGAGACCACCCGCCAGCTGACCTGATAGCCGCCGTCGGGGAGTTCCGGGAGCGCCTGGGTCAGCGTTTCCCGGGTGAGGACCGGTGCGCCGGCTACCCAGTTCTTGTCGTTGTCATCGACGACCCGGACCTCATGGCCGAGCGCCAGCAGGGGCGAACTGAAGGACAGGATGATGCTGGCTGGACTCTTGTTCAGGCGCTCATCGGGCGCTGGACTGGACGAAATCAGCTGGTCGTGGGCGAAGGCCGCCGGTGCTGCTGGGAGGCTGGCGCCTACGCAGAGCAGGAGGGCGGCGAGCAGTGTTGCTCCCAAGCCAGGATTCCGCCATGTTTTTAAGCTATTTCTTGTCATGGCTGCTTCCCGCCCCGGCGCTGTCTTGGCAGCGTTGCGGGGCGTATCGGGTGAAGGCGCAGGGCGCCTAGGACACGAGCGGAAGCACGGGCGGTCCGCGGTGGCGCATCACCAGCAGGGGCGCGCCGAGGTTCCGCAGCGGCCTGACGGGCCGGTTGGCGGGCAGGGCGGCTGCGGGCGGACACACCGGCAGGGGCTGGAAAAGCGGGAGGAAAGCCGTCACGTGCAGCCGCATCGCCTGCACCAGCCGGACGGCGGCGACCTCGCCGTGGCGCAGGATGGCCACGGTCAGGACGGCGGCAACGGCGTGTCCCAGCCACATCAGCGGCGAGGCGTGGTCCGCCGTGGGGGAAAAGACCGTTCCGGCGGCAGGTTCCAGCAGGGACGAGTGGGTCAGGTGGCCGCCGGCCGGAGCGCCGGAAACATGCGGAGCCGCTGCCCAGCTGAAGACCCAGTGGAAGAGTCCCTGGCTCAAAGCCACGCCGGCGGAGAGCCGCCACAGGGACAGCCCGCGGCCCGTGAGTGCGGTGCAGGCCAGCCCGGACAGGGCCAGCGTCAGGAGGAGCAGCGGAAGTTCGGGAGCGTTCCCGCCGGCCAGGAAATGCGAACCGGAGGCGATGGAGGTCGCAACGACGGCGCCAATCCAGCCGCGGACAAGGCGCAGACCATGTGCCGTCATTTTTCCTCCTTGCTCACGAGTAATTCTACCGGCTGTCGAAGACGTCGTTGGTGCCTCTTGGGGCTCCGACTCGGATCCCAGGCGTGCGTGATGCAGTAACGTCATAATGCCAGCAGTTTTGTGGAGTAAATCGGTCGGGAGAGACGTGAAGGATCACCAGGGGCCAGCGTCCGCTTCCCGCGCGGGGCGGGCTGTAGAACGGACCAAGGGAAGCCCCCTCTGGAAAACCGTCAGCGCCGAGCTTCTGCAAGAAGTCCTCGCCGGGGCGTATGCGTCAGGTTTCCCCGGTGAACTGGAACTGGCCCAACGCTTTGGAGTAAGCCGGGGCACGATCCGGGCCGCCCTGGCACCCTTGCGCGATGCCGGGCACATCACCGCGCACCCCGGGAAGAAGCCTACGGTGGTCGCCGGAAGAAGCACGGCGTACGGACCGATCCATAGCGTCCTGGCGTCCATCCGGGAGTCGGGGATGAGACACGCGAGTGTGGTCCTGGAACAGCACCTGGTGGTCAACCCGGAGGTGGCGGCAAAGCTTTCCCTGGATCCGGATGCCGAGCTCTTCCACCTCTCGAGGGTCCGCCTCGCCGACGGCGAGCCGATCGGCCTCGACCAGGTCTGGCTCCCCGCAGCGACCGCCGGGAAGCTGCTTGGGGCGGACTTCCGCGACGCGTCCCTGTACGGGGAGCTCGACCGGCGCTGCGGCGTCGTGCTTGACGGCGGCACGGAGCAGCTCGCGGCGGTGCTCGCCACCCCCGCACATGCGGCCCTGCTCGGGTGCCCGGAGGGCTCCGCGCTGTTGCTGATCGAACGGACCGGCTGCCACCGGGCGCGCAACCTCGAATTCCGGCGCAGCTATGTCCTGGGCGACCGGGTGGCAATCTCGACCGCCTTTGGCTGCAAGGCCATTCCGCCCCGCCGAGACTAAGGGGCCGCCGGCACGCGAGGCACCGGGCAGCGGTCCTCAGAGGTGGCCCTCCTTGCGAATGCCCACAGCAGCAGGGCGATGGAGAGGGCCGCCAGCAGGGGCTGGATCGGTTCGAAGTACTGCATGGCGCCGGACGTGCCGAGGGCCAGTAGAACGAGCTTGTTGCAGACCGGGCAGCCCACGGCAAAGAAGGAGACGATGGTGCCGGCAGCCCCGAAGCGGCCTTTGCTGTCGGACTCTTCCGTGCCGTCCTCGTCGTCGGCCGCGGGTTCACGGGAAACATAGGTGGCCAGCAGCAACCCGGTGAGGACGGCTGTGACGCCGAGAACCGGGAAGGACCACCAGGTCGGCGGGACCTCGCGGCTGAAAAGCGGCGTATCGATCAGGTCCGTGGGCACCGCAACCACGATGTACGTGAGGGCGGCGACGCCGGCCGCGGCAAGCCAGCGCCGCGCCGGCCACTGCGCCAGGGCAGCAAGCAAGGTTTCAAATTTACTGCGGATCATCGGTCATCCCTGTCTTTGGCTGGCCCGGGCCTGCGGCACTGGCGGTCCGGTTGGCCGTGGTCTCCGGCGCATTGTGTTGGCCGGAAGCTTCGGGGGCGTTTCGGTGGGTCATGGGTGGCTCGTTTCGCCGGCTCTTGAAATACAGTGCCATGCCGATCGCGAGAACGAGGGCGGCGACCCCGGCGACAGCGGCATCGGGGATGCCGGCGGCCGCCTCGGTGGCAACCGATTCTGCCCGGAACTGATCCTGGACGGTCAGCACGCCGCCCAGCCCCGCCGTCCCGTCGCTGATCAGCAGGAGCACGCCGATGCCGACTGAAATGAGGCCGGAAATGATCATCAGCCAGGAGTTCGACCACGCCCCGATGGTGAGCGGCCGCGGACGCAACCAGCGGCGGCCGGAGATGCCCAGCCGGTCCCACAAGAGGGCCAGGACAAAGAGCGGCAACGCCATTCCGAGCGCGAAGACTGCCAGCAGCGCGCCACCGTAGGCGGCGTTGCCGCCGACTGCCGCGACGGTCAGGATGGAGCCCAGAATGGGTCCGGTGCAGACCCCGGCGACGCCGTAGACGGTTCCCAGGGCGAAGACGGACAACCGGGATGACCCGGTGCCCGCCGTTGGCGTGAGCCCGGAGGGGAGCCGGATGGCGGCGATCTGGGCGGCCCCAGGACCATCACCAGGGCCGCCGAAACGCCGACCAGGACTGGCCGGTGCAGCGTGACAAGGGAGCCGAGAACCCCGGCAAATATGCCCAGCGGCACCAGGGTGCTCAGCAAGCCCAGATAGAACAGCCCCGTCCGTGCCACCAGCCGGGTCGTGGTGGAGAAGGCGTACGCAAAGAAGGCCGGCAACAAGAGGGCGGAGCAAGGGCTCAACAGGGTCAGGACCCCGCCCAGGAATGCGCCAGCGTAGCCGATGTCCATCAGTTGACCCTGGCCGACTTCAGTGCGGCGTCGATGGCTTTCTCAAAGCTGGCCATCGGCTGTGCCCCAACGAGCGGGGTGTCGTTCACCAGGAAGGTGGGGGTGCCGGTGGCGCCCAGGGACGCGGCCTCCTGGGCATCCTTCGACACCGCCGCCTTGAGGTCGGCGGAGTCCAGATCCGCTTCGAACTTTTTCAAATCAGGGACTCCCGCGTCGCCGGCAAGCTGGACGAGCCGCTCCCGGGGCAACTCTGCGTGGCCGCGTTCCGGCGCGATGGTGTAGACCGCCTTGTTGAATTCCCAGAACCGGCCCTGCTCGCCGGCCGCACGTCCGGCGACGGCAGCGGCGGACGACTCCGCCCCGAAGACCGGCAGGTCGCGCCACTCCACTCTCAGGTCGCCGCGGTCGACGTATTTCGCCACCAGCGGGGGAAGGGTGTCTCGGGAAAACAGCCCGCAGAAAGGGCAGCGGTAGTCGGCATACTCCACCAGGATGACCGGAGCATCCTGGCTTCCGATCGCGGTCGGATCGCCTGCTTTCCGGCGGGACATGTCCAGTTTTTCGCCGGCAGGGCTCTTGGGGTCCTGGGACTGCTGCTGTTGTTCGGTGGCGTCTTTTTGGGCCGCTGCACCTTGGTAGGAGAGTAGTCCCACGAACAGCAGCAGCACGGCGATGCCCAGTGCAGGCAAGACAATCGATGCAGTGCGGGGGCGTGGCTTGGCGGCTGCAGGCCCGGGCTTGGTCAAAGTGGGCATCCGGACTCCTCAAGCGTTCCGTCGAGGAACGAAATGTTTAGACATTTGACAGTCTGCGAGGCTACGTGACATAAGTGCCGTTGTAAAACACCCAAAATCCCACTTCGGGACCCGGGCGGGAGGCTGGGCCGCTATGCGCCGGCCCGTCTTCGAGGGAATGTTTGTACATTTCCAGGGAGCAGGCGCTAGCATGCAGGAAACGGCCGGCCCGGCTCCGATGCGGGCGGCCCATCCGCGCCGAAGGAGATCGCATGTCTGAATTTGCGTCCGACTGCCATGCCGAGGACACCGCCGAAAACGGCGGGACCCATCCGGGGGAGCGCGCAGGGCGGGGCCGGCGCGGACTCGTGGCCCATTCGGCCGGTCCTTTGCCGGATGACGCACTTGCCGGGGTGCTACGCAGCAGCCAGAACGCTGTTGCGGCGCTCGGACCAGGGGTTCCCATCGAGGCTGTCATCCAGGGGCCCGGGGTGGCGCACTTGGCGGAGGGTTCGGTTCTCGGTGAAGCCATCTCCGCCGCCGTCGCCAGCGGCGTCCGGGTGCTGGCGTGCGGGAACAGCCTGCGGTCGGCGGGGGTGGCTGCGGAGCACCTGCTGCCCGGCGTCGGGATAGTTCCGGCGGCCATCGCCCACCTTGCCGAACGTCAATGGGACGGCTGGGCCTACATCCGCCTGTAGCCAGTACCCGCTCTCCCTGTCGGCTCAGCCCTGCGGCCGCGGCTTGGTGGGGAACAGCGGGCGGCAGTCGGTGCAGACGTCGACGTCCGAATCTCCTGATCCGCTGCGGCCCAGCGTGACCTTGCGCTCCAGCTCCAGTCGACCGTGCAAGGCCCATGCCATCACGGCCAGGGACAGCAGTCCGACGGCGATCTGGACTGACGGAAGCGCTTCCCTCGCCGAACTCGCCCACACCGTGCCGAAGAGGCCCAGGACGGGCCAGCGCAGATCGCACAGCGTGGCCGCCGCGCCGACCGGTGCGTTCACGTAGCTCCCAGCCAGGAGGCCGGCCAGGATCGAGCCCGCACCCACCAGGGCGTAGCCCGTCCAGCCGGTGCCGGCGCCGGCAATCATGCCGTTGGCAGCCACCAGGAAGACGGCGGCAAGGACGGTCGCAGCGAAGGACGTGGCCACCCGTGCCCTGGACCAGTTGCGGAGCACCTGCGGGAGCTGCCGCAGCCTGCTGCGGCTTGCGGGCGCCCCGGCCGTGACCGGGCGGGTGTTCTCTTCGGGCGTGCTGTTGACTGTCATGGCTGCTCCTGGTCTTGGGCGGGGCGCCGTGGCTGCAGGGCTGTCCAGATGATGACAGTTGCCACCAGGGCGATGGAGAGGAAACCGAGCCCGGAATACCCGACGGCGGCCAGCACCGGTCCGGCCAGCGCGCCTCCGGTCGCCCCGGCCGCGTTCATGCTCAGGTCCGACACGCCCTGGATCGCCGGCCGGTCCTGCACATGCGCCGACTCGGCCACGAGGGCGGACCCGGCAACCACGGAGGCGGACCAGCCCAGCCCCAGCAGGATCAGGCTCGTGGTGACGGCGGTGCCGGAGTCCGGCGCGAGTCCGGCCAGGACGAGTGACACCAGCAGCATTGCCTGGCCCAGCAGGATGGTGGGCAGCCGCCCGACCTTGTCCGCCATCCAGCCGAAAACGGGAGACAGTGCGTACATGCCGGCGATGTGCAGGCTGATCGTCAGGCCCACCACCGTGAGGCTGGCCCCATGGTCGCGCAGGTGCACAGGCGTCATGGACATGAGCGCCACCATCGTGGCGTGGCTGAGGGCGACGGCGGCCACCGCATACCTTGCCCGGGGGTTGCTTCGCAGAATCCTCAGGCCGCTCTTGGGCTTGGGTGCTTCGAGATCGGTAACCCGGGAGGCCATCACGGTAAGGAGGGGGTCGGGCCGCAGGCCCGTTGCATAGACGACGGCGGCCGCCAGTTGGGCGGCCACGGAAAAGGCGAAAGCGCCCGTCAGCGGGGGCAGGCCAAGGGCGGCCCCGACGATCTCGCCGGGCCCGAACAGGTTGGGACCCAGGACGGCGCCGATCGTTGTGGACCACACCACGATCGAGAGGTCCCGGCCCCGGGACCCGGGGCGGGACAGGTCGGTTGCGGCAAAACGGGCCTGCAGATTCACGGCGGAGCCCGCGCCGAGGAGCATCAGGCCCAACAGCAGCAACGGGAAGACGCCCAGCGAGGCGGCGGTGATTGCCGTGACGGCACCCGCCCCGGCAATCAAGGCGCCGGTGGACAGCGAGACCCGCCGGCCGCGGGCCTGGGCCAGTCGGGCCAGGGGGACGGCCGCGAAGGCGGCGCCGAGGGTGCTCATCGTGGCGGCCATGCCGGACCACGCGTTGGACCCGGAGAGCTGCGCTGCAAGCAGGGAGCCCAGGGAAAGCGTCGCTCCCATGCCGATGCCGCCGAGAATCTGGCCGCCGACGAGCACGGAGACAACGCGGCGTTGCAGGCGGGGACTTTCCGGTCCGGGCTGGGCCGGGGGTGTGACTGTTTCCGTGCTGGTGGACCGGCCTGGCTTCAAGGCTTCCGGCCGTTCATGTGTGCTCATGGTGATCCTTTTGCGCTCCCGGGCATGGCCCCTGCGGCCGGGACACCTTCAATATACCCTATGGGGTATTATTGTTGGTATTAGGTGCTGCATCCGCGGCACCCCGATTTTGGAGATCCTATGTGCGCTGCAGTTCGTTGTAATCGTTGCGGAAAAATCACCTGGGCCGGCTGCGGCGAGCATGTCGACTCGGTCATGGCCGATGTGCCCCAGGACCAGCGCTGCACCTGCGGTGACTAGGGGAACGGTCAGCCCCCGGGTTTCATGAGCGGGGCTCGGCCTAGAGTATGCCTAGCCGCCGGTTTCCAGCGCCTCAAGGACTGCGGTCAGGAGGCGTCCGTTTCTGCCCCAGGCCGGGTCGAAGACCTCCACGTACCAGGACTCGGCCAGCAGGAGGGCAAGGGTTTCATTGGCCTCCTCGGACCAGTCGCGGAGCTGATCCCCGCCGACCGGCCCTTCGCTGCTGCCGAGGACCGTCACCACTTCGCCATCCCGCAGGGTCACGGGGATGGAGGCCTGACTTGCTTCGCCGGGAGCATGTGCCACGGTAACCAGGCCGGTCCGGGTGGACAGGTCCAAGAGCGCCGACGCAGACTCCGCACTGCAGAACCCCGTCACGTAGCTGCGCTGCGCGTGGCCTTCGGCGAGCACGCCGGGTTGGGACTCCTTGGTGAAGAGCCCGTTGCGGTTCAGCTCCGCGAGCACGCCGGCGATGGATTTGGTTTCGTCGTCGATGCTGGGGGTGAAGGTTCCGGGCTGGTACTCGCTCCGGCCTTCCAGCCAGCGCGCGGTGAGCTCGCCGGCTGCGAGGATGGTGCCCGCCTGCCGCCAGACTTCGCGGTCTGCCAGGAGCCGCCCGAAGGAGTCCCGCTCGGTGGTGTATCTGTCGTCTGCCATATTTGAACGCTACGCCTCTCCGGCGGTGGTAGCACTGGGGCCCGCTGACCACACGCCAGGCAGCATCCCCCAAAGATCAGGGCGGGCCGCATTCCCGGTGGCCGATAGGGTCCGTCCACACCCGGTGAAACGGCCTCCATGGATCTCCGGGGCTCCCCCGGCTCGAGGCGAGGGATCCGTGCTTCGGGCTAAGGTTCACAGTGGGGGTCCACCCCCGGACGAAGTTCTAAGCAACGCCGCGACTCAACGGCGGAGAAGTACCCGGGAGTTATCAGTGCGGCACGGATCCAAGCCCACCATCCGCGACGTCGCGGAGGCCGCAGGGGTGTCCCTGACCACCGTCTCCTACGTGCTTTCGGGCCGTCCCGGCGGCAACACCCGGATCAGCCAGCCCACCCAGGACCGCGTTCATGCCGCGGCCCGCGAACTGGGCTATGTGCCGAACCGGGCCGCCCGCGGGATGCGGCGCGGACGCACCGACGTCGTGGCCGTCGCCATCACCGACCTTGAGAATTCCTGGGACCGCGCGCTCGCCGTGGCAGCCGCCGGGACCCTGCCCCGGCACGGCTACCAGCCGGTCATCCTTGTGGGCGAGAGCTGGCGGCAGTTCATGCTCTCCGGAGGCGCCGACGCCGTCATCCTCGGCTCGAAGCCGGCGGAGCGCACCGCCGCCGACCTCGAGACGATGACGGAACTCGCTGCCCGCGGAGTCGCCCAGCTGGCATTCTCGGACACTCTGCAGCCGGACGGTGTCGACGTCCTGGCGCCGGGGGCCGCGGGCACGGCGGATGCGCTCGCCGAGCGCGCCGTCGCGATGATGCTCGAACGGCTGCGCGGCTAAACGCCCTGGCCGGGCGTCGGCCTTTACGAGTCCAGCAGCGGGCGCCGCGCCAGCCAGGCCGCGACGATGGCGCCGGAGATGTTGTGCCACAGCGAGAACACGGCCGACGGCAGCGCTGTCAGCGGGCTGAAGTGCGCCGTGGCCAGGGTCGCGGCCAGGCCCGAATTCTGCATGCCGACCTCGAAGGCCAGCGCACGGCGGGCCTTGTCATCCAGGCGCCCCAGTTTGCCGGCCAGGTACCCCAGGCCCAGGCCGAAGCCGTTGTGCAGCACCACGGCCAGGAACACGATCCCGCCGGCGGCGACGATCTTGCTGGCGCTGCCGGCCACCACAATCGCCACAATCAGGGAAATCACGACGGCGGAGGCCCAGGGCAGGACCGGCAGCAGCCGGGCCACGAGCTTCTTGAGGAAGAGGCGGGCCAGCAGGCCGGCGATCACCGGCAGCAGGACGGTCTTGACGATGTCCAGCACCATGCCGCCGGCGTCGATCTGCAGGTAGGAGCCGGCCAGGAACAGCACCAGCAGCGGCGTCACGATCGGGGCGATCAGGGTGGACACGGAGGCGACGGCGACCGAGAGGGCAACGTCGCCCTTGGCCAGGAACGCCATCACGTTGGACGCGGTGCCCGAGGGCGCGCAGCCCACGAGGATCAGGCCCACGGCCAGTTCCGGCGACAGGTTCAGGGCGACGGCGATCAGCCAGCCGGCGCCGGGCATGATGACGTAGTGCGCCACAATGCCCAGGACCACGGCCCAGGGACGCTTGGCCACGGAGGCGAAGTCGGGAGGGGTCAGGGTGAGGCCCATGCAGAACATGATGATGCCCAGGAGATACGGCACGCTGGGGCCGAGGGGCTTGAAGGCGCCCGGCAGCAGGTACCCGGCGACACCGGCGATGACGACCAGCAGCGGGAAAACGGTCACCGCGATGCGGGCGATCTTGGCCTCGGCTGCGAGGGCGGGATTGACCGGGACCGCGCCAGCGCTGGTCTCGGGGGCGGACTGCGGGGTTTTGGTTGCCTCAAGCATCCAAGCATGGTGCCACTGCCGGCGCCCCGGAACCAGTTCGTGACCGTTCCGCAGGCGAATATGTCAGATTTCTTTGGGGCGGCCGGCCCGCGGGAGGCGGCTCCCGGCGCCCACGGTAAAGTTGCCCTTGCAGGACGAGCCGGCCGCCTCAGGCCGACGCCCTCGCCTCCTGACTTCCCTTCCGGCGCGTTGCGGCGCCCACTTTGCCGACGTCGCCCAGCCGTTGCTGAATACCGAAGCCGCCGCGTCGCGCCTTCCCGAGACTGAACGGAGCCAGCAATGGCCACCAAATCCGCCCCGGCCCTGACCCCGGAGCAGCTCCAGTCCGTCCGTGGCACCCTGCGCTCCCCGCGCCGGCTGAAGACCGAGGTCCTCGGCGGGCTGGTCGTCGCACTGGCCCTCATCCCGGAGGCTATCGCCTTCTCGATCATCGCCGGCGTCGATCCGCGGGTCGGTCTCTTCGCCTCCTTCACGATGGCAGTCACCATCGCTTTCGTCGGCGGCCGCCCGGCAATGATCTCGGCGGCTACCGGCGCCGTCGCTCTCGTGATCGCCCCGCTGGTGAAGTCCCACGGCCTGGACTACCTTGTCGCAGCAGTGATCCTGGCTGGCGTCTTCCAGATCATCCTGGGACTGTCCGGGGTGGCGAAGCTCATGCGGTTCATTCCCCGGTCGGTCATGGTCGGCTTCGTCAACGCGCTGGCCATCCTGATCTTCATGTCCCAGGTCCCCGAGCTGATCGGCGTCCCCTGGCTGGTCTACCCGCTCACTGCACTGGGCCTGCTGATTGTCTTCGGACTGCCCCGGCTGACCCGGGCCATCCCCGCGCCGCTTGTGGCGATCGTGGTCCTGACGCTCATCACGGTGCTGGCCGTCGTTGCCGTTCCCACGGTGGGGGACAAGGGTGCGCTGCCCGATTCCCTGCCGGCCCTGTTCATCCCGAACGTGCCGTTCAGCCTCGAAACCCTGCAGGTTATCTTC
The DNA here is from genome assembly GCF_009928425.1 of Pseudarthrobacter sp. ATCC 49987. Lineage (NCBI taxonomy): Bacteria > Bacillati > Actinomycetota > Actinomycetes > Micrococcales > Micrococcaceae > Pseudarthrobacter > Pseudarthrobacter sp. ATCC 49987. The sequence continues at coordinate 3,643,841 of NZ_JAABNS010000001.1, read as the reverse complement.
CCGTACGCCCTGGCCATGGCCTTCGTGGGGCTGCTCGAATCCCTCATGACCGCGAAGCTCGTCGACGACATCACCGATACCCGGTCCCACAAAACCCGAGAGGCCTGGGGTCAGGGCGTGGCGAACATCGTCACCGGCGTCTTCGGCGGCATGGGCGGCTGCGCGATGATCGGCCAGACCATGATCAACGTGAAGGCCTCCGGCGCCAGGACCCGGATCTCCACCTTCCTGGCCGGTGTATTCCTGCTGATCCTCGTGGTGGTCCTCGGCGACATCGTCTCGCTGATCCCGATGGGCGCCCTCGTGGCCGTGATGATCTTCGTTTCAGTGGCGACCTTCGACTGGCACAGCATCCGGCCGTCCACGCTGAAGGCGCTGCCCAAGAGCGAAACGCTGGTCATGGTCGCCACCGTCATCGTCACCGTGGCCACCCACAACCTGGCGATCGGCGTCGGCGTCGGCGTGCTGGTGGCGATGGTGATGTTCGCCCGGCGTGTGGCGCACTTCGTGACGGTGGAACGGACCGTGGCAGAGGCCGACGGCGTCCCGGTGGCCACGTACGTCGTGGACGGCGAACTCTTCTTCGCCTCCTCCAACGACCTCTACACCCAGTTCGAATACGCACTGGACCCCGATCGTGTGGTCATCGACATGCATGCCAGCCACCTCTGGGACGCCTCGACGATCGCCGCACTGGATGCCGTCACCGAGAAGTACCGGCACCACGGCAAGGACGTGAAGATCGTCGGCCTCAACGATGCCAGCATCCTGATGCGCGAACGCCTTGGCGGCAGGCTCGGCGCGGACCACTAGGGCGGGAGCGCGCGTCCCCTCCGCTGTCAGGGCGCTGGCTTGGTCGCTTTACCGTCCAGCCAGAGCGTGTCGGAGTCGTCGCGGTGCACGCCGGAGGACCCGACGTGCTTGGAATCGATCTGCGGCCCGTTCTTGATGACGTGGACCAGCGCCATACCGTGGCCGCGTCCAAGCCCGTAGTCCTCCTTCAGCCAGTCGAGGATGGTACCGGCCTTCACGGAGGGAGCGGCGAACCCCTTCTGCCCGGCCAGCTCCACGAGTTGGCGCGGGGTGAGGCCGGTCTTGTCTTCGATGGTGTCGAGATAGGCCTGGAAAGACATGGCGGGCTTCCTTTCAGCGGACGGCGGGTTCCTCCGTCACTCTAGGGACAGCCGGCACGTCCCGCCAGCGCTTCTTCAATCCGGACCTGCGCGCTCCTGCCCAGTTGCTTCTGCGCGGACACGGAAAAGCCCGGCGTGTCGGGCGGATCGACAGCGCTACCGGGGTGCGGCCGGGAAGGAACTGGGCGGGAACGCAGCCGGTGCGTGATGCCGGCGGGAGGGCTACGCTCGGGAATATGACGCAGACCTGGGATCCGGGCCAGAACGGAGTCCTTGAATTTCCGTCCGGCCGGCTCATCCGCGGTCGTGGCCTGCTCAGGCCGTTTCCCGCCGGGCAGCATCCCGACTTTGGCCTGTACCTGCTGGGGAAGCGCCCGGGTCCGGTGCCGTGGGATTCCCGCTGGGTCCGCTGGCGGGACTTACACGTTCCGGCCGACGACGCCGACACCCTGGACGCGCTTATCGAGGCCTGGCGCCGCGCCGAGAGCGAGCGGGTGGAAGTCGCCTGCTGGGGCGGCCGGGGCCGGACCGGCACCGCACTGGCCTGCATCGCCGTCCTGGACGGTGTCCCCGCCGCGGAGGCCGTCGCCTTCGTCCGCGCGAACTACCGGCGGGGAGCCGTTGAGACTCCGTGGCAGCGGAAGTACGTCGCCCGGTTCCGGGGCCCCTGGGGATAGGCCGCCCACTGCACCCCGCCTTTCTCGACGCGCCAACCCCATTTCGACGCGCCAAATTCCTGGCGCGCCCGTATCCGGGTAGCGCCCGGAATTCCGCGCGTCGCAGGCGCGAAGCAGCCGCGCCGGCTCGCCCGCGGCGTGTTTTTTAGCAGTTCCGGCCGACCTCGGTAGGCTCAAGTGCAATATTTGCCCCGACCCAGGAGACACTCTTTATGCCTGCCGAAAGTCCGACAATTCTTGCGACCTCCGGCGGCTACAAGCCGGGGACACGCACCCGCCTGGAATTCAACAAACTGGTCCATTACGCGGTGGACTTGTCCGGTGTCGCCGGACGGGCGCCCAAGGTCGCGCACGTCGGCACCGCCAGCGGGGACCAGCGGTGGTTCAACAATGAGATCAGCGAAGCGGGAAACGTCGCCGGCTTCCAGCTCAGCCACCTGAACCTGTTCACCATGCCCAACGTCGGCAACATCGAGGAGTACCTGCTCGGCCAGGACGTCGTGTGGGTCAATGGCGGTTCCGTGGTCAACCTCCTCGCCGTCTGGCGCGCCCATGAACTGGACGCGATCTTCCGGCGCGTCTGGGAAGCCGGAGTGGTGCTGGCCGGCGTTTCGGCCGGTTCGATCTGCTGGTTCAACGGCGGAACGACCGATTCTTTCGGTCCTGAGCTCCGCGCCGTGAGCAACGGGCTGGGGCTGCTCCCTTACGACAACGGGGTCCACTACGACTCCGAAGCCGCACGCCGCCCCCTCGTGCACCGCCTGGTGGCGGACGGAACGTTGGGCGAGACCCACTGCACCGACGACGGCGTGGGCCTGCTGTACCGCGGGACCGAACTGGTCGGGGCCGTCACGGAAACGCCGGGCAAGGCCGCCTACCGCGTTCGGCTGATCGCATCCGGCGGCTCAGCCGCCGAATTAGTCGAGGAACGGCTCGAGCCGACCGGGCTTTGGGAGCACCAATGACTCACTCCGTGGCCTTCGTTGCTCCGATGACTCCGCGCTTCGACCGGGCGAAGGCCGCAACAGCGAGGAAAATGCCGAGGGCACAGAGGGCAGTCGCCGCAAGCTGGGACCCCAAATGCCTGTCCGTAACAATTCCCAAGGAAATGGTCAAGGGGAACCAGATGATCAGCCATCCGGCAACGACAACAACGGTTCCGGGCAGGGATAGCCCCCCGCGTCCAGACAAAACGCCAAGAGCCATGGCCGCAGTTGTCAGGCCACCGATGATCATGGCTGCAAGACCCAGCCGTGCCAGTCCGGGATCGACGGAGTCAATGGCATAGACCCGCGGCGGCCTCCAGAACGCCGGTCAGCAACGAGAACAGCCCTGCCGCCGTCACGAGCGTGGCCATGATCGTCATCCTGGTACTCGGGGTCATAGTCCCAGAACCTAGCACCAGCGGACCCGGCGTGGGCACACGCGCCGTGAGCCCTACCCCTGCGTCAGCCGGTACCGCTCGATCTGTTTGAGCCGCCGCTGGAGGCTGTCGCGCCGCGGGTGCGGGACGGCGTCGGCCGGTTCCGCGGTGAGATCGATGTGTGTGGTGCCGTACTGCCAGAGCAGCAGGTCATCGAGGAGCCGGTCCGGGCCGGGGGAGTAGCGGTGGTCCAGGGCCTTGCGGACCTCGGTGATGCGGTTGGCGCTGAGCAGCCCGGCCAGCTGCATGGTCTGGTTAAGGCCGTGGGCTGCCATCAGCTCGGCGGCCCAGCCCCAGTCGTCGTCGACCTTCCGGTCCACGTGGGGCAGGAGCGTGCGCCAGACGTCGCGGATCCGGTTCGGGGTGAGCTGCGCGGCGCCTTCGCCGTCCATGTCCCAGTAGCTGCGGACCTCCTCATAGCGTTCGTGCAGGTCAGCGAACGCCCCCTCCACGGTTTCCAGCATGGCGGCCGTGGCGGTGAACTGGCGGTCGAAGTGCGGCGTCCAGGCGCGCGGATCCTCGGCCTTGAAGCGGATGTCGTGCTCGATCTCGCTCCAGGCGTGCGCGAACACGGTGCGGATCTGGCATTCGAAGAAGTAGCTGCCGTTCGGCTGGACCTCCGGGTTGAAGGCCTGCTGGTACTCCTTGACGGCCTCGTTCTGGATGGTCCGCAGGATCAGGTGCCGGCTGGAATAGCCGTAGGTCCCCGACTCGATCGAGCCGATGTCCTTCTCGCGGTCCCCGCGGCAGTCAAAGAGCTGGCGCTGGCGTTTGATCAGGTTGGCCACCACCGCGTTCTCCGCCGGCAGCTTGGTGATCACCCGGATGCCCACCATGTCATTGAGGGTCCGGAACGGGTCCGGGAACTTCAGCACGGGCGGACCGCCCGGCTCCAGCGGCTCCTCCGTCCGGGAGATCTTCTCGCGGAATGATTCGACCGTTTTGGTCCGGCCGGTAACGAACAGCGGCGTCACCTCGGTGCCCTTGAGCATGGCCCGCAGCGTCAGCAGGACCTCGCGGGTGACCAGCTTCAGGGCAGGGCGCACCCGCTCGTAGAGTTCCACGTTTACCTGCACGGAGTCGCGCAGGTTCACGTCCAGTCGATCCCAGTTGCTCGCCATGCCTCCAGCTTACGGCCGGGGTACGACGGCGGAGGGCTGACACCCCCGCGCGGTCCTGACGTGAGCCGGAACCGCCGGAAAGCTGCGGCCGCAGCTGCCTTACGCCGTGCCGCGCGGCGCTCAAGGTAGGCTCGGCACATGGCTGATGTGCGGCGTCGGGCTGTGATCGCGGCCGCAGCGACGGTGACTCTGGGGGCAGTCTCCGCCGCCTGTTCACCGGGCCCCAAGGAGGACACTGTGAAACGGCATAGGTACAGCTACGGCGATGACCCCAGCCAGTGGGGTGAGCTCTTCCTGCCGGATGCTGCGGTTACCAAGGGTGTGGTGGTGGTCATCCATGGCGGCTACTGGCGCTCGCAGTACGGTGCGGAACTCGGCGAACCCCTGGCCAAGGACCTGGCGGCGCACGGCATGGCCGCCTGGAACCTCGAGTACCGCCGCGCCGGCAATGGCGGCGGCTGGCCCCATACCTTCGCCGACGTGCTCGCCGGAATCGACAAGCTCGGCGACATCGCCGGAGACCATGGCCTCGGCCTGGACAGGGTCGTGGCGCTGGGGCACTCGGCTGGCGGCCACCTTGCCGTGTGGGCGGCGGGACGGACCCGCCTGGCCCAGCTCGGCGCCCCGGACGCGGACCGCCAGCTGTTGCGCAAGGACGACGACGGCGCGGTGCACCTGACCGGCGTCGTCAGCCAGTCCGGGGTGCTGAACCTCGCTGAAGCCGAACGGCTGAACCTCAGCAACGGCGCAGTCAGCAACCTGCTGGGCGGTTCCTCCGAGAAATACCCGAAACGGCATAAATATGCGGACCCGATGAGCGCCGTCCCGCTGGCGGTCCCCGTCTATGCCGTCCACGGCACGGACGATGACACTGTTCCCGTGAGCCAGTCCGACTCCTACGCTGCGGCGGCCAAGTCTGCCGGCGCGCCCGTCCAGCTCCTGAAGGTCCCGGGGGATCATTTCGCCCTGATCGACCCGAAGGCCGCCGCCTACCGGAAGTGCCGGGAACTGGTGCAGCTCCTGCTGGGCTGAACCGCATCAGAGGCGCGCGGCGCCCGGTGATAGCGTGACCCCTATGCAAGTTGAAGTTCCCGCGGTCCTGCGCGCCCTGGCAGCGGGCTTCACCAAGTTCATCCGGGCGTTCGCGCCGCGCCACCCGGCCCAGGTGATCGTCGTTGGCTTCGCCGGTGCCGTCGCCGCCGGCACCGGGCTGCTGTTGCTCCCGGTGGCCAAGGCAGGTGGGGGTGGTGCGGGCCTGCTGGAGGCCCTGTTCACCGCCACCTCAGCCGTCTGCGTAACGGGCCTGATCACCGTGGACACACCGGTTTTCTGGAGCGGATTCGGCCAGGGGGTCATCCTGGTCCTGATCCAGGTCGGCGGGTTCGGCGTCATGTCATTCGGCACGCTGCTCGGGGTCCTGACCGCCCGACGGCTGGGCCTGAGGTCCCGAATTTCCGCCGCCGCCGAGACCAAGAGCAGCGGCTTCGGCGACGTCCGCCAGGTGCTGATCGGAGTTCTGCTCATCAGCCTCATCGTGGAAGCGGCCCTTGCGCTGGTCCTTACGATCCGCTTCATGGCCGGGTACGGCTATCCACTCGGCGACGCCGTCTGGCACGGGGTGTTCCACTCCATCTCGTCCTTTAACAACGCCGGCTTTGCCCTGTATTCAGACAACCTGATGGGATTCGTCGGCGACCCCTGGATCTGCCTTCCGATAGCTGCCGCTGTGATCATCGGCGGCCTCGGATTCCCGGTACTCTTCGAACTGGGCCGGCAGTACCGGCGTCCGATCCACTGGAGCATGAACACGAAACTCGTCCTCGTCGGCTCGGCCATCCTCCTGGCGGGCGGCGCAGTGTTCCTTACCGCCGTCGAATGGGCCAACCCGACAACCCTGGGCAGCCTCCCTCCTGCCGAACGTGTGCTGGCCGGCTTCTTCCAGTCCGCCATCACCCGTACGGCCGGCTTCAACAGCATCGACATCGCCCAGATGAATCCGGTGTCCTGGCTGGGCATGGACATCCTCATGTTCATCGGCGGAGGCCCGGCCGGAACTGCAGGCGGCCTGAAAATTACCACTTTCGCCGTCCTGTTCTTCATCCTCAGCACCGAACTGCAGGGTGGAACGGCTGTGAACATCTTCGGCAAGCGACTGTCCCGCGCGGTGCACCGCCAGGCCATTACGGTGGTGCTGCTGGCGATCGCCCTGGTCACCGGCGCGACGATGTTCCTGATGCTGATCACCGATTTCGGGCAGGAGCGGATCCTGTTCGAGGTAATTTCGGCCTTCGCCACGGTCGGGCTGTCCACCGGCATCACTGCCGCCATCCCTCCTGCGGGCCAACTGGTGCTGATCCTGCTGATGTTCGTCGGGAGGCTGGGCCCGGTGACGCTTGGCGCGGCCCTGGCCCTGCGCGAACGACCCATGCTCTACGAATATCCCAAGGAAAGGCCCCTCATTGGCTAGGAACATTTTTTCGTCCCACTCCTCTGCAGCCGGTGACAAGGCGTCCTCGGTGGTGGTCATCGGGCTGGGCCGCTTTGGCGGCTCGCTTGCCCTGGAGCTGGAGGCGCAGGGCACCGAGGTGCTCGGCATCGACGCCAGCGAGGAAATCGTCCAGTCCTTCAACGGACGCCTCACCCATGTGGTCCGGGCCGACTCCACGAAGGAAGAAGTGCTTCGCCAGCTCTCGGTCCATGAGTTCGACCGGGCGGTGGTCGGGATCGGCTCGGACATCGAAGCCAGCATCCTGACGACCTCCCGGATCCTCAAATTCCGGCGCCCCCAGATCTGGGCGAAGGCCATCAGCGAACCGCACGCAGAGATCCTTGGCCAGCTCGGCGTCGAGCACGTCATCCGGCCGGAACACGACATGGGCAAACGCGTCGCGCACCTGGTCCTCGGTTCGATTCTTGACTATGTGGAATTCGAGGACGACTTCGTAATGATCCGGACCAGCCCGCCGTCCGGCATCCGCGACCGTCCCCTCGGCGTGCTCGGCCTCCGGGACAAGTACGGTGTCACCATCGTGGCGGTCAAGCGGCCCGGCGGCAAATGGGGCCACACGACGGCGCAAACGGTGCTCTACGACGACGACCAGATCATCGTCCAGGGCAGCAAAGCCAAAGCCGAACGGTTCGCCACCATGTCCTGACCCACTAGACTGGGGGGCAGGTGCGCCGGGAAGTCTGGTCGGCATAGTTCAGTCGACCCAAATTTTAGGACTCCCGCATGAGCCCCACACCTCCTCCCTCCCGGCCCCGTTTGACCATCTTTGGGCGCGGCAGCTACGCCGAATCCCTCCGGATCGGCGAAATCCTTCGCAAGGAGACAGTCGGCGGCGCCCTCCTGGTTGCCGCCGCCGTGATCGCCCTGATCTGGGCCAACTCGCCGGTTTCCGCGAGCTATTTCGCGCTGCGCGACTTCAAGTTCGGCTATGAACCGTGGCACCTGGAACTAAGCCTGGGGGCCTGGGCGGCCGATGGGCTGCTGGCGATCTTCTTCTTCCTGGTCGGACTCGAACTCAAGCGTGAGTTCATCGCCGGGGACCTGCGGCAGCTGGACAAATCGATCGTTCCGGTCGCTGCGGCCGTGGGCGGCGTGGCCATCCCGGCCGTAATCTACGCCGTCGTGAACCTCGTGAGCCCGGAAACCCTGCGCGGGTGGGCGATCCCCACCGCCACCGACATTGCCTTCGCCGTCGCCGTGCTGGCCATCATCGGATCCCACCTGCCCAGCGCCCTGCGGATCTTCCTGCTGACACTCGCCGTGGTGGACGACCTGATCGCCATCACCATCATCGCCGTCTTCTACACCAGCGACCTCCAGCCGCTGCCGCTGCTGCTGGCGCTGCTACCCCTGGCCCTTTACACCTACCTCGCGCATAAATACCGGCGCTTCTTCGGGACCAGGGCGGCCGCGGCCTGGGTCATCCTCCTGCCGCTGGGCGCGGCGACGTGGGCCCTCGTCCACGCCTCGGGCATCCACGCGACCGTGGCAGGCGTGCTGCTCGGCATCGCCATCCCGGTCCTGCGCTCGCAGGCCAGCGGGGGACCGGAGGCCGGTCCGGGCCTTGCGGAGGTCTTTGAGCACCGGTTCCGCCCGATCTCGGCCGGCGTCGCCGTCCCGATCTTCGCTTTCTTTTCCGCGGGCGTCGCCGTGGGCGGCTGGGACGGGCTGGTCTCGGCGCTGACCGACCCGGTGGCTATCGGCATCATCATGGCGCTGGTCCTCGGCAAGCCGATCGGCATCATGGGCACCACCTGGCTCCTCACCAAGGTCACGAAGGCGCGGCTGGACAACAGCTTCAAGTGGATCGACGTCTTCGGGGTGTCCCTGCTGGCCGGCATCGGCTTCACCGTCTCACTCCTGGTGGCCGAGCTGAGCTTCGGCCATGGCAGCCTCCACGACGACCACGCCAAGGTGGGCATCCTCGCCGCTTCCGTCCTGGCGGCCCTGCTCGCCACGGTGGTGCTGAGGGCCCGTAACAGGCAGTACCGGCAGGCAGAAGAAGCGGAAAAGGTCGACTCGGACCAGGACGGGATCCCGGACGTCTACCAGCAGGACGACAGCGCCCGGTAGCCCGCTCGGCGAGGGCCTGAACCAGCCACCCGCATTGCGGAACACCCGGGCGCCGGCCCGCGTTCTCTGGCAGAGTATGAGCATGCTCACAGTTATTGGCGAGGGCCTGGTTGATGTGGTCCAGCGTTCCTCCGGTATCCAGGCCCATGTCGGCGGAAGCCCGCTCAACGTCGCCGTGGGGCTGGCCCGGCTGGATCATCCGGTGCAGTTCATCGGCCGCTACGGGCGCGACGCCTACGGCGAAGCGGTGGCGGCCCACCTGAAGTCCAGCTCGGTGCTGCTGCCGCTGGGCCCCGATGAGCTCCCCACGTCCGTGGCCGTCGCCCTGATCGACGACGACGGCGGCGCCAGCTACACCTTCGAGCTCGCCTGGGAGCTGCCCGGGCTCGCGGGCCGGCTGCCGTTTATGCTGCAGGCAACGACGCTGCTGCACACCGGCTCGATTGCCACCATGCTGGCTCCCGGGGCCGCCGAGGTGCTCGCCGCCGTCGAACATGCCCATCCCCTGGCCACGATCAGTTTCGACCCCAACTGCCGGCCCAGCATCATCACCGACGTCGACTATGCGCGCCGGCAGGCGGAGAAGTTCGTCACCCTGGCGGACGTGGTGAAGGCCTCGGATGAGGATCTCGCCTGGCTGTATCCCGGCGAGGATCCGCTGGATTCGGCCCGCCGCTGGCTTGCGCTGGGCGGCTCGGAAGGCCCTGCCATGGTGGTGGTGACCCGCGGCTCGCAGGGGCCCTGGGGGGTGAATGCCGCCGGCGAAGCGCACTTCCCGGCGCCGTCCGTGAAAGTGGCGGACACCGTTGGCGCCGGCGACTCCTTTATGGCGGCGCTGCTCTCCGGCGTGGTGGACCTGGGCCTGGCCGGGGCGCAGAACCGCAAGGACCTGCGTGAGCTCTCCGCCGAAAGCCTCCGCGACCTCCTGGCCCGCGCCGCCTGGGCCGCCGCGGTCACCGTATCCCGGGCCGGCGCCAACCCGCCCACCCGTGCCGAACTGAACCGGATGGAGCTCGGCGCCCAGGCCCCGCATCCGACGGAAACCGCGGGCAGCGGCCCCGAAAGTGCAGATCTCCCCAGCAACTGAAAGGCAGCCATGACACACCACGATGCCCCGTCTTTCCGCGTCAGCAGTGAGTCATTCCTCGACGGCCAGATCCTGCCGACCGCCCAGCGCGGTGCCTCGACCGGCGCCGGTGCCAAGGACGAATCGCCCCAGCTGAGCTGGAGCGGTGCCCCGGCCGGAACCCAGAGCTACGCCGTCACCGTGTTCGATCCCGACGCCCCGGGCCGCGGCGGTTTCTGGCACTGGGCCGTGCTCGACGTCCCGGCCGGCGTCAACAACCTCCCGGCCGGGGCCGGGTCGCGCCAGGGCCGGCACCTGCCGCCTGGCGCGTTCCAGCTGAAGAACGACGGCGGCGCCACCGGCTATCTGGGGGCAGCCCCTCCGCGGGGCCACGGCCCGCACCGGTACGTCGTCACGGTCCACGCCCTCGGCGTCGCGCACTCCGGGCTCGACCCCGCAGCCCACCCGGCGAAGCTGGAGTCGAAGCTCGCCCCGCACACCCTGGCCCGGGCGAGCCTGACCGGCATCTACGAACGGCACTAGCGGGCCCGCCGCCGTCGGCCCAGCCGCGAGCCGCCGCCGAATTCGCCGGTAGCCTGCCCGGGTCGCCCTAACGTTCCGGCGACCGGGACGGTTTCCCGCGAATTCGACGTCAGGGCGCCCGCGTAGACTGGCAGTATGCGGCTGGTAGCAAGTGACATTGACGGAACGATCCTCGGCCACGACGGCAAAATCAGTGACCGGACCGTCCGTGCGTTCCACGCCTGCCGGGAAGCGGGCATCGAACTGGTCTTCGTGACGGGCCGCCCGCCGCGCTGGCTGCACCCCCTGCAGGAGCAGCTGGGCCACACCGGCACCGTCATCTGCTCCAACGGCGCCGTCGTCTGGGACCTCGAAGCCGACCGCATGGTCTCACCCCGGGCCCTGCAGCTCGACGCCGTCTTCGAGGCCCGCCGCATCATCCAGCGGCTGCGCCCCTCCGCGCTGTTCGCTGCGGAAACCCTGACCGGATTCCATTTGGAACCTGGGTTTATTGGGACCGGCTCCAGCGGGCTGCTCGCTGAATTCACACCGGCTCCGCTGCACACCACGCTCACGGCGGCGGACTCCGTGGTCAAGTTCCTTGCCATTGTCCGGGAGGGCACTGCCGACGAATTCCTGGCCGAGGTCACGCCCGCCGTCGCCCACCTTGCTGCGGCAACGCACTCGGCGCCGAACGTTGCGCTTCTGGAACTCTCCCTGCCCGGTGTCAACAAGGCCGTCACGCTTGCCGAGTACGCGGCCGCCTTGGGCGTCCAGTCCGCCGATGTCGTGGCGTTCGGAGACATGCCCAACGACATCGAGATGCTCCGCTGGGCCGGCGACGGCTACGCGATGGCCAGCGGCCACCCCGAAGCCATCCTCGCGGCCGGGCAGCAGGCGCCGCACTTCGACGACGACGGCGTCGCCCAGATCCTCGAGGCCAAGCTCGGAGCCCTGGGCATCCCGCTTCCCTGACCAGGCTGACCAGGCCGCCCGGGCGGACGCCGGACTCCCAGTTCCCGGACAACTCGCGTTCATCTTCGCGTCCTACGCTGGAATTTCACGACGGATTTTTGACTGATGGTGGGAAGTCATGGCCAGGTACCGCACGGAGAATTTTGACGACACGCCCCTGCGCCCGGTGGTGCCGGACGCGCACTGGAAGAGCCTGCAGCAGGGCGACCGCGTCAGCGTCAGGCTGGCGCACGGGTACGAAACCGGCGGCCGGGTGGACGCCGTTACGGCGGACCACACCGCCGTGTGGGTGCACCTCGACGGCGGCCGCGGCCGCACGCTCCTGCACTGCAGTGACGGCGTGGAGATTCTCCCGCACACCAACTGATCCCGGCCTCCGGATCCAGACCCTCCCTGCTGGACTTCGCCTGGGCCGCCGAGCGGTGCAGCCGAGGGCTCCGATAGGCTTCAGGTGTGAGCACCCCGCACCCGTTTTTTGCTACCGGCCCTGCCGTCGGAGACGGTCCGCGGCCTCCCGTGGCCATGGCCCACCGCGGCTTCTCCCGGGACGGGCTGGAGAACTCCATGGCGGCGTTCCGCGCCGCCGTCGAACTGGGGTTCCAACACCTGGAGACGGACGTGCACACCACTGCCGACGGCGTCCTGCTGCTGTTCCACGACGAAACCCTGGACCGGGTCACGGACGGGCGCGGCCGGATCTCGGAACTCCCGGCGGAGACCGTCGCGCAGGCGCGAATCGGCGGCGCGGAGCCCATCCCGCTGTTTGAGGAACTTGCCACCGCCTTCCCGGATGTCCGGCTTAACCTGGACGTCAAGGACTGGAACTCGGTGGACGCCCTGGCGGCGGCGATCGAACGGTTCGGGCTGCACGACCGCGTCCTGATTGCCAGCTTCTCGGACCGCCGCCGCCGGGCCGTGCTCAAACAGCTGAGCCGCCCCGCCGCGAGCTCCGCCGGAATGGTGTCCAACGCCCTCTATATCCTGCTGGGCCCGGTCCTCCCGGTGCCCCTGCTGCGCCTCACTGCAGGGCGCGCGCTCCGCGGCGTGCACGCCCTGCAGGTTCCGGTCAGCTACGGTGCCGTGACCGTCGTGACCCCCGGCTTCGTCCGGCGCGCCCACCGGGACGGGCTGCAGGTGCACGTGTGGACCGTCAACGATCCCGCGGAAATGCACCGGCTGCTGGACCTTGGGGTCGACGGGATCGTCACCGACCGCGCGGACCTGCTCAAGGAAGTCCTGCAGGAACGTGGCGGCTGGAGCGGCTGAGCCCCGGTCAGGGCGTCAGGAACCGAGCTCCATCATCAGCGGCGGCAGTTCCTCCGTGAGTTCACGGGCGAGGTAGCCGAGACCGCCCAGCCGGCTCGCGAGCCTGTCGCCGGCCGCCGCATGCAGATGGGTGCCCCAGCAGGCGGCCTGCGCGTCCGTCGTTCCCCGCGCCCGCAGCCCGGCGATCGTCCCGGACAGCACGTCGCCGGAGCCGGAGGTGCCCAGACCGCTGTGTCCGGTAGTGATTTCCCACAGCGAGGCCCGGGCACCGCCGGCCCCACCGCCTCCAGTTTCGGAGACCGCGCGCCCGCCAGCCCCGCCGGGCCGGGCGATTACACCCTGGCAGCTCACCACCGCGCCGTACTTCTCCGCGAGCTCCGGTACGTCCCGGACCAGCTCCGCGGCGTCGTGCCCCAGCAGGATGCCCGCCTCGGCGACATTCGGGGTCAGGATCAGCCGGCCCTCCCAGGGGCCCAGCTCCCCGGCCAGCTCGGGCAGGCTGCCGAGGGCGAAGGCATCGAGGATGATGGCCGGCGGATGCTTCCCCGCAGGCACCTTGAGGAGCCCGCGGAGCAACGCGGTGGCCTCGTCCTTGTCGTCGAGGCCCGGGCCGATCAGGACCGCGTCTGCGGCTTCGACCGGCGCTGCGAGGACGGCGGCTGCCGAAGAGCCCTTGACCGTGCCCGAGGCGGTCTCCGGCAGCCTGAGCACGCCCGCCTCGGGCAGCGCGACCGCGAGCTGCACGGCCACTGATTCTGCCACGGCCAGGGTGAGCCGTCCCGCGCCGGAGCGCAGCGCGGCCACCCCGGCGAGCAGCGCGGCCCCCGGCGTCATCCGGGCCCCGCCGATCACCAGCACCGATCCGCGGTCGTCCTTGCCGGAGCCCCCGCCGGGCAGCGGCCAGTCCCGCAACAGGGTCGGCGTGACGGGCTCAGGGCGGACCGGCTCCCGGCCGGCCCCGGGGTGAGGCTTACCGTGGGTGGACATTGGCATCACCGGCATGTTCGGTCACGGGGATTCCTTCGCTCATCAGGTGGTCTGTCACGTTGAAGCTCTCCAGCTGCCAGCGGCCGGTGCCGCCCGGACGGACAAAACGGCTCACGGAGGCGTTGAGGATGGCCGTTGTGCCGGCGATGTCCAGCAGTTCGCCCTCCGTCTGCCCTTCCACGATGTAGCGGATCAGCAGTATGACGGCGTCGTGGCAGACCAGCAGCACCCGCTGGCCGGGGTACAGGCGGTCCAGGTCAGCCAGCAGGGAGCGCAAGCGGAGGACGACGTCGGCCCACGATTCACCGCCGGGCGGGCGGTAGTAGAACTTGCCCAGCCAGCGCCGCCGTTCGGCCTCCCGGGGGAGCCTGGCCTCCACTCCGGCCGAGGTGAGCATGTCCAGGATGCCGAGCTCACGGTCTCGCAACCGTTCATCCAGCAGGACCTGCGTCGTCCAGCCCCCGGTGCGCACGGCCTGTTCCGCCGTCTGCCGCGCCCGGAGATACGGGGAGGACCAGACGGCGGCACGCCCGTCCTCCGGAAACCCGGCAAGCAGGCCACCCAGCGCCAGCGCCTGCTCACGACCGGTTCCGGACAGCTCAACGTCGGCATCACGCGCCGGAACATTGATGACGTGCGCCCCGGACTGGTGTGCCAGAGTGGCGGCGACGTTCCCCTGGCTCTCGCCGTGCCGGACGAGCAGCAGTTCGCTTATACCGGGAGGGCCGGTGATGCGCTGGCGGGTCTGTCCGATGTCGTTCACTGCTACCCCCTGGTCCAGGCCGGTTCTGTGTGGCTGCCACGTTACTCCCGGCGCGGTGGCCTGTCGCCGCTGCCGGGGGTGACGGCGGTTGTCCGGGGCTGCTGGCAGGATAGGACCATGCGTATCCTGATCGCCCCCGACAAGTTCAAAGGCTCCCTGACCGCCGCCGAAGCCGCTGCCGCCATCGCCGAGGGTGCCTTGCGCGTCTATCCCGACGCCGAGACCATCCAGTTTCCGGTGGCCGACGGCGGCGAGGGAACCCTTGAGGCGGCCGTCACCGCCGGGTACGAGGAGCGGCTGAACGCCGTCGTCGGCCCGATCCTGGCACCCGTCGGCGCGGCCTGGGCGATCCGGAAGGACGCTTTCGGCGGGGCCACCGCAGTAATCGAGACCGCGCAGGCCTCCGGCCTTGCGCACATGGACCCCACCCCGGCCAACGCCCTGCGGGCGCACAGCTACGGCTGCGGCCAGCTGATCGCCGCCGCCCTCGACGCCGGCGCGACGGAGATCGTGCTGGGCCTGGGTGGCTCGGCGATGAGCGACGGCGGCAGCGGCGCCCTGCGCGCACTGGGCCTCAAGCCGCTCGATGCCGCGGGCAATGTGGTGCCGCTCGGCGGCGGCTCACTGGCCGACGTGGCACAGCTTGATGTCAGCGGCCTCGATCCGCGGCTGGGCGCGGTGACCTTCCGGATCGCCGTCGACGTGCAGAATCCGCTCTTCGGCAGCGACGGCGCCGCCCACGTGTTCGGGCCGCAAAAGGGCGCCGACGGGGACGCCGTAGAACTGCTCGACGCCGGACTGCGCAACTGGGCCTCGGTGCTGCGCCAATCCACCGGCCGGGACGTCAACGTTCCCGGGGCCGGCGCGGCCGGTGGCTTCCCGGCGTCGTTCCTGGCCTTCAGCAACGCCGCCCTGGAAGGCGGTTTCGAGCTGGTGGCCGGTCTCACTGGACTGGCCGGCAAGCTCGCTGAGGCGGACCTCGTGATCACCGGTGAGGGGTCGCTGGATTCTCAGTCGCTGACGGGCAAGGCTCCGATTGCTCTCGCCGACGCCGCACACCGCCTCGGGATCCCGGTGATTGTGGTCGCGGGACGGATCCTGGTCACCCCGGAGGACCTCGCCAACCATGGTGTGGTCGCCGCGGCTCAACTGCTGGACGTGGCCGGCAGTCCGGACGACGCCGTCGCGAACGCTGCAAAATACCTCACCTGGGCCACCAGCCAGGTGCTTGAGGGGGCGTAGGCGCTCAGGCGCCGGTCTCGTAGTGCGGCTCCGCGACCGGCTTGGATTCCGGCGAGCCTCTTTCGCGGAGGTAGACAGAAGCGCCGACGAGGACGCCGACGGCGAGGAATTCGCTTTGCCAGTTCTGGAAGGACTCAAACCAGAAGCGGCTCGTCGCGAGGTAGCCGAGGACGGTCACGGGCGGCTGTCCGTGGCTCTGCTGCTCAGAGCTGTATTCCTCGCTGCCGCCGACCGCGTGAAGCGCAAAGGAGGCCGCGAACAGCAGCAGGAACATGATCGACAGGGAGTGTTCGTAGAGTTTGAGGACCCAGCCGCCCCGCCGCACCGGCCACGGTGTGGCTTGCTTCAGGGTGGCGTCGCGGGGGTCCTCATCCTGCGGGGCCACCTTGCCCATCGGTTTCGACTCCGAGGATCCTTTCTGGAAGAGGAACACTGTCAGGATGACGTACATGCCCATCTGCAGGAACTCGGACTCCCAGTTTTCAAAGGTCGCCTCGAGGAACGCCCCGGTGCCGAGGTACCCCAGCACCGTCACGGCCGGCTCGCCGTGGGCCAGTTGGTCCTCGCTATAGTCGGCGGCCCCGCTGAAGACCATGCCGCCGAAGAACACCAGGAAAAGGCCGATATTGGCCAGCAGCAGCCCATGTTCCTTGACCCACTTGCTCACAGTTCCTCCTGGTAGTCTGCTGCGTTCCTGACTCGCGGTGTCCGTCATGTCATTTGTCCTTCCCCTGCCTGGCGGCGGAGCCTGCTCGGCACGTAGACCAGCAGGAGCAGCAGCACCGCCAACAGCATCGCCCCGGCTGTCAGCCCCGCCGTCCGGCCCGCCGTGACGTCGAAGACCAGTGCGGAGGTGCCGACGCTGAGGAGCCCGATGCCGGCCAGGGCAACCTTCGCGATCCTGTCCGCGCTGGACACCAGGGCGGCCCTGAGGTGCAGCCGGAACAGGCGGCGGTGCACGCTTACGGGCAGCAGGATCAGGGACGTCGTGAGGGCGGCCAGCGCAACGTTGGCGAGGTAGAGGGTGGTCTGGAAGTCGTCCAGTGTCGCGAACCTCGACTGGAACGGCAGGGTTAGCAGGAACCCCGCGAGGATCTGCACCCCGGTCTGCAGCACCCGCAGTTCCTGCAGCAGTTCCATCCAGTTGCGGTCCAGTTTTTCGATGCCGGACTCGTTCCGGAGGTCCGTCGCGTGCTTCCTAGATGCGGACGCTGCATGAGGATCGGATACTGGCTCTGGGTCGGACACGGGCGCGCCTCCGGGTGAATGCGGAACAGGCTGCGGTGGCAGCTAACACTCAACCTAGGCTTGAACCATGCGAAATTCAAGCCGGCACTAAGGGTGCTGATGAATTTGCGGGTAGGGTGGAATTGTCTACTTCGCGGGGACCGCTTCGCAGGCCCGGGTTAGCGCCCGGGGCCGAAGACAAGGACAGTGCAGGAGAGCCCGGAGCAGGACGCTTCGGAGGAACGGAGGAACAAATGAGTTCAGAAAACGCCAGCACAACCCCCGGCTACGACGCCGACACCGCCGGGAATTCCGGGGCCGCCCTGCCGTCCGCGGAAGCGGAAATGGACGAGACCAACACCGACAAGCCCGACGCCGGTCGGCCGTTCTCCTCGGAGCCCGGCCAGGACGCGGCCGGCCTGCCCGACGGATCGGGAACGGACTTGCCCGAGAACAAGACCCCCAAGGACCGCGACGACGACGATGAGGAAGCCTTCGACGCTGGCTAGGCTGGGCCTGAGCAAGGCCCCGTAGCGGAAGCCCAGGATGCGCGCACCGTCTGGTGCCGGTCCTGGCCTTCCTGCTGCTACGAGCGTCCGGCTAAGCAGCGTCCGGCTAAGACCGGGCGGCTGAGCCCAAGCTTTGTGCCTGCAACTTTCGAATCGGGGCCCTTGCCCAACGCGGCATCCATGTCGTCATTCAGGTCTGCTTGCGTATCCGGGACCAATTCAGTGGCCAGGACTCCCGGTGGCCAGTGGGGTGGTTCCCAGTCCTGTTGCTCGCTGGGGTAGTGCCTTCCGGAAGGTGACGTCCAGCCGGGCGGTGCGTCTTTGCTGGCTCCGGCCGGTGTCCAGGCTGAGCTGTGTTTCAGGCCGTGGTGTTTGCGGCAGGGCTGGCCGAGGTTGCTGATCCCGGTAGTGCCTCCGTCGGCCCAGGCCAGGAGATGGTCGGCGTCGTTGTCCAGGGACTGGTTGTTGCAGCCCGGGAAGGGGCACTTCCCGTCGCGGAGCCGCAGCCACTGCCGCACTGCCGTCGGCACCCGGTAGCTGGACCGGCCGATTTCCAGCGGCGCCCCGTCCCGCGGATCCACCAGGACCCGGTAGAAGGAGCCGGCGCCCTCGGCGATGAGGCGGCGGGCCATCGAGGGCGGGATCGGCCCGTACCCGTCCAGGACCGCCGGTTCCTCACCCGCGCCGAGCAGGGACAGGACGGGGACGGTGACGAGGACCTGCGCCCGCGGCGACGGCACACCCCCGCCTGCCACTTCGCCGTCGGCGAGTCCGTTGGTGAGCAGCCAGGTCGCGGCGATGTCGGCGCGGAGCTGGGTGAGGGTCCTGGCCTCGTCCGGGCCTTGGAGGGCGCGGGCGGCGGCGGTGGTCCGGTCCCAGATCCCCGCCGCGGTATCGGCCGGCAGGTACGCGGAGAACCAGGCCATCCCGTCCCGGTCCGGGCGGTACTCGACCCGCCGGTCCGCAGCGCTCTTGGTGTGGCGTGTCTCGATGCTGTCCCGGTGGTGGCGTTCGCGCCAGGTGCGGGCCTTGGCCCGGAACCGGGACGCCACGAGCTCCCCGGCCGGGCAGCCACGGGCCGGGTCCGGTGCGGCCGGGTCCAGGAAGTGCGCTTCCAGCCCGGCCGCCCCGGCCGGGTCCAGGCTGCTGGTTTCGTCGACGATGATCCGGGCGTGCGCCCAGGAAATCCTCCCGGCCGCCAGCGCGGCCAGGGTCAGCGGCAACGCCGTCGTGAGGGCCTGGCAGTCGGACAGGAAGGCCCCTGCGGCCCGTTCGCCCACGGTCAGGACACACGCGACCTCAGCCGTCACCGCCATCTCCTGGCACTTGGCGTCGTGCGGTGCCATCGCCGGTGCCGCCATGGCATCGGTGGCCCGCAAATAGGCCGCGCCCAGCCGCACCTTCAACGCCGCGGCCCGCGCCTCCCACCGGGCGACCTCGGCAAGGCCGTCCAGGCAATCATCGGCAAGATCCCGCAACGGATCGTCCGCCAACGGACCAGCATCCCGGCGGACACTGGCCCCGGACGGACCACCGCCGTCAGCGCCCGAGGGATCCTCGTGATCAGCGCCGACAGCGGTAACGGAGTCCATCGCTGCGGCAAGCGCCGTGACAGCCGCCAGAGCCTCCCAGCCCTCCGCAATCCAGTCCGAACCTTCCATGAACCCAGAATATCGAGGGTCCGCGACAACTAATCGACCGGAAACAGGCTATGTGGATAACTCGACCGCAGTTTGCGGAGGCCTGTCTCAGCGCCGGCAAAAGCATCCCCAGTAGGTCCAGCGGACGGATTTAGCCTTAGCGGCGTTTTTTCGTGGCGCGCTTCACGGCGGACGTGGCCGCGGCTGCGACGCCTTCCGTTTCCGGCTCGGCAACGGTGCCCCTAACCTTCGCGATCGCCTTCATGCCGTGGTAGATCACCAGGGCCGCGGCGGAGCCGAGGGCGATGCCGGTGAACTTCAGGTCGCCGATGGTCCAGGTGTAGTCGGCGATGCCGACAATAAGCGCGACGGCGGCCGTTGTCAGGTTGATCGGGTTGGAGAAGTTCACCTTGTTCTGCACCCAGATCTTGACGCCCAGGACGCCGATCATGCCGTAGAGCATCGTCGCCGCGCCGCCCAGCACGCCGGCCGGGACGGTGGCGATGAGTTCGCCGAACTTCGGCGAGAAGCTCAGCACCACGGCGAAGACACCGGCCACCCAGTAGGCCGCCGTCGAATAGACCTTGGTGGCAGCCATGACGCCGATGTTTTCCGCGTAGGTGGTGGTGCCGGAGCCGCCGCCCAGGCCGGCAAGCACCGTGGCCGCACCGTCGGCCATCAGCGCGCGCCCGGAGACGCCGTCGAGGTTCTGGCCGGTCATGGCTGACACGGACTTCACGTGGCCGATATTCTCCGCCACGAGCACCAGAACCACCGGCACGAAGAGACCAACGACGCCGAGGTGGAATTCGGGGGTCTGGAAGAACGGCAGCCCCACCCAGGCGGCGGAGTCCATCTTGGAGAAGTCCACCTCGCCGCGGATCATCGCCACGAAGTAGCCAAGCACGACGCCGACCAGGATGCTCAGCCGGCCCAGGATGCCGCGGAAGAAGACGCTGACCACGATGATCGTGGCCAGAGTGATGAGGGCGGTGATCGGGGCCGCGTCGAAGTTGTTCTTCGCTGCGGGGGCGAGGTTGAGGCCGATCAGCCCCACGATGGCGCCCGTGACGATGGGCGGCATCAGACGGTTGATCCAGCCGGCACCGAACTTCTGCACCACCGCACCGATGATCGCCAGCCCGACGCCGGCCAGCACCACTCCGCCGAGCGCGCCGGCGACGCCGTACTGCTGCTGCGAGGCCATGATCGGCGCGATGAACGCGAAGCTGGATCCGAGGTAGCTCGGCACCTGGCCCTTGGTGATGACCAGGAACAGGAGGGTTCCGATGCCGGAGAAGAAGAGGGTGGTGGCCGGCGGCATGCCCGTGATGATGGGGACCAGGAAGGTCGCGCCGAACATGGCGACAACGTGCTGCATTCCGATACCAATGGTCAGCGGCCACGCAAGACGCTCATCCGGCTTCACGACCTCGCCCGGGCGGATCGATTTGCCGTTGCCGTGGAGCTTCCATTTGGTTCCGAGCATGCTCATTGCCGGGGCCTTTCAGAGAATGTGTGGCGGGCGGGAAGGAATCTTCCGGAGCAACTTTACCGCGCCGGTGTTTCCGGCATGCTTCGCGGGCGGCGCCCCTGTGCCGGACGTCACGGGGCGTTTCGGGAAGCAGAGGACACAAGTTGAAGTTGCAACCATAGACAGTAACGAGTGGCCGCCGCCCCGGCGGGTACGCCCAGCGAAAGGGATGCTCATGACCATCGCCCATGACGAAGCAGTAATCGATGCCGCCGCAGTGGACGCCATCTTTGCCGAGGCCCGCACCGCCAACACCTTCACGGGCGAGGTCACCGACGAGCAGGCCCGGGCCATCTACGAACTCACCAAGTTCGGCCCCACCGCGTTCAACTCGCAGCCGCTGCGCGTGACCTACGTCCGGTCCGCGGAAGCCCGCGCCACCCTGGTCGAGACCCTCGCCAACGGCAACCGCGCAAAAACCGCCTCCGCACCGCTCGTCGCCGTCCTCAGCTACGACACATCCTGGCAGGAACAGTGGGATAACTTCCTGCCCGGCTACAACGCGCCCAAAGCCATGTACGACGCCGCCCCGGACCTCGCCGCGGCCACCGGCAACAACAACGCCCACCTGCAGGCCGGCTACTTCATCCTCGCCGTCCGCTCCCTCGGCTTTTCCGCCGGACCCATGACGGGTGCGGACTTCACCGCGATTGATCAGGCATTCTTCCCCGACGGCAGCCAGAAGAGCTTCCTCGTGGTCAACATCGGCCGGCCCGCTGCCGACGCCTGGGGTGCGGCGAAGCCGAAGTTCGCCTACGAGGACGTCGTCCGCACGGTCTAACGGCACTGTTTCTGACGCGGAGGTGCCTCCGGCACCATTTTCACGCGGCGGTGCCTCCGGCACCATGGGGGACAGGCCGGAGGCACTCGGGACGCAATTCTGCGGTTGAGCGCACGGCCGCATCCGGGACCGCTTCCCAGTTTAGTCCGCTTTGAGGCCGTAAACACAGGGGCCCGCGGGCTTCGACCGGGCCTGTCCCGGCCCGGCACCGACGTATTCGAGACCGTGGTCACACTTTCTGCCCCGGGGTGCGATACTAAGGTCACTTGCGGCGCGTAGTCGACGCAATTCGGGCTATTGCGAGCGGACCGGGGGGCCACTACATGATGCTTGACACCGCAACCCTGCGGGTCGCTTTGGCGGTGGTCGACCTGACCCTGCTGCTGCTTTTCTATTTCATCACTTTCCGCCGGACGCGGTCGGCCTACAGCGGCTGGTGGTGCCTGGCACTGCTGCTGTTCCTGTCCGGCAATGCGGCCTACCTGCTGGACGGCACGCCACACCAGATCTGGTCCAACCCGCTCGGAAACGTGTTTCTCGTGGCGGGCGCGGCGAGCATCTGGGCGGGAGCCCGTTCGCTGCGGACCACGGTTCCCAAGATCTGGTACCTCGCCGCCGGGCCCGGCATCACCGCCGTGGCATCGGTGCTGGACCAGCCGGCCACCAATGTGTGGTCCGGCGGCCCGGCCTATCTTGGGTTCATGGGCCTCCTGATCGGGCTCGGCTGCCGGGAACTGTTCCTGCTGGACCGGCACTTCTCGCGCGTGCACCTGACGTTGGCTGTTGGCTCCGGCATCCTGGCCGCCTTCTATCTGGGCCGATTTGCCGCCTTTGTTCTCGAAGGGCGCGACGGGCCCGTGTTCCTGACCGTCTTTGGATCCGTCACGATGACGGTCTTCTCCGCCGTGATCATGGTGGTGGCGTCCTTCACGATGGCGGAGCTGAGCTACGAGCAACAGACCCAGGACCTCCGCGCCCGGGCCACGGTGGACGGGCTGACGGGGCTGCTGAACCGTACGGCCTTCCTGGACCTCGCCGAGGACGAACTGCGCCGCCTCAGCCGGGCCAGGACCGCGGCGTCGCTGATCCTGGCGGATCTGGACCACTTTAAGGCCATCAACGACGAGTACGGCCACTCGGCCGGCGACGCCGCGTTACAGGCGTTCGCGGACGCCTGCACGTCCACGGTCCGCTCCAGTGACCTCGTCGGCCGCTACGGCGGCGAGGAATTCATCATCCTCCTGCCGGGCGTGACACCCGAACGGGCCGGGGAAATCGCCGCCGACATCAGCGCGAAGCTGCAGGCCTCGGCGTCGTCGGTGATCCCGCGCCTGCCTACCTCCAGCTATGGCATCGCCTCGACGGCGCCCGGCCGCGTGGACCTTGACGCCATGATCGCCTCCGCGGACGCTGCCCTCTACCGCGCCAAGACCCAGGGCCGGGACCGTTCCGTGCTCGCAGGGGTCGAGGAAGACCCGGCCTGAGCGTGGCCGCTAGGAAATGACGCCGTCCACCAGCGCCTTGGCCTCGGCCTGGACCTGCTTGAGGTGTTCGGCCCCTTTGAAGGACTCGGCGTAAATTTTGTAGACGTCCTCGGTGCCTGAGGGGCGGGCCGCGAACCAGGCGTTCTCGGTGACGACCTTGAGCCCGCCGATCGCGGCACCGTTGCCCGGCGCTTCGGTCAGTTTGGCGGTGATGGTTTCCCCGGCCAGTTCCGTGGCAGTGACGTCCGACGGCGACAACTTGCCCAGGGCGGCCTTCTGCTCCCGGGTCGCCGCTGCGTCGATCCGCGCGTAAACCGGGTCGCCGAACTGGTCGGTGAGGCCCTTGTACAGCTGCGACGGCGACTTGCCCGTGACCGCCGTGATCTCAGACGCCAGCAGCGCCAGCAGGATGCCGTCCTTGTCGGTGGTCCATACGCTGCCGTCCATCTTGTTGAACGAAGCGCCGGCAGATTCCTCGCCGCCGAAAGCCCCTTCACCGGACAGCAGCCCCGGAACGAACCATTTGAATCCGACCGGCACCTCAACCAGCTTGCGGCCCAGGCTTTCGGCCACGCGGTCGATGATGGACGAGGAAACCAGGGTCTTGCCGATCACCGACTTCGGGTTCCAGCCCGTCCGGTGCCGGTACAGGTAGTCAATGGCGACGGCGAGGTAGTGGTTCGGGTTCATCAGCCCACCTTGTCCGTCAACAAAAGGTGTGACGATGCCGTGCCGGTCGGCGTCGGCGTCGTTGCCGGTGGCAATGTCGAAGGGTGCGGACCCGTCCGCACCAGCAGCCATCCGGTTGATCAGCGAGGCCATCGCCGACGGCGAGGAGCAGTCCATCCGGATTTTCTCGTCCCAGTCGAGCGTCATGAAGGCCCACTGCGGATCGACGGTGGGGTTGACCACCGTGAGGTTCAGGTGGTGGCGTTCACTGATCTCGCCCCAGTAGTCCACCGAAGCGCCGCCCATCGGGTCGGCGCCGATCCGGACGCCTGCCTCGCGGATGGCGTTGAGGTCCAGGACGGAGGGGAGGTCGTCCACGTAGCTGCTGAGGAAGTCGAACTTGCCCGTGGTGCCGGCGCTGAGCGCCTCGGCGATGGGAATCCGCTTGACACCGCGCAGGCCGTTTTCCAGCAGTTCGTTGGCGCGGTTGGCGATCCAGCCGGTGGCGTCCGTGTCAGCGGGGCCGCCGTGCGGGGGGTTGTACTTGAAGCCGCCGTCGCCGGGCGGGTTGTGGCTGGGGGTCACCACAATGCCGTCTGCCTGCGGCGCTCCGGCGGGGGAGTTGTTGTTGTGCGTCAGGATGGCGTGGCTCAGCGAGGGAGTGGGGGTGTAACCGTGGCGGGCGTCGATCAGGACATTGACGCCGTTGGCCGCGAGGACCTCCAGGGCGGAATTCTGGGCCGGCTCGCTCAGGGCGTGGGTGTCTTTGGCGAGGTACAGCGGCCCGGTGATGCCCTGGCCCGCCCGGTACTCCACGATCGCCTGGGTGATGGCCAGGATGTGGGGTTCGTTGAAGGAGGCTTTCAGGCTCGAGCCCCGGTGCCCGGAAGTGCCGAAGGCCACCCGCTGGCCGGGGTCGCCAAGATCCGGGGAAACGTCGTAGTACGCATCCAGGAGCGCAGTGAGATCAACAAGGTCTTGGGGTTGGGCAACTGTGCCCGCGCGGCTAGCCATGGCACCAGCATGCCAGACCGGCGGGGAAGGCAACATGATTACGGCCCCTGTGACGGAAGAAATATCCTGCTCATCGCAACGGGACGGCGGTAGGCTGAACCGAGAGACTTCCAGAGGGGGAAAACCATGACTGACCAGCCGAAACCGGAGAAAGGCGAGACGCCGGAGGGCTACCAGCCGCCGTCGTTCATTCCTGGGCAGGAGTCCGGCGAGCAGTACCGCCCGCCGGCCCCCGATTACAGCCCGCCCACGGAGCCGTACGCCACGCCATATGGCACAGCACCGCAGCTGGCCCCCGGCGCCGGAGGCCAGCAGCAGTACGGGCAGCAGCCGTATGGTGCGACGCCACAATATGGCCAGCCGGGCGGCCCGTTCAATGCCTATGGCCAGCCGGCCTACTATGGTGTGCCGCCGGAACCTAAGGGCCTGAGCATCGCCAGCATGTGCTGCGGCATCGCCGCCTTCGTGGGGCTGGGTATCTTCCTCTTGCCGCAGCTCGCGGCGGTCATCCTCGGCCACCTTGCCCTCAGGCGCGAGCCGTCGGGCAGAGGCATGGCCATAGCCGGCCTGGTATTGGGTTATGTGGGGATTGCGCTGACCATCCTGGTTATCGTGATCATCGCGCTGGGTCTGGCCATCGGCACCTCCACCCGCATGCGCTACGGGGCCTAAATTATCCCGTAAGAGCCGCGACCAGCCGTCCGGCGTTGGCCTGGAGCCAGTCGCCGCGGCGCCGGATCTGGCCGCCGACGCCGTCCTCCCACATCCGGGCCCAGCCGCCGCCGAGTGCGCGCGCGTTGTGTTCCATCCGCTCGTAGCTCAGCGCCGTGGCCTCGATCCCGAAAGCCGGCAGCCGGCGTCGTTCCTCGTCATTCCAGCCGTAGGCGTCGGCGAAGATCCGGAGCCGCCGGAACGGGTCCGTCGCCTCCCATCCCGGCCACCCATCGGCCGGGTCCCGGAGCGGAACCCAGTGCATGGCGGTGTTGAAGGAATCCTTGAAGGCCGTCGTCGGGCCGGCGAGGTCGAAGTCCACCAGACCGGCGGCGAGGCCGTCCCGGACCACGACGTTCTGCGGGGTGACGTCCAGGTGGCAGACGAGCTCCGCCGGATCCTGGCGGACCGGGCGCGGCGGGAAGGGGTGCCCGTCCGGCACGAACCCGGCTGAGGCCCCGTGCAGCCGGCGCAGCAGCTGCGCCACGGAGGCCAGGAGCTCCTCGGACTCGACCCACGCCTCCGGGACCGGACCGGCGCACTGCCCGGGCAGGAAAGTGAGCACGTCCCGGCCTTCAGCGTCCCGGCCCAGGAACAGAGGGGATCCGTCGAAACCGGCGTCTTCCAGCCAGTCGAGATACGCGGCGACGGCCAGTGACTGCGGCTGGTGCGGGCGGCGGATGGTCCCGCCGACCCGCACCACACCGTCGGTGACATCGCCCGCCGGCATGAGTCCGACGTCGGACGCCTCGCCGGCGGCGGGGACGTAGACGCGGGACTCAAGCGGCGCGCGGTGCCTGGAGCTCATCGGGTCAGCGTACGCCGCCCATGAGCT
The DNA here is from genome assembly GCF_009928425.1 of Pseudarthrobacter sp. ATCC 49987. Taxonomy (NCBI): domain Bacteria; kingdom Bacillati; phylum Actinomycetota; class Actinomycetes; order Micrococcales; family Micrococcaceae; genus Pseudarthrobacter; species Pseudarthrobacter sp. ATCC 49987. The sequence goes on along the minus strand of NZ_JAABNS010000001.1, from coordinate 3,617,680 downwards.
TCTTGATCGCCGGGGAGGCCGCGGCCAGGCCAACGGCCAGGAGCATCGCGGTGCCGCCGATGCCGATGAAGTACGGCAGCTCGTCCTCCGGGTTGTACAGGCCGGACAGGATGCCGGCCAGAGTGGTGCCCAGCGAGACGGACAGGAAGAACAGCGCCACCATCTGGGTGCGGAAGGCCTCCGGAGCCAGCTTGGTGGTCACGGACAGGCCGATGGGGGACAGGAACAGTTCCGCGAGGGTGAACAGGAACAGGATCCCGACCAGTGCCAGCAGCGGGGTCTTGCCGTCCCCGGCCAGCGGGATGAAGGCCAGGAACGCCAGGCCCATCACAAAGAGGCCGATCGAGAACTTCAGCGCCGAACCGGGCTGCTTGCGGCCCAGGCGGGTCCAGAGCGCAGCCAGGACGCCGGCGAAGATGATGATGAACACCGGGTTGATGGACTGGACCCAGGCGGCCGGCATTTCCCAGCCGAACAGGTTCCGGTCCAGCTTCTCCTCCGAGTACACGGCGATGAAGGTGAACTGCTGCTGGAAGAGCGCCCAGAAGGCGGCCGAGGCGATGTACAGCGGGATGAATGCTGCCACCCGGCGGCGTTCAGTGCCGTTGACCTTCTTGCTGCTGAAGATCAGGGCGAAGTAGAGCACGGAGGCGCCGATTGCCGCATAGGCCATGGACAGGGCCAGGTTTTCGGCATTCACGATGCCGGTGGCCAGCAGCACGGCGATCACGGCGGCGATGCCGGCGAAGCGCAGGCCGTACTTGGTGCGCTCGGCGGCGGGCAGCGGGTTATGCACCCGGTGCGTCTCCTCCGGCAGGTTCTTGCGGCCCAGCGCGTAGATGACCAGGCCCACGGCCATGCCGACGGCGGCCGCGCCGAAGCCCCAGTGGAACCCCTGGCTTTCCTGCAGCCAGCCGGTGACCAGCGGGCCGATCAGTGCGCCCGCGTTGATGCCCATGTAGAAGATGGAGAATCCGGCATCGCGGCGTTCGTCCTTCTCCCGGTAGAGGCTTCCCACGAGGGCGGTGGCGTTGGCCTTCAGCCCGCCGGAGCCGACGCCGACCAGCACCAGGCCGGCGATCAGCCCGGGAATGCCCGGCATCAGGGCGAGGGCGATGTGGCCGGCCATGATCAGGACGGCGGAGCCAAACAGCACCTTTTCGGAGCCGAAGAGCCGGTCCGCGAGCCAGGCGCCCAGGATGGTGGAGAGGTAGACGCCGCCGCCGTAGGCGCCGACGAGGCCGGCGGCCAGGCCCTGCTCAATCCCCAGGCCGCCCTCGGCGGCCGTGAAGTACATGTAGTAGAGCAGGATGCCCTGCATGCCGTAGAAGGAGAAGCGCTCCCACATCTCTACGGAGAAGAGGCTGGCCAGCATCTTTGGGTGGCCAAAAAAGGACGTATCGCCCGGCGTTGTAACGGGGGGATCGGATAAATGAGTAGTGCTCATTTACTTAATGCTGACAGTGTGACGCGCGATTGTCACATTCGCGGCGCCGCGGGGCAAGTCATTCGGCGGGTGTTTTGCCCTCGGTTTCCGCCCCCGCGCCGGCCCAGCCGGCGTCGAACATAATGACCTGGCGGACCGCTTTCCCGTCGGCGAGCTGGTCCATGGCCTGGTTGATGTCCGCCAGGGCGATGCGGGACGAGATCAGCTCCTCGACCGGCAGTTTCCCCTCCCGCCACAGCTGCGCGTACTTCGGGATGTCCCGGGCCGGCACTGCGGAGCCGAGATAGCTGCCGACGATCGTGCGGGCCTCGGCCGTGATGGTCAGCGGCGAGATCTGGGCCCGCGCGTCCGGGTGCGGCAGGCCCGCGGTGATCGTGGTGCCGCCCACCGCCGTGGCGGCGAAGGCGGTTTCGAAGGCGCGCGGGTTCCCGGCGCATTCGATCACGTACCTGGCCTTGACGCCCTCCGCCAGGACCTGCTGCGGGGTGTAGGTTTCGTGGGCGCCCAGGCGGCGGGCATGGGCGAGTTTTTCGTCGAGCGTGTCCACGGCAACGATCCGCGAGACCCCCTGGGAGACCGCCGTGATCAGCGCGGCCATGCCGACGCCGCCGAGTCCCACGACCATGACGCTGTCCTGCGGCCTGGGCCGGGCCGCGTTCAGCACGGCACCGCCTCCGGTCAGCACGGCGCAGCCGAGGACGGCGGCGACGTCCGCCGGGATGTCATCGCCCACCGGTACGGCCGAGGCACGGTCCACCACAGCATGGGTGGCGAAGCCGGAGACGCCCAGGTGGTGGTAGATCTTTTCGCCGCCGCGGCCCAGGCGCATCGATCCGTGCAGGAGGGTTCCTTCGCCGTTGCTCTTGGAACCCGCGGTGCAGGGTAGCCGGCCGTCTTCGGCGCAGTTCGCGCACCGTTCGCAGCGCGGCAGGAAAGACATCACCACGCGCTGGCCCGACGCCAGGTCCAAGACGTCCGAGCCGACCTCGACGACGCGGCCCGCAGCCTCATGCCCCAGCAGCATCGGCACTGGGCGGACCCGATTGCCGTCCACCACGCTCAGGTCCGAGTGGCAGATGCCGGCGGCCTCGATCTTCACCAGAATCTCGGTGGGGCCGGGTCCCTCCAGTTCCAGCTCGGAGATGGTGATGGGCCTGGAGTCCGCGAACGGACGGGGGCGGCCGATTTCCTCAAGTACTGCACCGGTGATCTTCATCGATCCCTCTCGTGTGGTTTCCAGACGGGTCATGTCCCGACCTTGCTCAGCTAAACCGTATCGGCACCGTCCCGCGAATTCACCGACGGCCCGCGGGCCGTCGGGTTAGAACCCCAACTGCGCGGCCAGTTGCAGCAGCAGCGCCTCGGAACTCATCGGCCCGACCAGCTGGATGCCCATCGGCAGCCCCGCACCCTTCGCCCCGCCGGTCCAGAACACCGGAACGCTGATCGCGGGCAGCCCGCACACGTTCACCATGGACGACCAGGGCGCGTACTCGCACTGCTTGCGGTAGTCGCCGTCGGCATCCCCGGTCCATTCCGCCGCCGGCCAGTAGCCGTCGCCATGGGCCGCCCCGGTGAACCAGCCCACCGGACGGGGCGTCTGGGCCAGTGCGGGCATGAGCATCACGTCCCAGGCGGCGTACTGGGCGATGGTGTCACGCTGGAACTGGCGCAGGAAGCTGAGGGATTCGGCACGTTTCGCGGGCCCGCGCTGCTGCGCGCGGCGCCTGAACGTGCGGGTCAGCGGCGTCAGGAGCGCCTCGCGCTGGGGAGCGACCCGGGCGTCCCCGACGGCGGCGGTCCAGGCCGTCGTGAAGGCGTCCGGGTAGCGGTTGTCGTAGCGGATGGAGGCATCCGCGGTTTCGTGGCCGGCCGCCTCCAGCAGCCGGATGCCTTCGGCGAGGGCGTCGAGGGCTTCGGGGGCCGGGGTGAAGGGGAAGATCGTCTGCCACGGGCTCTCCAGGCTCACCCCAATCCGCAGCTTGGGCGGATCCTTGGCGGCCAGTTCAAGGTAGCTGGGGGAGGGGGCTGCGGGCCCACCGGTGCCGGGTGGGCCCGGCACCAGCGCATCGAGCAGCAAGGCAGCGTCCGCCGCGGACCTGGCGAGCGGCCCGGACACGACCAGGCCCGCGGGATCGCCGGTGCTTTCGCCTGCGGGGACCAGGCCGCGGCCCGGCTTCAGGCCCACGAGCCCGCAGGCCGCGGCCGGGATGCGGACCGAACCGCCGCCGTCGGACCCGGGCGCGAAGGGAATCAAGCCGGCGGCCACCGCCGCGGCGCTGCCGCCGGAGGATCCTCCCGAGCTGCGGCTGAGGGCATACGGGTTCCGGGAGGGCGGCGCGATCCGGTTCTCGCTGTACGCCGTCAGTCCGAACTCCGGAACCTGGGTCTTGCCCAGAGAGACCACGCCGGCCCGTTTAAGCGTGGCGACGAGGGCTCCGTCGACCAGTGCGGGTTTGTGGTCCAGGGCGGCGCTGCCGTGGGTGGTCACGACTCCGGCGACGTCCGTCAGGTCCTTGAAGGCCACCGGCATGCCGTGCAGCAGCGCCGTTTCGGTTTTGTCCCGGGCGGCCCGGGCGTGGGCCTCGTCCGCTCCGGCCGCGTCCAGCAGGGCCTGCTCCGCGGTGATGGTGATGAAGGCGCCAAGGTGCCGGTTCTCAGCGGCAATGCGGTCCAGGAAATGCCCTGTGGCCTGCCGCGACGACAGCTCGCCGGAGCGCAGGGCGTCGCGGAGCTCCACTGCGGAGAGCTCATGGATTTCAGCCACGCCGGCGCCGCCCCCGCGGTTCCCCTGTGGGACATGTCCAGTGGTGGCGCGTGCCCTCCGGGGGACATGTCCAGTGCTGGTGCGGGCGGGTGGACATGGTGGGATTGTGCCCAGTGGTGGCGGCCGGGGGAGGGCATGTCCGGTGGGCGGGGAGGGCGCGGGCCGCCGGAATCGCGCGACGGTCAGCTGCCGGGGGTCTCCTGTGCGCCATCCCAGAAGCGTAACCTGCTGCCGGGTAAGGGTGCGGCACCGGCGGCTGGCGATACGCTGGAGGCAGACCAAGCATTTTGCGGAAGGACGACCATGAGCGACTTTGACACCGTGACCGTGTCCGACATCCCCGAAGGGGCCAGGATCCTCGACGTCCGCGAAGACTACGAGTGGGTCGCAGGCCACGCCGCCGGTGCGCTCCACATCCCGTTGGACCACCTCCCGGCCCGGCTCGATGACCTCGATCCCGACGAGGACCTCTATGTCATCTGCCGTACCGGCGGCCGCTCCTTCCGCGCCGCCCAGTGGCTTTCCGGACAGGGGTATTCCGCCCTGAACGTGGCCGGCGGCATGGACCAGTGGCTGGAAACCGGCATGCCGCTGGTGTCCGACAACGGACTCAAGCCCGTCATCCTGTAGTTGAAGAGAGAAACGCCCATGCCCGCAGCACCTGTCACGTATACCTTCCTCGGACCCGCGGGCACCTTCACCGAGGCAGCCCTGATGCAGGTTCCCGATGCGGCGGAGGCCATCCGCGTTCCGTCGTCGAACGTCAACACGGCGCTGGACAAGGTCCGCGACGGCTCGGCCGACGCGGCCATGGTGCCGATCGAGAACTCCGTGGAGGGCGGCGTCACCGCAACCCTGGATGCGATCGCCACCGGACAGGAACTGCGCATCCTGCGCGAAGCCCTCGTGCCGATCAGCTTCGTGCTGGTGGCCCGGCCCGGGACCCGGATCGAAGACATCCGCCGGATCTCCACCCACGGCCACGCCTGGGCACAGTGCCGTCTCTGGGCCGAGAAAAACATTCCGAGCGCGGAATATATCCCGGGGTCCTCCACAGCCGCGGCCGCCATGGGGCTGCTGGAGGGCGACATCCACTACGACGCGGCAATCTGCGCCCCGATCGTGGCCGCCGAGCAGCCCGGGCTCAGCGTGCTGGCGGAGAACATCGGCGACAACCCGGGGGCGGTCACGCGCTTTGTGCTGGTCGGCCGGCCCGGCCAACTGCCGGAGCCCACCGGCGCGGACAAGACCACCGTGGTGGTTCCGCTGCCGGAAGACCGCCCCGGCGCCCTCATGGAGATCCTCGACCAGTTCGCCACCCGCGGCGTGAACCTCAGCCGGATCGAGTCACGGCCCACGGGCCAGTACCTGGGCCACTACTTCTTCAGCATCGACGCCGACGGCCATGTGGCGGACGCGCGGGTGGCGGACGCGCTGGCCGGCCTGCATCGGATCAGCCCGGCCACCCGCTTCCTGGGTTCTTACGGACGCGCCGACGGACACCGGACCAGCGTGGAGCCGCACACCTCGGACCAGGCGTTCCGCGCGGCGCACGCCTGGGTCAAAGACATACTGTCCGGAGCATCTGTGGTGCCGGAATATACGACCAAGGCTTCGCCCACAGCGTAGACAAATGCCACATGAGGCACTTCCGCCCCTCTGAAACTGTGCGTATGCTTGCCTGATCCATATTGGGGAAGTCCTCTACCGAGGGAGCAGGTCATGGCAGGTACCAGCCTTGAAAATGACGGCCAGGGAATGATCGTGAATCCCAAGCCGACCGCTGACAACCAGGACTGGGACGGTGACGACGCCGACCGTGCAGACCGGTTGCGCTTCGAAGAGGAGCAGGCAATGATCCGCGAGCAGTCTGAAGCGCGCGCCGCCAAGGCGGCCGCGGAAGCGAAGAAAACCGCCGCCGCGGACAAGGAAGCCAGCGCCTAGTCTCCCTCGGTGCCGTCCTTGACCCGGACGAGCAGCGAGCCGGGGGCAACCTGGACGGTGACCTTTGTGGCCGGGCCGGTCGGATCGCCGTCGACCTGTGTGGGCATCGGCTCCGCACAGCGGATGGTGATTTTTCCGGAGCGGTAATACGTCATCACCGGCAGGTTTCTCTTGTGCTTCAGCACGATCTTCCAGTACATCGCCAGCCAGCCGATCGCGCTGCGCGGGCTCATGACCACAACGTCGAGCATTCCGTCATCAATCATGGCCTGCGGGATGAAGTCGATCCCGCCGGGGATCAGGCCGCAGTTCGCGAACAGGACGCTGCGGATTTTCCGGCTTTGCTCCGGCTGGTCGTCCAGCGAGATGGAGACCTTTTTCCGGCGGCCGGGGAGGTGCCGCACCCCCGCTTCGGTGTAGGCGAGCCAGCCCACTGCCTTCTTGAGCCCGTCGTTGGTGTCGCCCACCACCTCGGCGTCCATGCCAATACCGGCAATGACCAGGAATGTGTGCTCCGCTGACGCGTTGGTGCGGGAGTTCTCCACCCTCATCCGCGCCGTATCGATGAAGCGCTGGTGCCCGAACAGTGCGGTTTCGATGCTTCCGTGCAGGTCGCCCACGTCAAGGTGGATGTTGCGGGCCAGCAGGTTGCCGGTGCCCAGCGGGATCAGGCCCATGGCGGTGTCGGTGCCGGCGAGGATGTCCGCCACCACCCGTACGGTGCCGTCACCGCCGCCCACGAGTACGACGTCGGCCCCGTACTCGACGGCGGCACGCGCCTGCGAGAACCCGGGGTCCTCGGCGGTGGTGTCGAAAAACCGCGGCGGTACCCAACCGGCCGCGGCGCACGCCTTCTCGATCAGGGTGCGGGCCTCGTCCGACCGGGACTTGATCGGGTTCATCACCACGGCCACTTTCTGCTGGCCAAGGCCCGGGCTGTGCGTTTCCTCCCACACGGCGCTGCGGGTGTGCCTGGCCTTGAGCTTGCGCACTCCCCACCAGCTGGAGACGGCAAACGCCAGGACTCCAGCGATGACGAGGTACAGCAGCCAGTCGCGCATTGTGCTCCAACACTATCCCGCCGCTGGCCGGAGACCGGATTGCCCGACGAGTGCCCGGTAATGCTGGCCGGATTGGATACTCTTGTCAGGTGATCGACGTAAAAGACCTCAGCGAAAATCCGGACAAGTTCCGGGCCAGCCAGCGCGCCCGCGGCGCCGATGAATCCGTGGTGGACGCGATCATCTCCGCGGACTCGGCCCGGCGTGCCGCCCTGATCCGCTTTGAAAACCTGAGGGCCGAGCAGAATGCGTTCGGCAAGAAGGTGGCGCAGGCCAAGGGCGAGGAGAAGCAGGCGCTGCTGGCAGAGGTCAAGGTCCTCGCCGGAGAGGTCAAGGCCGCCTCCGCCGAAGCCGACGTCGCGCAGGCCGCACACGAGGAACTGCTGCGCGGCATTCCCAATCTCATCGAGGACGGTGTCCCCGAGGGCGGCGAAGATGACTACATCGTGGTCAAGACCGTCGGCACGCCCCGCGAATTCCCCGATTTCGAGCCCAAGGACCACCTGGAAATCGGTGAACTGATCGGCGCCATCGACATGGAGCGCGGCGCCAAGGTGTCCGGTTCACGCTTCTACTTCCTGCGCGGCGCCGGAGCCCGGCTGGAAATGGCGCTCCTGCAGATGGCCATGGAGCAGGCGATCGACGCCGGCTTCGTGCCGATGATCACCCCGACCCTGGTGCGCCCGGAAACCATGCAGGGCACCGGTTTCGACGTCAAGCACGACGCCGAGATCTACCGGCTTGCCGAGGACGACCTGTACCTCGTGGGCACCTCGGAGGTGGCCTTGGCCGGCTACCACGCGGATGAGATCCTGGACCTCTCCGCCGGCCCGATCCGCTACGCCGGGCAGAGCTCCTGCTACCGCCGCGAGGCCGGCTCGCACGGCAAGGACACACGCGGCATCATCCGGGTCCACCAGTTCAACAAAGTGGAGATGTTCATCTACACCACGGTTGAGGAGGCCGCGGCTGAGCACGCCCGGCTGCTGGCATGGGAAGAAGAGATGCTGGCCAAGTGCGAACTGCCGTACCGGGTGATTGACACCGCTGCCGGAGACCTCGGCAACTCCGCAGCCCGCAAGTTCGACTGCGAGGCCTGGGTTCCGACGCAGGGCGCCTACCGCGAGCTGACCTCGACGTCCAACTGCACCACGTTCCAGGCGCGCCGGCTCAACATCCGCGAACGTGTACTGAACGAGGACGGTGCACCCAAGGGCACCCGTGCGGTCGCCACGCTCAACGGCACCTTGGCCACTACCCGCTGGATCGTGGCCATCCTGGAGCACCACCAGAACCCGGACGGCTCCGTCAACGTCCCGCAGGCACTGCAGAAGTACCTCGGCGGCATGACGGTCTTCCCGGTCATCTGAGCCGCAGCCGCAAGGGCGTCAACAGCTGTTCACCCCGGATTCACCGCGCGCTGTGCCCTGCGTCCTAGCGGCTGTCGGGGGTGTCTGCTCTACTTATTGGATGACAACATTGACTGAAACCTCAGTCGCCGGCAACGATGACCGGCGAGAGAACAATCCGAACAACCACAACAACCGGAACGCCACAGCCCGCAAGCTGATGGTCGCGCTCGACGTCGACGGCACCCTCGTGGACCATGACGGCCACATGTCCGTCCCCGTCCGCGAAGCCGCCCAGGACGTTGTGGCTGCGGGCCACCACGTCACTATCGCGACCGGCCGCTCGCTTAACGCGACGCTGCCCATCATTGAGCACATCGGCATCGAAAACGGCTATGCCGTGTGCTCCAACGGCGGCGTCACCCTGCGGCTGGATTCCAGCCTGTCCGATGGCTACGAGATCGTGCACAAGGCAACGTTCGACCCCGGCCCCGCGCTCCGCGCCCTGCGGAAGCGGCTGCCGTCGGCCAAGTACGCGTTGGAGGACGAGGACGGCAACTTCCTCTCCACCGAGCGCTTCCAGGACGCCAGCTTCGGCGTGGAGGCCATCGGCGTCGACTTCCAGACCATGCTGGAAGCCACCGCAGTGCGCGTCGTGGTCTTCAGTTCCGAGAACACCCCAGAGGAGTTCAACACGGCCATCCGCCACATCGGCCTGGCCGGCGTGACCTACTCGGTGGGCTGGACGGCGTGGCTGGACATCGCCGCCGCCGGCGTGACCAAGGCGAGTGCGCTCGAGCACCTGCGCGGCCGGCTAAGCGTCGAGGCGCACCACACCGTCGCCGTCGGCGACGGCCGCAATGACATCGAGATGCTCACCTGGGCCGCCCGCGGCGTCGCCATGGGCCAGGCGCCCGAGGAGGTCATCGCCGCAGCGAACGAGGTCACCCACTCCGTTTACGACGACGGCGCCGCCCACGTCCTGCGCAGCCTGCTGCTCTAGCCAACGCCGGGCGTGGTCTCAGCGGACCTCGAGAATGAGGCCCAGAAGCCGCGCCGCGGCGGGCCTCGCCGCGTGCTCCTCATTCCACTGGGCCCGCGCCACAGCCTTGCTGACAGCCTGGGTGGTGATGCCGAGTTCCTCGGCCACCGCCTTCTGCTGTCCGCGCACCCCGGGGGTCAGCAGGTCCAGCACGCGCCATTCGGCAGGGCTGCGGTCGTGCACGATGTGCCCCAGGAGCCGCAGCACGGCCTCGGCTTCCGTGGCGAGGTCAGCCAGCGGGCCCTCTACGGCCACCGGAATCCGGTCCTTGCCGTTGCGCAGCCGGTCGACGGCCCGGCGGGCATAGATCAGCCCGTGGCCGGAGGCGTCCTTGATCTGGTTCGGCAGGGGCTCATTGACCGGCCCGACGCCGATGCCGACGTACCAACTGCCGGTCCGCAGGGCGATCATCGCCGCGTCCACGGCCTGCCGGGGGCTGTCCACAATGCCCTGGACCTCGTCCTCTACGGAACGGTCGAAATCGAGGCGCGCCGGGATGTGCCGCAGGTCCTTGAGGAGCTGCGGCACGCAGTCGCCGTCGCGCCGGCTGTCGGTTTGGTTGATGGTCAGCGTGAACATTCTGAATCCACACTACCCGGTGGAGGCAGCCAGGCAAGCGCCCCGGCGCAGGGCCCCGGCACAGTCCCAGCCGCAGCTGACCGGCGGTCAGGGGTGCTGAATCTGGTGCCGGAGCGACCCGCGGAAGGCCGGAATTCGGGCGCCATGCCGGCTGGCCTCAGCCGGACTGGCTCGTCCCCCGGAGCCCGTCCAGCCCGCCGGCGGGCAGATGGATCCAGCCCTCGCTCCGGGCAGCCCTGGCATGGCCGGCGTCGGGGTGGATGGTCGCGCCGAGGGCCACGGCACGCGCGGTCAGGGAGGCGATGAGAGCGTCGAGCATGTCATCGGAGGCGGCCAGCTGGCCATCGTATCCGGCCAGGTCCAGCCAGGGTGCTGCCCGTTTGAGAGCTCCAAGGATCCCGGCCAGCCGCTGCGTCTCCGCGCCGCCGCGGCCCTTGTAGCCGCGGGCCAGCAGCCCCCAGGACTTCAGGGACGCCGCCGGATAGACCTCCGCGAGCCGGCCGCTGCCGTCCCGGGGCTGCGGCCCGTGGTCCCGGGCAATTTTGGCCTGGATGACCGCGCAGCGCATCGCCGGGTGTGCCAGCCGGTCGGCGGACACACTGAGCGGGATCAGCCCGGTCCGGGCGGTGACGAAGCGGTCGGTGTCCCGGTAGGCCAGCAACCGGCGGCCTTCGATCCCGTCATGGTCCAGGACCGGGTGCGCGTCGAAGGCCAGGTGCCCTGCAATGAAGGGCAGGAAGGCGTCGGGCCAGCCCACGGGGCAGTCGATCCCGGTCATGTCGCTCGCGCCGAAGAGCCGCACAATCTCCTCGTCGCCGACATCGAGGGCCAGGTGCACCAGACGGGCGGTGCCGCCGCTCCATTCGAGGACGGCGGCCGCAGTTTTCCTGGTGCCCGCGGCGAGGTCGACGCCGAGGGTCAACACCCGCGGCCTGCCGGGCCTGGCCGGGGACGTGTTCATGTGAGCGTTCCTTCGACTCAGACCGAGCGGTACCGGAGGGCGCCGGGAATCCCGCCGCGGCTGTCCAGACCCTTCCCGGAGGCAAAGCGGGCCCAAATGGCGCGGAGTTCACGGCCCGGGGCGTTGATTTCCTCCCAGCTGGCGCCCGCGAGCAGCCCGGCTCCTGCCCACGTGCTTTCGTTGCCGAACAGCAGCGGCAGGTCCACGGTGTGCGCGGCGCCGTAGAAGTTTCCCGGCGCGGCCCAGGACAGCACGTAGCTGTACGCCGTGCCACCGGCCCGGGCGTGCCGCCGGGCGAATTTCCTGGCGGCCCTGCCGTACACCGCCTCGGTCACGCCCCAGTTGATGGCGCGGACGACGGCGGTGCCGATTACCGGGACCGTGGCCAGCCGGCTGACGGCGCGGTTGCGCGGCAGGAACATCCGGGCTTCCTCGGACGTGTGTCCGATCAGGACGTCGATCCCGGGGGCCGTGGCGTTCCAGGCGTCCTCAATGCCGGATTCCGGCGGCAGGGGGGCGTGCCCGTACTGGGTGCCGAACGGCATGGCCGCTATCAGCCCGAACTTCCGGGCCACCTGCGATACGTGCCCTTCGATTTCCACAACGTCCATCGCCGGGGTGTCTTCGGTGACGGTTTCCGCGGCGATGCCCATGGCGATGCTCATCTTCTCCCTTCCCCGGGTGATGCCCAGGGGTGCGCTTTGAATGATGGCGCGCTGGAAGAGGGCTGGGGCTTCCGGCGTCGCCATGAGGTGGGCGACGGCGTCGCCTCCGGCGGACTGCCCGAAGGCCGTGACGTTTCCCGGGTCGCCGCCGAAGGCGCTGATGTTGCGCTGCACCCAGCGGAAGGCCTCCAGCTGGTCCAGGAGGCCGAGGTTCGCGGGCCTGCCCGTGCCGGTTGCGAGGTAGCCGAACAGGCCCAGACGGTAGGTCACCGACACCACGATGACCCGGTTTTCGGCCACCAGGGCCTTGGGGTCGAAGATCGCCAGGTCCCCGGAGCCGGAGGTGTAGGACCCGCCATGGAGCCAGACCATCACGGGGAGGCGTTCGTTGCCTGCGAGGCCGGCCGGAATGGTGATGGAGAGCCGCTGGCAGTCCTCACTGCCGGGGAGCTCCCCATAGCGGGTGCCGAGGATGTCGTCCAGGAACGGCACCGGGGCCTGCGGGCACGCCGGCGAAAGGGACGTGGCGGCGAGGACTTCGGTCCAGTCGGGCGGACTGGCCGGGGGCTGGAAACGTGCCGCCGTGGCATAGGGGATTCCGGTGGCGCGCACCACTTCACCGTCATGCCATCCGGTGACCGGACCGCAGGGAGGACTAAAAGCAGGCACGTCATTCATGAGACAACGATTTCACACATTCCTGACCCGGCACTGACAACCGCCGTCGCGCTTTAAACAGCAACGCGGGGTCACTTCCGGCCCCTGTCCGGAGGCCGGATGGGCGGTAAGAGACCCCGCGTTGGAACTGGGAGGTTAGTGCGTGTGCGGGACGAAACGCTTGATGGATGCTTCAAGCTCGGCCTCGGCGGCGGCACGGTCGCCCCAGCCCTCGGCCTTGACCCACTTGCCCGGCTCCAGGTCCTTGTAACGGGTGAAGAAGTGCTCGATTTCCTTGATCAGGTATTCGCTGACGTCGCTGATCTCGTTGATGTGATCGAAGCGGGCGTCGGCCGGCACGCAGAGCACCTTGGCGTCTCCGCCGCCGTCGTCGGTCATGTTGAACACGCCGATGGGGCGGGACTCGACGATGACGCCGGGGTGCAGGTCGAAATCCTGCAGCAGCACGAGGGCGTCCAGCGGATCGCCGTCTTCACCCAGGGTGTTCTCGAAGAAGCCGTAGTGCGTGGGGTACTGCATCGAGGTGAACAGGACGCGGTCCAGGCGGACGCGGCCCGTTTCGTGGTCGACTTCGTACTTGACGCGTGATCCCTTGGGGATCTCGATGGTCACGTCATGCTTCATGGAATGCTCCTCGACGAATTCAGGGGGTTCGCGGCACCCGTGACAACCACAAAAAACAGTGCCGGTGCCGCCGACTACTATTGAGGATATAGCGAGAGGCCCAGGTTTCAGGAACTAGTGGGGACATTTCAGGACTAAAGGACCAGTAGCAGCATGAAACGCAGAACGAGCCGCCCGGGCGCGGACCCGGCTCCCGGCCCGCTGCGGCGGAGCCTCCCGCTGCTGCTGCAGACCCTGCTGGTCGTGGCGCTCGCCCTCCCCGCCGGCATCGCCATCGCCCCGGCTTTCCTCGGCCCGGCCCCGTGCGGAACGGCCGCCCAGACCGCCCCGCCCTGGCACCAGGTCCCGGGCGCACTGGCCCCCCGCGTCGGCGCCGGCGGCACCCCGGACGGCATCGAACCGCTCACGGACGCAGCTCCCGTCCCGGCGGCGGATACCCTCTCGGCCCAACTCAACGAAACCCTGAAGACCGACGGCGCCGGGAGCTTCACCGGGGTGGTGCAGGACGCCCTCACCGGGGCGGTGCTCTTCGACCGGTCCGGCGACACGGCCCGTGTGCCTGCCTCCAACATGAAGCTGTTCACGGCCGCCGCGGCCCTGCGCACCCTCGGCCCGGAGCGCCGCTTCAGCACCAAGGCCGTGGCGGGCGCCGCCCCCGGCTCCGTCGTGCTCACCGGCGGCGGGGACGTGCTCCTGGGGTCCGGCGAATCGGTCCCCGGTGCCGTGCTGGGCCACGCCGGGCTCGCCACCCTGGCCCAGTCAACGGTCCGGGCCTTGCAGGACGACGGCGTCTCCGCCCCCTTGACGGTGCTCCTCGACGACTCACTGTTCACCGGGCCCGCGCTGAACCCGGCCTGGAGCCCGGAGGATGTTGCTGCCGGCGAGGTTGCGCCGCTGTTCCCGCTGGCACTGAACTCGGCCCGTTTCGACCCCGCCAAGACCACGGGCCCCCGCCCCCAGGACGCCGCGATGAGCGCCGCCGAGGCGTTTTCCGCCCAGCTCTCGACCGCGGCCGCCGCCGCCGGAATGACGGTGGCACCCGGCGTTGTCCGGGTCCCGGCCGGGGCGGACGGCGGCGGCGCCGGAACCAGGGTCCTGGCCGAGGTCCAGTCCGCCACGGTAGGCCAGCAGGTGGACCTGCTGCTGCGCACCTCGGACAACTACCTGGCCGAGACGATCGGCCGCATGACGGCGCTCGCGGCCGGAAAGCCCGGCAGCAATGAGGGCGCCGTGGCAGCAGTGCTGCAGCAGCTGGAAGGCCTGGACATCACCGCCGCCAACCTGCGCGCCGCGGACGTCTCGGGACTGGCGCTGGCCAACCAGGTTTCCGCCCGCCAGCTTGCCGGAGTGGTCCGGGCCATCACCTCCGGCACGGACACCCGGCTGCGCGCCGCCCTGGCCGGGTTCCCCGTCGCCGGTCTCACCGGAACCCTGGGGGACCGGTACGTGGACGCGGCGACGGCGCGCGGTGCAGGGCTGGTCCGGGCCAAGACCGGCACACTGAACACTGTGATCGCCCTGAGCGGGTACGTCGTCGACGCGGACGGCCGGCTCCTGGTGTTTTCCTTCATCGGCAACGGCCTGACCCCGGGGGCGGCGAACAAGGCCGCGCTGGACCGCACCGCCTCCGCCCTTGCCGGGTGCGGCTGCCGCTGACGCCTGCGGCCGCCGTCGAACCGTCGACTGCTCCGTAAACGCCCTTTTGGACCCCCAAAACGGCAGTTACGGAGCAACGGATGGCCCGGACGACGGCGATGATTTAAGGCGGATTGTCAGTCCCCTGTGATCTGATGGAGCCTATGGAGTCCTCTGCCAGCGAGACATCAGCCCAAGCCCAAGCCCTGATCAACTGGGAGCTTGCCGCGTCCACCGCCGCCCGGCTGACACCGGCCGGGCCCACCCTGGGATCGGCGGAAATCGGCGCCGCCGTGGACAACCTGCGGCTGATGGCCGACATTTCCGTGCCCCACGTCCATGACATCACCGGCCTGGAAGCCGCCCGCGACCTCCGCGACTCCTCGGTCCTGGTGGTGGACCGGGCTTCCTGGTCCAAGGCCAACACCCAGAGCTTCGCCGTGATGCTCAAACCGGCGATGGAGAAGATGCTCGAGGGCCGCCGCGGCACCCTGAACCCCGGCGCGGCCAGCGTCAGCGGCGCCATCACGGGCAGCCAGCTCGGCGCCATTCTCGCGTTCCTCTCCAGCAAGGTCCTGGGCCAGTACGACCCCTTCTCCGCCCTTGCCGAGAACTCCACCGCCCCCGCAGCCGGGCGCCTGCTCCTCGTGGCTCCGAACATCATCTCCGTCGAGCGCGAAATCAACGTCGAGCCCGAGGATTTCCGGCTCTGGGTCTGCCTGCACGAACAGACCCACCGGGTGCAGTTCGCTGCCGCGCCCTGGCTCCGGCACCACATGCTGGACGAGATCGAAAGCCTCAGCGGCCAGCTGCTCGGCAACGTCGACTCCCTGATGGAACGGGCCTCCGCCGCAGCGAAATCGCTCAAGGACCGCACCGCGGCCGGCGCCGCCCCCAGCCGGGGCGCCATCCTCGACCTGCTGCAGAACCCCGAGGAAAAAGCCGCGATCTCACGCCTGACCGCCCTGATGAGCCTGCTTGAAGGGCACGCCAACGTGGTGATGGACGCGGTGGACGCGAGCATCGTGCCGTCCGTGAAGACCATCCGGCAGCGCTTCAACACCCGGGCCACGGACCGCGGCGTGATTGAAAAATTCATCCGGAACCTGCTCGGGCTGGACGCCAAGATGCGCCAGTACAGCGACGGCTCAAAGTTCGTCCGCGAAGTGGTGGACGTGGCCGGCATGGAGGGTTTCAACAAGGTCTGGGAGTCCGCCGACCACCTGCCCAGCGAGACGGAAATCCACAACTCCAGGCTCTGGCTCGAACGGATGGGGCACTAGTTCCCGTGACATCCAGTCCCGCTTCCAGCGGCCAGGTTTCCAGTGGCCGGGTTTCCAGTGGCCGGCGCCAGCCCGGCCGGCTGGCGCCCGTCGTCGGCACGGCACGGAAAATGCTGCAGGACGCGCTCGCCGCAGCGGGCTACCCGGAACGTATCCTGGTCGCCTGCAGCGGCGGCCCCGACTCGCTGGCCCTCGCCGCCGTCGCCGCCTACTTCGCCCGCCGCGGGCACGTGGACGGCCACTCCGTCTCCGTGGGCGCCGTTGTGGTCGACCACCAGTTGCAGCCGGGTTCCGCCGACGTCGCCGGCGCTGCTGCGGTGACCTTGCGGGAACTGGGCCTGTCGCCCGTGCAGGTCAGGACTGTCGAGGTCGCCTCCACCGGGATGGGTCCGGAGGCGGCTGCCCGGGACGCCCGGCATACCGCCCTGGAAGCCGCCGCCGACGACGCCGGTGCCACGGCCATCCTGCTGGGCCACACCCTTGATGACCAGGCCGAACAGGTGCTGCTGGGGCTTGCCCGCGGCTCGGGAACGCGGTCCCTGGCGGGGATGCGGCCCGCCCGCGGCCGCCTGCTGCGGCCGTTCCTGGGGCTGCGCCGCGCCGACACCCTCGCGATCTGCGAGGCCGAGGGCCTGGACCCGTGGCACGATCCGAGCAACGCGGATCCGGCGTTTGCAAGGTCCCGGACCCGCGTCGAGGTGCTGCCGCTGCTTGAGGAGAAGCTTGGTCCGGGGGTGGCGGAATCGCTCGCCCGGACTGCCGCGATCCTGCAGCTGGACGCCGACTACCTCGAGGACGTGGCGAATGACACCTTCCTTGAACTGCGGGAACAATCCGGTGCCACGATCAGCCTCCCGGAGGCGGCCCTGCGCGGGCTCGCGCCGGCTGTCAGGTTCCGGGTCATCGCAAAGGCCGCGGCCGCCGTCGGAGGCCAGCAGCCCAGTTACCAGCGACTGCTCGCCGCGGAGGCACTGCTCCGCCGGCAGGGATCAGCGGGTCCCGTGGAGCTTCCCGGCGGGGTCAGTGTCTACCGGCTCTCACTCGCGCAGCTCCTCGCCGAGGGGCAGTCCGGCCCCGGCGGTGTTCCCCGCGAGGCGGCCCGCTGTGGGAAGCTTGTATTCCGGCCTCAAAAACCGCCCAAGATATAGTCGACCCCGCATCTACACAGGAGTTATTGGTGGATTCAAACGACGTCCAGTCAGATCTCAAGCACGTTCTGTACTCCAAGGAGCAGATCCAGTCACGGATCACCGAACTCGCTGCCCAGATCGACAAGGACTACGAAGGCCGCGATCTGCTGATCGTCGGCGTGCTCAAGGGCGCTGTGATGGTCATGGCCGACCTCGCCCGCGCCCTTCACAGCCACGTTTCAATGGACTGGATGGCTGTCTCGTCCTACGGTTCCGGCACGCAGTCCTCCGGCGTGGTCCGTATCCTCAAGGACCTGGACACGGACCTCATGGGCAGGGACGTCCTGATCGTCGAGGACATCATTGATTCCGGCCTGACCCTGTCCTGGCTCAAGACCAACCTGGAATCCCGCGGCACGGCTTCGGTGGAAATCTGCACCGCATTCCGCAAGCCCACCGCCGCGAAGGTCCAGATCGACGTCAAGTACGTCGGCTATGACATCCCCAACGAGTTTGTCGTGGGCTATGGCCTGGACTACGCAGAGAAGTACCGCAACCTGGACTTCGTCGGCACCCTGGCACCGCACGTCTACGAGTAGCAGACGGCCGCCGCGTCCGGCAGGACAAACCCGGCACAGGCACGGCACGGCACAGGCATGCACGGGGCCGGTCCTTCCCGGCCCCGCTACGCCCTCAGGGAACTTTTGGACTTCACCGTGCGTGAGCTACTGCGACGGTGTATAGCTAGACACTGAGCAGCACAACACGCGCGCAGATCGGTCGCCGTGCAGCACTACCAGGAGGGACGGGGCCTGCCCCGAACAGATGAAAGCTAAGAGTTTCTTCAAGGGCCCGGGCATCTGGATTGTCGTTGTTATTGGCATGCTCCTGCTGGCCTTTGCGACCCTGTCTCCGGGCGGTTCGTCCCGGATCGACACTGACAAGGGTCTCGCGCTGCTGACCGACGGCGGCAAAGTTGAACAGGCCAAGATCTTCGACGCGGAAAACCGCGTGGACCTGGTCCTTAAGGATAACCTGCAGGTGGACGGCCAGGACAAGGGCAAGAACATCCAGTTCTACTACGTCAATGCCCGCGCCGCTGACGTGGTCAAAGCCGTCACGGACTCCCGCCCGCCGAGCGGCTACACCGACCAGCCGGTCGAGAACAACTGGTTCGCCGGCCTGTTCTCCCTCCTGATCCCGGTCATCCTTCTCGGGGTCCTCTTCTGGTTCCTGCTCTCCCGCATGCAGGGCGGCGGCTCCAAGGTCATGCAGTTCGGCAAGTCCAAGGCCAAACTGGTCAATAAGGACATGCCCCAGGTCACCTTCGGCGACGTCGCCGGCGCCGACGAGGCCGTCGAGGAACTCGAAGAAATCAAGGAATTCCTCCAGGAACCGGCGAAGTTCCAGGCCGTGGGCGCCAAAATCCCCAAAGGTGTGCTGCTCTACGGCCCTCCCGGTACCGGTAAGACCCTGCTGGCCCGCGCCGTCGCCGGCGAGGCAGGTGTTCCGTTCTTCTCGATCTCCGGTTCCGACTTCGTTGAAATGTTCGTCGGCGTCGGCGCATCCCGCGTCCGCGACCTGTTCGAGCAGGCCAAGGCCAACGCGCCGGCCATCATCTTCGTGGACGAGATCGACGCCGTCGGACGACACCGCGGTGCCGGCATCGGCGGCGGCAATGACGAACGCGAGCAGACCCTCAACCAGCTGCTGGTCGAAATGGACGGCTTCGACGTCAAGACCAACGTCATCCTGATCGCCGCCACGAACCGGCCCGACGTCCTCGACCCCGCCCTGTTGCGGCCGGGCCGCTTCGACCGCCAGATCTCCGTCGAGGCGCCCGACTTGATCGGCCGGGACCAGATCCTGAAGGTCCATGCCAAGGGCAAGCCGATGGCTCCCGGCGTCGACCTGCGGGCCGTGGCCAAGAAGACCCCCGGCTACACCGGTGCGGACCTGGCCAACGTCCTCAACGAGGCCGCCCTGCTGACAGCCCGGTCGAACGCCAACCTGATCGATGACCGCGCCCTCGACGAGGCCATTGACCGGGTGATGGCCGGCCCGCAGAAGCGCAGCCGCGTCATGAAGGAGCACGAGCGCAAAGTCACCGCCTACCACGAAGGCGGACACGCCTTGGTTGCGGCGGCGCTGCGGAATTCGGCTCCGGTCACCAAGATCACCATCCTGCCCCGCGGCCGCGCCCTGGGCTACACCATGGTGGTTCCGGAGAACGACAAGTACTCCGTCACCCGCAACGAACTGCTCGACCAGATGGCCTACGCCATGGGCGGCCGCGTCGCGGAAGAACTCGTGTTCCACGACCCGTCCACCGGCGCGTCCAACGACATTGAAAAAGCCACCGGGATCGCCCGCAAGATGGTCACCGAGTTCGGCATGAGCGAACGGGTTGGCGCCGTGCGGCTCGGCCAGGGCGGCGGCGAGCCCTTCCTGGGCCGCGACGCCGGCCACGAACGCAACTACTCCGACCAGATCGCCTACATCGTCGACGAGGAAGTACGCCGCCTCATCGAGGGCGCCCACGACGAGGCTTACGCCATCCTGACCGAGAACCGCGACGTCCTGGATGAGCTTGCCCTCGAACTGCTGGAACGCGAAACGTTGAACCAGGCCGAAATCGCCCAGGTCTTCACCAACATCCGGAAACGCGATTTCCGCGAGATCTGGCTGTCCAAGGAGACCCGCCCGATCCAGGACGTCGGCCCCGTCGAGTCCCGCCGCGAAAAGGCCGAACGCGAAGCGCAGGAAGAGGCCAAGGAAGCCCGCCTCGAGGAACCGCTGGACACCTTCCCGCCGCACGCCCAGGGTGTCTCCGGACAGGAGCCGTTCCAAGGCGGTGTAACGGATCTCGGGCCTGACGGCCATCCCGGCTAGGCTTCTTCCGTGACTTCTTTCTTCAACGACGACGACGACGCTCCCGCCACCGATGCTTCGGCGGCGGGAGGGCCCGTCCCCGGCCCCGCTCCCGTGGACCAGGCCCGGATCCGGGCGGCGGTCCGGGAGATCCTGATCGCCATCGGCGAGGACCCGGACCGCAGCGGCCTCCTGGACACCCCGAAACGGGTCGCCAGGGCCTACACCGAGATGTTCGCCGGACTCCACCACGACCCGGCGGAAATCCTGGCCACCACCTTCGACCTGGACCACGAGGAACTCGTCCTGGTCAAGGACATCCCGTTCTACTCCACCTGCGAGCACCACCTCGTTCCGTTCCACGGCGTCGCCCACGTGGGCTACATTCCCTCCCACGACGGAAAAGTCACAGGGCTGAGCAAACTGGCCCGGCTGGTGGACATGTTTGCCCGCCGCCCCCAGGTCCAGGAACGCCTGACCACCCAGATCGTCGAAGCCCTCGTCACCCACCTCAAGCCGCGCGGCGCAATCGTCGTCGTCGAATGCGAACACCTCTGCATGTCCATGCGCGGCATCCGCAAGCCCGGCGCCAGGACCGTCACCAGCGCGGTACGCGGGCAACTCCATGACCCGGCCACCCGCGCCGAAGCCATGAGCCTCATCATCGGAAGGTAAGAACACAGACTATGGACTCCCTAGCCGCAGCCCCCGGAACCGGACCCGCGACTTCGCCCCTGCCCGTGCTCCGCAAGGCCCGCCCGGCAGCGAAATTCGAGGATCTCCCCACGGACCGGACGCTTGTGATGGGGATCCTGAACGTCACCCCGGACTCCTTCAGCGACGGCGGCCAGCACGCCACCGCGGACACCGCCATCGCCGCCGGCCTGCGGATGTTCTACGGCGGCGCCGACATCATCGACGTCGGCGGCGAATCCACCCGCCCGGGAGCGACCGAAGTGGAGCCTGACGAGGAACAGCGGCGGGTGCTGCCCGTGATCGCTGCCCTGGTCAAGGCCGGCGCCCTGGTCAGCATCGACACCACCCACGCCGCCACCGCAGCGGCAGCGCTGGACGCCGGTGCCGTGATCATCAACGACGTCTCCGGCCTCAGCATGGAGCCGGAGATGGCCGAGCTCGTGGCCCGCAGCAAGGCCCCCTACGTCCTCACCCACCGCCGCGGCAACGCCAGCACCATGGACACGCTGACCGACTACGGGAACGTGGCCGCGGACGTCGCCGCTGAACTCGCAGGCGTCCGCGACAAGCTCTACGCCGCCGGTGTCACCCCGGAGCAGATCATCGTGGACCCGGGCCTGGGCTTTTCCAAGACCGACGTGCAGAACTGGGAGCTGCTGAAGCACCTGGACGTGCTGCAGGCAATGGGGCACAAGGTCCTCGTCGCCGCGTCCCGCAAACGTTTCCTCGGCAGCCTCCTGACGGTCGCCGGCAAGGCCGCCCCGCCGGCCGAGCGCGACGCCGCCACCGCCGCTGTGACCGCCATCAGTGCCCACCGTGGCGCCTGGGCCGTCCGGGTGCACGACGTCGGGCCCAGCCTCGACGCCGTCAAGGTCGCCGCCCGCATGACTGCGGCCCAGGCACCAGCTGTACCCGCCGCCGGCGACAACTGAACCGGCGGGGCACCATGGACCAGATCACGCTGAGCGGCGTCACCGCCGTCGGCCATCACGGAGTGTTTGATTTCGAGCGGCGCAACGGCCAGCCGTTCGTGGTTGACGCCGTACTGCACCTGGACTTCAGCCGCGCCGCCGCCGCCGACGACGTGCTGGACACCGCGCATTACGGTGAAGTGGCCGAATGCATCCGGAGCTGGATCACGGGGGAGCCGCTGAACCTGATCGAGGCACTGGCCGTGCGGATCGCCGACGACGTGCTCCGGAAGTTCCCCGTCTCCGCGGTGGACATCACCGTGCACAAACCCAAGGCCCCGATCGAAGTCGAGTTCGGCGACGTCTCCGTGAGCGTCCGGCGGACCCGGCAGGAACAGCCATGAACTACACCCGCGCCGTGCTTGCGCTCGGCAGCAACCTGGGGGCGCGCAGCGACACCCTCTCGTCGGCCGTCGCGGACATCGTCGACCCGCCCGACGTCCGTCTCCTGGCCATCTCCCCGATCGTCCAGACCAAGGCGGTCGGCGGACCGGCCGGCCAGCCGGACTTCCTCAACATGGTGATCGCAGTGGACACGACACTGACACCCCATGAACTGTTGCAGCACTGCCACGCTGTGGAACAAAAGCACCTCCGGGTCCGCGACGTCCACTGGGGCCCGCGCACCCTCGACGTCGACATCATCACCTACGGGGACCTGGTCAGTTCCGATCCGGAACTCACCCTTCCCCACCCGCGCGCCGCCCAGCGGGCATTTGTCCTCTACCCGTGGTCGCTGATTGACCCCGCGGCGGAGCTGGACGGCGAACGCGTCGGCGAGCTGGCCGCGAAAGCCGCCGACTTTGCCGACCTCGTGCCGTTCGACGGCTTCGAGAACCTCCATGGCGTGGCCGGAGCAGTGGAATGATGAAGCTGACCAGCCCCCTGGTGCTCTTTATCATCGGCCTGGCCGTAGGGGTCCTTGGCTGGCTCGCCGCCCTGCTGACCACCCGCTACAGCCTGAACACCCCCGTCCTGCCGCTCAACGGGCTCATCACGATGGGCGTGATCGTTGTGCTCACCCTCGTGCTGGGCGTGCGGGTGCTGCGCTGGCGGAATGGCAACAAAAAGAAGATGCTCAACCCCATCCTGGCCGCCTGGACCCTCGTCCTCGCCCAGGCCTGCGCCTACACCGGCAGCGTCCTGCTCGGCTGGCACGCCGGGATCTTCATCGACCAGCTGCGGCTCTGGAACCTGCGCAGCGACCAGACCCTCGCCTGGCAGGCCGTGGCCATGGCCGGCGGCGGCCTGGTCATGATCGTGGTTGGCCTGGTCGTGGAACGCTTTTGCCGGATACCCCCCGATGATTCAGAGGGCGAATCGGCCCCCGGCCGCCAGGAGAAGCGCAAGCCGAAATCGGAAGGCGAATATGCATACCGAGGCGATTGACCCCCCGGGCATCACCTGGCTGCGCGTCTCACCGAAATACGTCACGGTGCGGCTCGCCAGCTGGGCGCTGGCAAACCTCCTCGTCGTCGCGCTCCTGTGCCTTCCCCTGCTCCTCGTCGTCACCGGCTGGTGGCAGTCCTTCCCGCTCTGGCTGGCCGTCGCCCTCCCCGCCGTGATGCTGGTCCTGGCCCTGTGGCGGCTCCTGCTCATTCCCCGCCAGGTGCGGGCCATCGGTTACGCCGAGCGTGAAGATGACCTGCTCATCCGCCGCGGCATCTTCTTCCAGCGCACCCTCGTTGTCCCCTACGGCCGCATGCAATACGTGGACATCGGCGCCGGGCCGGTGGAACGCACCCTGGGGCTCTGCACGCTGAAACTGCACACCGCCTCCGCCGGCACCAACGCGGAGATCCCGGGCCTGCCCGCCGGGGAGGGCGCCCGGCTCCGCGAGCAGCTCTCCGCGCGCGGTGAAGCCCGGCTGGCCGGACTGTGAGGGGGCCGCTGTGAGGGCCGGTGTGCGGGCCGTGCCGTGGGCCGGGCCGTGATGCCCGGCCTCGCCCCGGAGGCGTCCGCCGGCGCCGATCCGGGAATGTCCGACGGCGCGTGGCTGCGCGTGCACCCTGCCTCGCCGTTCGTGCGGGGCTGGGTGGCGCTGGCCGCCATCGGATTCTTCTTCTTCCGGGACACCTTCGAACGGATGCTCCGCGGCGGTCCCCTCGTCGACGAGCAGCTCGCCGGCCGGGCCCCGTGGCTGTTGCTGGGCGGCGGCGTGGTGCTGCTGCTCACCGTGCTCGGCTACATCCTCAGCTGGTACTTCACGCGGTACCAGGTGGCGGAAGGCTATGTCCGGCTCAACACCGGATTCCTCTTCAAGCAGCAGCGCCAGGCCCGGCTGGACAGGGTCCAGGCGATCGACATCGTGCAGCCGCTGCTCGCCCGGATCTTCGGGCTGGCCGAGCTCAAGTTCGAGGTGGCCGACGCCGGCGAGTCCGCGGTGCGGCTCTCCTATCTCCGCATGGACGAAGCGCGGCAGCTGCGGGCCACCATCCTGGCCCGGGCCTCCGGCGCTGTCCCGGACCCCGCGGACCCCGGGGCCGCTGCCGAGGAGGCGCCCGAACACGCCGTGCTCACCGTCCCGTCGGGGCGCCTGATCGGATCCCTGATCCTGAGCGAACAAAGCGTGGTTGTCGTCGCCGGCGGTGTGGCGTCTGTCGTACTGTCCGCCATCACCGAGAACCGCAGCTTCTACCTCTTCCTGATCCCGGCCGCGCTGGGCATGGTGGCCGCGTACTGGAACTCCATCAACAGGGGCTACAACTTCACCGCCGCCATTTCCCCGGACGGCATCCGGCTGCGCTACGGACTGCTGGACACCCAGGCGCAGACCCTGCCGCCCGGCCGGATCCAGGCGCTGCGGGTCAGCCAGCCGCCGCTCTGGCGGCTCTTTGGCTGGTACCGGATCCAGGTCAACGTGGCAGGCTACGGCGCCGCGGGAAACAACGGCGAGGGCTCAGCCCGGACGACGCTGCTGCCGGTAGGGACCTTCGCCGAGGTGTTGACCATGCTCTCCCTGGTCCTGCCTGACCCGGGGACCCCGGACCCCGTGCGGGTCTTCACCGCCGGCGTCAACGGCCTGGCCGGCCCCGGGGGTCCGGCTGTGGGCCCGGCAGGTCCGGCGGTTCCTGTGCGGGACGACGGCGGCTTCGTCACCACCCCGCGGCGGGCCCGGCTGCTGGCACCCCTGGGCTGGCGGCGGAACGGGTTCACCGCAACTGACACGGCCCTGCTGGTCCGCTCGGGCCGCTGGTGGCGGCACCTCGTGGTGGTCCCGCATCAGCGCACCCAGTCGATGGCGCTGGAGCAGGGCCCCCTGGCCCGTCGCTTCCGGGTAGTTGACCTGGTGCTGCACACCACGGCCGGACCGGTGTCACCCCGGCTGACCCAGGCCGGCCTGGACGAGGGGCGTGGACTCCTGGACGCCCAGGCGGCCCGCGCCCGGGCCGCGCGCAAACGCCAGACCAGCGAGCACTGGCTGGACCAGGTCCGGCCGCTCGTGGTTGGGCCCGCCCACACCGAAGAACCGTCCCACACCGAAGATCCCAACAGGCAGGAAGACCGGCAGCATGGCTAAACCAGGACGACTCGGCATCGGAATCATCGGCGCCGGCAAGGTCGGCGCCGTCCTGGGGGCGGCACTGCGCGGCGCGGAGCATGCGATCATCGGGGTCTCCGCGGTCTCGGACGCCAGCCGCGAACGTGCGGAAGCCCTGCTTCCCGGTGTCCCGGTGCTGGACGTGCAGGACATCGTCGAGCGCGCCGAACTGGTGCTCCTGGCCGTCCCGGATGACGCGCTCGGCCCGCTCGTGGAAGGCCTGGCGAGGCTCGGCGCCTGGCAGCCCGGCCAGCTCGTGGCACACACCTCCGGCCGTTTCGGCGTCGGGATCCTGCATCCTGTCCGCGCCGTTGGCGCCATTCCGCTGGCACTGCACCCGGCCATGACCTTCACCGGGATGAGCCTGGACCTGACCCGGCTGCTGGACTGCACTTTCGGGGTCACGGCCGACGCCGCCATGCTGCCCATTGCGCAGGCCCTGGTGGTGGAGATGGGGGCGGAGCCCGTTGCCATCGCCGAGGCCGACCGCACGCTCTACCACGCGGCCCTCGCCCACGGCTCAAACCACCTCGTCACCCTCGTGGCGCAGGCCTCGCAGCTGCTCCGGGAGATCGGCGTCGAGGCCCCCGAACGTATGCTGGGACCGCTGCTGCGCGCCACCCTGGAGAACGCGCTCGCCTCGGGCGAATCTGCCCTGACCGGGCCGGTGGCCCGCGGCGATGTGGGCACCGTGGCAGCGCACGCCGAGTCGCTGCGGGAGCACGACGGCGGCTCTGGCGGCGATATTCTGGAGGCGTACCTGGCCATGGCCCGGGCGACCGCCCGCCGGGCAGGACGCCGGGGACTGCTGAAGCCGGAGCAACTCGACGGTGTCACCCAGGCGCTCGAGGGCCCGGACGGCGACGGCCCGAACCCTACGGAAGGCCCATAACTTGGCGATCCAACTCGTGACCACGGCTGCCCGGCTCCGGGCAGAAAGCGCCCGCCTGCTCAAGGAAAAGGGCGGGTCCTCGCAGGGCCTGGTGCCCACCATGGGCGCCCTGCACGAGGGCCACGCCGAGCTGGCGCGCACCGCCGTCGCACAAAACGACGTGGTGGTGGTGAGTATCTTCGTCAACCCGCTCCAATTCGGCGAGGCCGTGGACCTGGAACGGTACCCCCGGACCCTGGACGCGGATCTCGCGCTCCTCGACGCCGTGGGGGTGGACCTGGTCTTCGCTCCGGAGGTCGAGGAGGTGTATCCCGGCGGGGAACCGACGGTGCGGATCAGCGCGGGACCGATGGCCGGGAAGTGGGAGGGCGCCTCCCGCCCCGGGCACTTCGACGGTGCGCTGACCGTGGTGGCCAAGCTGCTGCACTACGGAATGCCCGGGGCAGCCGGTGGCGCGGAGCTACCGATGTACCGGGCGTATTTCGGCCAGAAGGATGCCCAGCAGCTGACCCTGGTCCAGCGCATGGTGGCGGATCTGAACTTCCCGGTGGAGATCGTCCCGGTGCCGATCGTGCGCTCCGCGGACGGGCTGGCGCTGTCCAGCCGCAACCGCTTCCTCTCCGCCGAGGAACGCGAGGCGGCCCTGGTGCTCTCGCGGGCGCTGCGCCTGATCGAGGAACGGGCCAACGCCCACCAGCCGCTGGACCTGGAGTCCGCGCAGGCGCTCGTGGAGTCCCAGCCGCTCGTGGAACTGGACTATTTCGACGTGGTGGATGCCCGCACCCTCGAACCGCTGGCTGAAAACTGCCGGGACATCCCGTTCCGCGGCGAGGGCCTGGCAATCATCGCGGCCAAAGTCGGCCCGGTCCGGCTGATCGACAACGCCCCGCTGGACTCCTGACCCGCTGGCGCCCTGAACCCCTGGGATCCTAGTCGGCTCCGCTCTCGGCCATGAGCTTCAGATTCTCAAGGGTGTGCTCCCGGGCCCTCTCCTGGAGCCGCTCCACGAGCACGCGGTCGGCGAATTTCCCGATCGCGGCCCCGGGAACGTTGTATTCGATCTCCACGGATACCTTGGTGCCGTGGCTTTCGGGTTCATAGTCCCAGGTCTGCCAGCCCTTCAGCGGGCCTTCAAATTCGATGCGCACGTGCTTGCCCCCTGAGCCGGTCGGAGTGTTCTCGACCACCCGCGTGGTGACCGGGAACGGCACGCCGGCCATCAGGTAGCTGTGCTTGACGACGGTCCCGGCACTGCCGTCGCCGTCCACGTTCTTTGCCTCACTGAGGTTCACCCACCAGGAGGCCAATGGTTGGGGTCCGTGGCGATCTCCGTGACGCGGTCCACGGGCGCGTCGATCTGGATGCTTTGTTTGATGTGGCCCATCGAAAACTCCTCTGATCCTGGGTGGGAGGCAGCATTCAGCCTGCGACGGCGGTGCTCCCTGCCCTCTAAGGCAACCCCGTTGCGGGGTCCGGGAGTAGGGCAAAAGGGCCCGCATGTCATCTGGCGGTCTTGGCACGTGGGGACGCTGGCGGACGCCGCAGGAATGCTTCTCCAGAGCCGGGAATTACCGTGGCGCATTCCCGGTTGGCACCTTCAGTAGCGGCCGAGGCCGCAAGACCCCACTTCAAAACTCCCCGAGGGAACCCCTATGCGTACAGACGTCTCTTCAAAGCCCCCCGGCGATCCCGCGCAGACCCAGGTTGCCGGCGGGGCCGCTGCCCCGCCGGCGAAGATGTCCCGGGAATCGGTCACCATCATCGCGACCCTGCTGGTGGCCACCTTTGTGGTGATCCTGAACGAGACCATCATGAACGTCGCGCTGCAGCGGCTGATGGTGGACCTCGGGGTCACCGCCCCCACCGTGCAGTGGCTGTCCACCGGCTTTATGCTCACCATGGCTGTGGTGATCCCCACAACAGGCTTCATTCTGCAGCGCCTGTCCACACGCGCCGTCTTTATGCTGGCCATGGGACTGTTCTCCGGGGGCACGCTGCTCGCGGCGCTGGCACCGGGATTCGGAGTCCTCCTGCTCGCCCGGATCGTCCAGGCCGGCGGTACGGCCATCATGCTTCCGCTGCTGATGACCACCATCCTCACCCTGGTTCCCGTGTCGCGCCGCGGTTTCGTGATGGGCAACGTGAGCATCGCCATCTCGGTGGCGCCGGCCATGGGCCCCACGGTGTCCGGACTGATCCTCGAGCACTTCTCCTGGCGCTTTATGTTCGTCTTCGTCCTGCCGATCGCGCTGGCCGCTTTCGCCATCGGCGCCAGGTTCCTGACCAACATTGGCGAGCAAGAGAAGACCAGGCTTGACGTCCCGTCCGTGCTGCTGACCGTTCCCGCCTTCGGCGGCCTGGTTTACGGCCTGAGCCAGGTTGGCGGCGGCCAGGGCGGCCCGGGCTCGCCCGCCGTCAATGCGCTGGTCGTGGGCATCATTGCCATGGCGGCGTTTGTTCTCCGGCAGGTGCGGCTGCAGAAGTCCGAGGCGCCCCTGCTGGACCTGCGGGCATTTAGCTTCCGGATGTTCACGGTGTCAGTGCTGCTGCTGGTGGTTGCCATGATCGCGCTGTTCGGTGCCGTGATTCTGCTGCCGTTGTACCTGCAGGAAATCCGCGGGCTGACGTCGCTGGAAACGGGGCTGTCCCTGCTGCCCGGGGGCCTCGCAATGGGCCTGCTGGGCCCGTTCATTGGGCGGCTCTTCGACAAGGTTGGGCCGCTGCCGTTGACTGTCACCGGCTCAACCCTGCTGGTGGTGGCCCTGTTCCAGTTCTCCCTGCTGGACGAGGGCACTCCGGTCGGCTGGATCATCGCGCTGCACGTGGGCCTCAGCCTGGGGCTCGCCCTGATCTTCACGCCCGCGTTCACCACCGGGCTGAACCCGCTGCCGCCGCACCTGTATTCGCACGGGTCGGCCATCATGAGCACCCTGCAGCAAGTGGCGGGGGCCGCCGGAACGGCGTTGCTCGTCTCGATCTACGCTGTTGTGTCCGCCGGCGCGGGAATCGTCGCGGGAATGCATGCGGCGTTCCTGACGGCGTCGGTCATCGCCGTCGCCGCCGTCGTGCTGGCCGCCATGATGCGCAAGACCGCCGCGGCCGAACACCCCGCCGGTTAGCTGGCGAAGAACTCACTGAGTTCGGAGATGAGCTTGTCAGGCGCCTTGTTGACGCCGTCGTGCCCCATGCCGGGCAGGATCGTGTAGCTGGACCCGGAGAGCACCTCGTGGATCTGGGCGCAGGCCACACCGAAGTACGCCGGGCTCTTCTCGCCAACAACGATCAGCGTTTCCAGCGGCAGTTCCAGGAACGGCTCGGCCGGCATGTCGGCGGCTATGATGGCCTTGATTTCCCGGACGCCGGTCTTCATCAGTTCGCGCATCTGTTTGCCGATCGGGGTGCCGGCGGCCAGCTTATTCGCCAGGGTCAGCATGGACAGCGGCATCCTCGACAAGGCGCTGCCGGTCTCGAGGCCTTTGAGCAGGACGGCGAGGGCGCGGTCGTCGTCGCCTGCCGCCGTCGCCTTCTCGTATTCGGTGGTCCAGTCCGCGGTGACGCTGTGGTTCACGGAGACGGCCGGGTCGTACACGGCGAGCCGTTCCACCGGCAGGGTGCGCGCCGCGTGCAGTGCCACCGCCCCGCCGAAGCTGTGCCCAAAAACGTCCGTGCTGGACGTGTGCTTCATCACCGCATCGAGGTCGTGGATGTCGACGTCGAGGGTGTAGTCCTCCGGCTGCGGCGAGGAGGAACCGCGTCCGCGCCGGTTGAACGTGTGCACCGGGCGGCCCAGGGACGCGCTGAGCTTCTGGGCGAAACGGGTGTAGTCGGCGGCGGTCACCATTGAGGCCGGAACGACGACGACGCCGGAGCCCGCCGAGGCAAGCTCGGCACCCGTGCTGAAAAGCTCGATCGTTCCACCGTCGGGGGTCCTGATGTTCTCGCGGGTCATGTTCCGAGCCTAGCCGAGGCTGCAGCTACGGCGTAGTAGGGGTTCCCCGGCAGCCAGTGAGGGCTAGTTTCCCAGCCGGCCGCCGGAGACCTCGAGGTAGCAGGAACCGCAGAGCGATTCGTACCAGACGTCCTGGCCGTCGATGGCAACCTGGTCGCCGTCGAACACCACCTGGTTGCCGACCCGGCGGGTGTTGAAGACAGCCTTGCGGCCGCAGCGGCAGATCGTCTTGAGTTCCTCAAGGGTGTGCGCGATCTCCAGCAGCCGGAGCGAACCGGGAAACGCCCGCGTGCGGAAGTCCGTGCGGATGCCGTAGGCCAGCACAGGGACGTCGTCCAGGACGGCGACGCGGAAGAGGTCGTCCACCTGGGCCGGTTCGAGGAACTGGGCCTCGTCCACCAGCAGGCAGGCCACCGGCTGGGTGTCCACATGCTTCAGCAGGGCATCGGGGTCGTCCCCGTGGGCCTGGGCGGTGAACAAGGTGCGGGCGGAAGCCCCGGCAGGGATCAGGAAGTCCACCGAGCGGGTCATGCCCAGGCGGGAAACGACGTCGGAGTCGCCCTTGGTGTCCACATCCGGCTTCGCCAGCAGGACCCGCTGGCCGCGCTCCTCGTAGTTGAACGCCGCCTGCAGCAGACCCGTCGACTTGCCGGAGTTCATGGCGCCGTAGCGGAAGTAGAGCTTGGCCAAGGGGGTCCTTTCGAAAGGGTCGCCCACCGATTGTAAGGGTGCGGCCCCTAGTGGCCCAGCTTGAGCCGGCGCCTGCGCGCCGGGAGAGGCCGCAGGCTCCCTTCGCCGGCAAGGAGGAACCGCGCAACCGTCAGGGGCAGCCGGATTCCGGGACGGAGCGGGCTTTCGTGGAGTTGACCTGGCAAGACAGCAAATTCGATGGAAGGGACGGCGGCAGCGAGTTGCCGTCCCGTTTCGGCGAAGTACGCCGGGCTCCAGCTGCCGGCGAGCATCAGCGCCGGGGTGGTCACGGCCGCGAAGTCAGCCAGCTCGAGGTCCGCGTCCAGCACCGCCCGCATCTCCGCGGCGGCGGTGGGCAGGAGTTTGCGCATCTCGGCGCCCATGGTGGTCCGTGCGGAGATGATGCTGAGCATCCGCAGCGCGCCCAGCGGGAGCTTGGATACGGGCCCGCCCACCTCAATCCCCTGGACCAGGTGCGCCCAGGCATCGTCGAGTTCCCCGGCGGCCACCGAACGCTCCAGCTCGGGCCGCCAGCGGTGGGTGAGGTTCCCGGAGAGGGACACGGCCGCGTCATAGGTCACCATCCTGCGGATCGGCATCGTCCGTGCCGCCTGCAGGGCCACGAAGCCGCCGTAGCTGTGCGCCACCACGTCGCTCGATCCCGTTTCCCGCATCACCGCAGCCAGATCATCGACCTCCGTGGCCACCGAGTAACCGGCCGGTTGCGGGGAGGACCCGGCGCGCCCGCGCCGGTTGTAGCAATGCACCGGGCGACCCAACAGGCGGCTGATCTTCCGCGCGAACGGGCGGTACAGTGCGTCGGTCAGCATGGTGCCGTGGACGACGACGATACCCGTGCCGGACGGCGAACCCGGCTCGGTTCCGGGCGACGTGGCGGCGGGTGCTGCCGCCGAACCCGGGGCCGGGCCTGTAGCCGGGCGGAAGGAGTGCAGCTCGAGGTGCCCCTCGCCGTCGTCGGTGCTGATGGTCCGCGTCTCCACAGCCCTGAGTCTATTCCTCGGTGGCCTTCGCCGGGCGGGACCCGCCCCCGTCGAATCCCCGGTAAACTTGGGGATTGTGACTTCCCAAAACCCCCCCGCCCCGATTACCGCCGCCGAGCACCACGACGCCAGCGAACAGACGCGCATCCGCATGGAGAAGCGCGCCAGGCTGATTGAGCGGGGCATCGAGGCGTATCCGGTGGGTGTTGAGCGCACGCACTCGCTGGCCGCAATCCGCGAAAAGTACGCCCACCTGCAGGCCGACGAAACCACTGGCGACGCCGTCGGCGTGACCGGCCGCATCGTCTTCATCCGCAACACCGGCAAGCTCTGCTTCGCCACGCTCCAGGAGGGCGGCGGCGATGGCAAGGCCGTCCGGCTGCAGGTCATGCTGAGCCTGGCCAACATCGGCGAGGACGCGCTCGCCGACTGGAAAGCCCTCGTGGACCTTGGCGACCACGTCTTTATCAGGGGCGAGGTCATCTCCTCGCGGCGCGGCGAACTCTCCGTCATGGCCGAGTCCTGGTCCATGGCGTCCAAGGCGCTGCGTCCGCTGCCCGTGCTGCATGCGGAGCTGAACGAGGAGACCCGCGTCCGGCAGCGCTACGTGGACCTCATTGTCCGCGACGAAGCCCGTGAAATGGTCTACACCCGGGCCGCCATCACCCGTTCCATCCGCGAGACCCTGCACCGCCAGGGCTATGTCGAGGTGGAAACCCCGATGCTCCAACTCGTCCACGGCGGCGCCACCGCGCGCCCGTTCGAGACCCACATGAACGCCTTCGACCAGAAGATGACCCTGCGGATCGCCACTGAGCTCTACCTCAAGCGCACCGTCGTCGGCGGGATCGACCGTGTCTACGACATGGGCCGCGTCTTCCGCAATGAAGGTGTGGACTCCACCCACAGCCCGGAATTCACCACGTTGGAGTCCTACGAGGCCTGGGCCGACCAGTTCGTCATGGCGGACCGGATCAAGGAAATCATCCTCGACGCCGCCGACGCCGCCGGTGTGGGCCGCGTCCTGCAGACCGAGGCCGGCGAGATCAACCTCGACGGCGACTGGGCCTGGATGGCTGTCTACCCGGGACTCTCCGAAACCGTGGGCCAGGAAATCACCCCGGAGACCCCGGCGTCGGAACTGCTGGCGCTCGCCGCGAAGCACGAGGTCAAGGTCGACGCCAACTGGGATGCCGAGAAGCTCGTGGTGGAGCTCTTCGGTGAACTCGTCGAGCCGACCCTGCTGAACCCCACCTTTGTCTACGACTACCCGCCCTCCGCCCAGCCGCTGGCACGCCAGCACCGCGAGGACGACCGGCTGATTGAAGCGTGGGACCTCATTATCGGCGGTATGGAGCGCGGCACGGCGTTTTCCGAGCTCATTGACCCGGTGATCCAGCGCGAACGGCTCACCGAGCAGTCCCGCCGCTCCGCCGCCGGCGACGTCGAGGCCATGCAGCTGGACGAGGACTTCCTCCGCGCGCTGGAGTACGGCGCCCCGCCGATGGGCGGCATCGGCCTGGGCATCGACCGGCTGGTCATGCTCTTCACCGGTGCCGGCATCCGCGAGACCATTCTGTTCCCGTTGCTGAAGCCCGAAGGACACTGACCATGGAGTACATCGCCGTATTGCTTCCCTCCGTGGTGGTCGGCCTGATTTTCTGGTTCGCCATGAAATCGATTTTCAATGCCGATAAATCCGAGCGCCAGGCCGAGGCGCGTGCCCACGCGGAAGCCGAAGAAAATGCCGGGGGAACCGATACGCTGCGCCGCGACGGCCATTCCAACGGCCCGAACTAATAGCGGGCTATTCCGCCTTGGGTTTTCCTTTGGAAACTCTTTTTCGCTTTGACTCGTTGCCATAAAGCAGAGGATACTTTTAAGGAGTTACATCCTGCTTTTCCTTAATGCTCATCCTTTTTGAAAGCGAGTCTTTAATGGCACAGAAAGTAAAAATCATCCTTGTCGATGATCTGGATGGGGGATCCGCGGACGAAACCGTCCGGTTTGGCCTTGACGGCGTCAGCTACGAAATCGACCTGTCATCGGAAAATGCTGCCGGACTGCGCTCCGCGGTTGAGCGGTTTGTAAGCCACGCACGCAAGACTTCGAGTGGCCGCGCAACGCGCACCAAGATTTCATCGGGACGGAACCAGGACTCCGCCCAGATCCGGCAGTGGGCCCGCGATAACGGCTATGCGGTAAACAGCCGCGGCCGCATCCAGGCTGAAATTCAGGAAGCCTACCAAAAGGCAAATTCCTAGCCGCGAGGCCGCCAGCCCTGAGTCGCCGGGGGCAGTTCCACGGTGCAATGCCAATGACTTAGCCCCCGCTTTTTGACGGGGGCTTTGTCATGTCTGCCGTCGGGCGCTGCCGGTGCCGGCGCGTTCCAGCCCAGTTGTCGGCCGAAGAAGCGGCCCGGGGCCCGGGACGCGCCGCTGATGGTCCGTTCCGGGGGCAACAACTGGGCAGGAGCGCCACCGCGCCCGGCACGGATCAAGCGCGCCCCCGGCCCGAACCCGCCCGGCTGGCCTCCGGCGCAAGGGCCGGCCGGCCCGAGTTTGCTCCCGCATGTGACGCGGCTGCGGCGTCCCGGTTTCCCCTGTGGCGAACAAGCCCCAAATCTTGAACCCGGACACGTAGCATCGAAGTATTCGTAGCTAGGAGTGTGGCGAAATGTTTGAGCGATTTACGGACCGTGCCCGTCGCGTCGTTGTGCTTGCCCAAGAAGAGGCACGCATGCTGAACCACAATTACATCGGTACAGAACACATCCTCTTGGGTCTGATCCATGAAGGTGAAGGTGTTGCGGCCAAGGCCCTTGAGTCCTTGAGCATTTCGCTCGACGGCGTCCGCGAGCAGGTACAGGAGATCATCGGCCAGGGCCAGCAGGCCCCGTCCGGACACATCCCCTTCACCCCCCGCGCCAAGAAGGTCCTGGAGCTCTCGCTCCGCGAGGCGCTGCAGCTGGGACACAACTACATCGGCACGGAGCACATCCTGCTCGGCCTCATCCGCGAGGGTGAAGGTGTAGCCGCCCAAGTGCTGGTCAAGCTCGGTGCTGACCTCAACCGCGTCCGCCAGCAGGTCATCCAGCTGCTCTCGGGTTACCAGGGCAAGGAAACCACCGGCGCCGGTGTTGGCCCAGGCCAGGCCGAAGGCACTCCTGCCGGTTCCGTCGTCCTGGACCAGTTCGGCCGCAACCTGACCCAGGCTGCCCGCGAGAACAAGCTGGACCCCGTCATCGGGCGCGAATCCGAAATGGAACGCGTCATGCAGGTCCTTTCCCGCCGCACCAAGAACAACCCCGTGCTGATCGGTGAGCCCGGTGTCGGCAAGACCGCCGTCGTCGAAGGCCTTGCCCAGGCGATTGTTCGCGGCGACGTCCCGGAGACCATCAAGGACAAGCAGCTGTACACGCTGGACCTCGGGTCCCTCGTGGCAGGATCCCGCTACCGCGGTGACTTCGAAGAGCGCCTCAAGAAGGTCCTCAAGGAAATCCGCACCCGCGGCGACATCATCCTGTTCATCGATGAGATCCACACCCTCGTGGGTGCCGGTGCAGCCGAAGGCGCCATCGACGCGGCCTCGATCCTGAAGCCCATGCTGGCCCGCGGCGAGCTCCAGACCATCGGTGCCACCACGCTGGACGAGTACCGCAAGCACATCGAAAAGGATGCCGCGCTGGAGCGCCGTTTCCAGCCGATCCAGGTCAAGGAACCCTCCGTCGCTCACGCGATCGAGATCCTCAAGGGCCTCCGCGACCGGTACGAGGCGCACCACCGCGTCACCATCACCGACGGCGCCCTCGCCTCGGCGGCCAGCCTCTCCGAGCGTTACATCTCGGACCGCTTCCTGCCGGACAAGGCGATCGACCTGATCGACGAGGCCGGCGCCCGGCTGCGCATCCGGCGGATGACCGCCCCGCCCGAGCTCAAGGTGATGGACGAGAAAATCGCGGCCATGAAGCTGGAGAAGGAATCCGCGATTGACGCGCAGGACTTCGAGGGCGCCGCCTCGCTGCGCGACAAGGAGCAGAAGCTCATTGCCGAGCGTGCCGAGAAGGAACGCCAGTGGAAGACCGGCGGCATGGACGACATCTCCGAGGTGGATGAGGATCTCATCGCCGAAGTGCTGGCGAACTCCACCGGCATCCCGGTCTTCAAGCTGACCGAGGAAGAGTCCTCGCGACTGCTGAAGATGGAAGACGAACTGCACAAGCGCGTTGTCGGCCAGGACGAGGCCATCAAGTCCCTGTCCCAGGCGATCCGCCGCACCCGTGCAGGCCTGAAGGACCCGAAGCGTCCGGGCGGTTCGTTCATCTTCGCCGGCCCCACCGGCGTCGGCAAGACCGAGCTCGCCAAGGCCCTGGCCGAATTCCTCTTCGGTGAGGAAGACGCCCTGATTACGCTGGACATGTCCGAGTACTCGGAGAAGCACACCGTGTCGCGCCTCTTCGGTGCCCCTCCGGGCTACGTGGGCTACGAGGAAGGCGGACAGCTGACCGAGAAGGTCCGGCGTCGTCCGTTCTCCGTGGTGCTGTTCGACGAAGTGGAGAAGGCGCACGCGGACCTCTTCAACTCGCTGCTGCAGATCCTGGAAGACGGCCGCCTGACCGACTCCCAGGGCCGCGTGGTGGACTTCAAGAACACCGTGATCATCATGACCACCAACCTCGGCACCCGGGACATCTCCAAGAGCGTTGCCACCGGCTTCCAGTCGGGCACGGACACGCAGACCGGCTACAACCGGATGCGGGCCCGCGTGACGGAGGAGCTCAAGCAGCATTTCCGCCCCGAGTTCCTGAACCGTGTTGACGACGTTGTGGTCTTCCCGCAGCTGACCCAGGACGAGATCATCGAGATCGTGGACATGTTCGTTGGCCGGCTGGAGAAGCGCCTCAAGGACAAGGACATGGGCATCGAGCTCACGCCCGCGGCCAAGATCCTGCTGGCAACCCGCGGCTACGACCCCGCCATGGGTGCCCGGCCGCTGCGCCGGACCATCCAGCGCGAGATCGAGGACCAGCTCTCCGAGAAGATCCTCTTCGGCGAAATCCACGCCGGCGACATCGTCGTCGTGGATGTGGACGGCGAAGGCGACGACGCCAAGTTCACCTTCGCGGGAAACACCAAGCCGCGCATCCCGGAGATCGCTCCGAGCGTCTAGGCATCGGCTCAAAGACCCCGTCTTCCTGAAAAGGGAGGCGGGGCCTTTGCGTCTGCGCTGCCGGGGGTCATTCCTTGGGCGCGGTCGGTGCCATGCCCCTGAAGATTGTGAAAGCAGTGTTTCACTCTGGGTGAAATTGGTGTGATCCACTGCACAGGGGGTGTTGAATCGGTGCATGGCTTCCAACGATTCAGAGACCCTGAGCGAAAAACCCGAAACACCCTTCCATGACCTGGACCATTACCTCGCCATCCCGAAGGTGAGCGGCCTGGCCTTGAGCCCCGACGGCAGGCGGCTGGTCACCACCGTGGCCACTCTTAATCCAAAGGGCACCGAATACGGCACCGCCCTGTGGGAACTGGATCCCGAGGGCCAGAAGCAGGCCCGCCGGATCACGCGCAGCGCCAAGGGTGAGGCCGGGGCCGTGTTCGCCGCCAGCGGTGATCTGTACTTCAGCTCCGCACGGCCCGACCCGGAGAC
This sequence comes from Pseudarthrobacter sp. ATCC 49987, assembly GCF_009928425.1. Taxonomy (NCBI): domain Bacteria; kingdom Bacillati; phylum Actinomycetota; class Actinomycetes; order Micrococcales; family Micrococcaceae; genus Pseudarthrobacter; species Pseudarthrobacter sp. ATCC 49987. The sequence goes on along the minus strand of NZ_JAABNS010000001.1, from coordinate 3,580,255 downwards.
CCCGGAGGCGGATCCCGTGAACGCCCTGTGGATGCTGCCCTCGGACGGCGGCGAGGCCCGCGTCGTGCTTTCCCGGGCCGGCGGAGTCAGTGCACTGCTGGCGGCCAAGGAGAGCGGCGCGCTCTTCGTTAACGCTTCCGTCCTGGCCGGGGCCACGGATGAGGACAGTGATGAGGAGCGCCGCAAGGTGCGCAAGGACAACAAGGTCGCGGCCATCCTGCACAGCGGCTACCCCGTCCGCTATTGGGACGCCGACCTCGGGCCTGCCCAGCCGAGGCTCTTCGCCGTCGAACCGGGTGAGGAGCAGGAACCGGGCAAACCCGCAACCGTTGACGCTGCGTCGCCGCTCAAACTCCGCAACCTCACGCCCGACGCCGGCGCCGGCCTCCGCGACGCAGAGCCAGTGGTCAGCCCGGACGGCAAGACCATCTACAGCAGCTTCAACAAGCCGCTGGCCCGCGCAAATTCACGGTCAATCCTCGTCGCGATCGACGTCGCCACCGGCACCCGCCAGGTCCTGCTCGATACCGAGGGAATGAGCTACTTCCCGGGGCCGGTGAGTCCCGACAACCGGACGCTCGTGGTGCTCAGCGAGAGCGACACCACACCGGCGGCGGCCCCGCAGGTCAAGCTGCACCTATTCGACGTGTCCGGAGCTGCGACCCGGGCGGCAGGCGGCGCCGCCCTGACGCCGCTCGCCCACGGCTGGGACCGCTGGCCGCACCCCGCCGCCTGGCTGCCGGACGGATCAGCCCTTCTGGTCACAGCCGATGAGGACGGCGCCTCGCCGGTCTTCCGGATCAGCGTGACCGGAGACGGGGGAGCCGGGCAGGTCACACGCCTGACTGCCGATACGGCCGCGTACACCGACGTCGTCGTTGCCCCGGACGGCCGCACCGCCTATGCGCTGCGCAGCTCCTACGAATTCCCCGCGGAAGCGGTGCGGATCGATCTCGCCGGCGGCGGCGACGTCGTCCGGCTCCCTGCCCCCGCGGAACGCCCGCATTACAAGGGTTCGCTGGAACGCGTGGCGACGACGGCGGCGGATGGCACCCGTGTGCCGGCGTACCTGGCACTCCCGGAAGGGGCCACGGCCGGAAACCCGGCACCCCTGCTGCTCTGGATCCACGGCGGGCCGCTCGGGTCGTGGAATGCCTGGACGTGGCGCTGGAACCCCTGGCTGCTCGTGGCGCGGGGCTATGCCGTGTTGCTGCCGGACCCGGCGCTCTCCACCGGTTACGGCCAGCACCACATCCAGCGCGGCTGGGGTGAATGGGGCAAAGCCCCGTTCACCGACCTGATGGCCATCACCGACGCCGTTGTGCAGCGGCCGGACATTGATGAGACCCGCACTGCGGCCATGGGCGGTTCCTTCGGCGGCTACATGGCGAACTGGGTGGCCGGCCACACGGACCGGTTCAAGGCGATCGTCACCCACGCCAGTCTCTGGGCGCTGGACCAGTTCGGCCCCACCACGGACGCCGCGCAGTACTGGCTCAAGGAAATGACGGCCGAGATGGCGTTGGAGAACTCCCCGCACCTGCACGTGGAGAACATCAGCACCCCGATGCTCGTCATCCATGGGGACAAGGACTACCGCGTCCCGATCGGCGAGGGCCTGCGGCTCTGGTACGAGCTCCTCTCCAAGTCCCGGCTCGCGGCCGACGAAAACGGCGAGACCGACCACCGGTTCCTCTACTTCCCGGATGAGAACCACTGGATCCTGCAGCCGAGGCACGCCAAGGTCTGGTATGGCGTAGTTGAGCACTTCCTCGCCAAGAACCTGCTGGACAAGGATCTGCCGGTGCCTGAGGAGCTGGGTCTCTAGGCTCCGGCTCACCTCGGGCTCACCTCCGGCTCGGAGGCTGGGACATTTACCGCGTGCTCGCTCGTTCCTCGCTTAGACGCACGCTACGTAAATGTCCCAGCCTCCTCCGGCTCGTGCATCGGTTACCTTATGAAGCCACAACAACCAGCCCCCGTAAGATTGGGCTGTGACTGAACAAATCCGCATCCGCCTTGCCCGCACCAGCGATGTCGGGGCGATCAAGACGCTCGTGGCTCCGCTGGCCGATCAGCGGATCCTCATGGCCAAGGAAACCGTGGCCTACTACGAGAGCCTGCAGGAGTTCCGGATCGCCGAGTCGCCGGACGGTGAAGTAATCGGATGTGGGGCCCTGCACGTGATGTGGGAGGACCTCGCCGAAGTGCGCACGCTCGCGGCCTCGGACGCCTGGCGTGGGAAGGGTGTGGGCCACCTGCTGGTTGAGCGGCTGCTGGCGGACGCCCGGGCGCTGGGCGTTTCCCGGGTCTTCTGCCTGACTTTCGAGGTGGACTTCTTCAAAAAGCACGGCTTCGAAGTCATGGCCGACCAGACCGCCGTCGACCCCGTGGTGTATTCCGAGCTGCTGCGCTCGCATGATGAGGGCGTTGCCGAGTTCCTGGACCTCGCCCGGGTGAAGCCCAATACGCTCGGCAACACCCGGATGATCAAAACCCTGTAGGGGCGAGCCCCGAAAAACGGTCCGGAAGACGCCGCCGGACCTGGGGGCGGGACCGGGTCTTCCCATCCATAAATTTGATGGATAAACTGATCCCGGTCCAGGGGGTGGACCACTTTAATTTCGGAGCCAAGGAATTGCACGAACGCGTGGTTTTTCCGGATTTCTCAGCATTCCAAATGACCATTACCAGCGGGGTCCCAGCACGCCAAGCCACGGACCCGGCACCGGGTCGCCGTCCGGGTCCTGTCTCCGGAGCCGGCCCCGGCTCAGCGTCCGGGCCCAACAGGGGGCGTCTCAATGCGCCGCCGTTCTCCTGGCTTGGCAGCGACGCCTGGCCGAACTTCCCGTTGCGGGCCGATAAACCAAGCTGATCCGCCTGCGGAACGCGCGGCGGGCTGCCGCCCGACAGCCACCCGATTCCGCGTCCCAGGTTGTGAATCCGGAGCCTACCGCTGGTAGGGGCCCCGGTAGTAGGGTCTAAGCAAGCAGCCAGGACACCATCCAGGGAGCACAGCCATGAAGAAGCTCATCAATGATCCCCGCGCCGTGGTTGACGAGTCAGTGGAGGGCTTCGGGCTTGCCCATGCCGACCTCGTGACCGTCTTTGCGGACCCCAAGTACATCGTGCGCAAGGACGCGCCGGTGGCAGGAAAAGTCGGGCTGGTCTCCGGCGGCGGCAGCGGGCACGAGCCCCTGCACGGCGGCTACGTCGGCCTCGGAATGCTCGACGCCGCGGTGCCGGGCGCCGTGTTCACCTCGCCCACACCGGACCAGATCCTGCCGGCCACCCTTGCCGTCAACTCAGGCGCCGGCGTCGTGCACATCGTGAAGAACTACACCGGCGACGTCCTCAACTTCGAGACCGCCGCGGAGCTGGCCCAGGCGGAAGGAGTTGAGATCCGGACCGTGCTGGTGAACGACGACGTCGCGGTGCAGGACTCGCTGTACACCGCCGGACGGCGCGGCGTGGGCGGAACCGTGCTGGTGGAAAAGATCGCCGGTGCCGCTGCGGAACGCGGCGACAGCCTCGACGCCGTCGCGGCCATCGGCGACCGGGTCAACCAGAACGTACGCAGCATGGGTGTCGCGTTGACCGCCTGCACCGTCCCGCACGCAGGGTCGCCAAGCTTCGTCCTGGAGGAAAACGAAATCGAGATCGGCATCGGCATCCACGGTGAGCCCGGCCGGCACCGGATTCCGATGGAGAACGCCGACGGCATCACGGACCGCCTGCTGGAACCGGTGGTCAGCGACCTCGGGCTGGCCTCCGGGGACAAGGTGCTCCTGTTCGTCAATGGCATGGGCGGCACCCCGCAGAGCGAGCTCTACATTGTGTACCGCCGGGCCGTGCAGCAGCTGGCCGCGCAGGGCATCACCGTGGCGCGCTCACTGGTCGGCAACTACATCACGTCCCTCGAAATGCAGGGGTGCTCCATTACCGTCCTGCGCCTCGACGACGAGATGACCTCGCTTTGGGATGCTCCCGTCCACACCCCCGCGCTCCGCTGGGGCGTCTGACGTGGGGCTGGACGTCAACTGGGCGTTGCGGTGGCTGACCCTCTCAGCCGAGGCCATGGCGGAGCACCGGGAAGAGCTCATCGAGCTGGACCGGCCGATCGGCGATTCGGACCATGGCGAGAACATGGACCGCGGCTTCAAGGCGGTGATGGTCAAAATCGCCGAGGCTCCGCCGGAAACGGCTGGAGCGGCACTGAAGCTGACCGCCATGACCCTGATGTCCAAGGTCGGCGGAGCTGCCGGCCCGCTTTACGGCACAGCCTTCCTCCGGGCGGCGACGGCGATGGGCGAGGCGGCCGACATCGACGCAGCCACTCTCGCCTCGGCGATCCAGGCCGCACGGGACGGGATCGTGGCCCGCGGCAAGGCGGAATCGGGCGACAAGACGATGGTCGACGCCTGGACCCCGGCGGTTGACGCGGCTGCTTCCGCCGCCGGGGACAGCGACGTGCACAAGGTCCTGGTGGCGGCCGCGGAGGCAGCCGAAGCCGGCGCCGTCTCCACGGATCCGATGCTCGCGCGCAAGGGGCGTGCCAGCTATCTGGGGGAGCGCAGCATCGGCCACCGGGATCCGGGCGCCGTCTCGACCGCCCTGATCCTGCGCGCCGCCGTCGGGGCTGCCGAATGACGGTCAATCTCGTCGTCGTCTCCCACAGCGAAAAGATTGCCGACGGCGCCGTCGAGCTCGCCGCCCAGATGGCACCAGACGTCCTGATCATCCCCGCCGGCGGCACCGACGACGGCCGGATCGGCACGAGCCTCGAGCGGGTCACGGCCGCGCTGGAACAGGCCGGGGACGCCAACAGCGACGGCATAGTCGTCCTGACGGATCTCGGCTCGGCCGTGATGACAGCCGAGTCAGCGGTGGAGTTCCTGGCGGATCCCTCCTCAGTGCTGCTGGCCGATGCGCCGCTCATCGAGGGCCTCGTCGCGGCCGCTGTGGCAGCCCAGGCCGGAGCTGATCCCCAGGGCGTGAAGCAAGCCGCGGAAGCCGTCTACCGGCCGCCGGCCGCTGTTCGGCACGCCCACGTGCACCGGCCGCCGGAGGCAACAGGGGATTTTGAACTCATCAACCTGGCCGGAATGCACGCACGTCCGGCGGCGAAGATCGCCGGCGGACTGTCCGGCATGGACGCCGAGGTGACGGTCAATGGCGCCGACGGTGCGTCGATGACTGAGCTTATGATGCTCGGGGCGGCAAAGGGCGCGGTCCTGCACGTCGAAGCCAGCGGCCCGGATGCCACCAAGGCCGTGGACTACCTGCGCGGGCTTATCACGGCAGGCTTCGGCGAACCTTAGGGCCCGGTCTCAGGCTGTGCCGGCGGCGGTGAGGTCGGGCGCCGCTGTGCTCTGCAGGGGGCCCGTCCACGCGATCCACCCGGCGGCAACTGCCATGAGCACGGCCCCGGCGGGCTGGGTCGGCAGGCTGCTTCCCGTCGTCGCCTGCCCCAGAACGACGCCCAGGACATAGAACACGACGGCGCCGGTCACCCAGACTGCCCCGGCCCAGCGCGGCAGCACGTGGGAATGCCACACCGCAACCCCCAGCAATACATTGCCGAGGAACGCGAGCAGCAGGCCAGCCAGGAACGCCCCCGTCAATGACCCCGGAAACTCCAGGTGCATCACGTCCTGGTTTCCACCGAGATAGGCCTTTCCTATCGCGGGAGTCGCAAACGTCGAAATCACAGCCGGCACCAGCAACCAGGCAGTACCGGCGACGGCGGTCACCATCGCAGCCAGCGCCAGGCGTCCCACCCGGCTGTTGGCAAGGCAACAGCCCAGGGCGAAGGCGCCGAAGATGGCAAGGATGGTGCCTCCGGTGCTGCCAAGCAGGTGGCTCAACTGATAAGAGTCGGAGCTGACGAACCGGGCCCAGGCCTCCGGGTCCTTCTCCTGGTCCGGCTGCGGCTCCAGCGTGGCCCAGGCGGTGACGAGCCACGAGGCGGCCAGGGCCCACAACCCTGCACGGATCCAGTGGCTGATGTTCTGCGAGTTCACGGCATTTCCCTTTCTCCACGAGGATCAGCCGGCCTGCCGGAGGCCGTCCGCATCCAGGAGGACTCCGGCTGAGATGAACCTGCCGCACTGCTCGCCGAACGGGTAGGCAATCCGCGGCGTGAAGGTCAGGGTGCGGACCGGCAGGGCGAGGCCGCCGGCATCGGTGCCGTTCAAGCTGGCGTCGATGGGGGAGTCCGAGAGGTGATCCAGCATAAGCGTCCCCGTCAGGGTGCCGTCGGGCGAGACGGTCGCCGAGCAGGGACGGTCCCTGCCGTATGTCCCTGGTTCACAGCCCTGATCCACCGTGGTGCTCCCTGGGAACAGCACAAGATCAGCCTCGGCGCAGTTCCCGTCCTGGCATGCCTTGAGCCGGAGCGTTTTCACCGCACCGGCGTACTCTCGGGCCACGGTCAGCGCCACCACCGGTGCCTGCGCGATCGCCGGGCACGCGGTCTGGGGCTGGCACCCGGCGGCCGGCAGCGCGATGAAACCCAGGCCCAGGACGGCCGCGACTGTGCGCATCCTTCAGCGTAGTTCCCGGAGCGCAGTCCAGCTAGGGGGCCGGCCATCGGCGGGGCGGGAGGGGGGTCAGGCGGGCAGCCGGAAACCCGCCGGATGCAGCTCGGCGAGTCCATCGCTCAGCAGCCCGGACAGCGCGCGCTCCAGCTGCTCCGGAGCGGAGTTGAGCCGGTGCAGGGCGGCCAGCGGGATGCCGATCCCCGCCGGTTCGAAGCCAAGGTCCGCGGCGGCCTGCTGGAACAGCGCGGGGGCGACCGGGGACTCGGCCATGCGGAGCACCGCCATCACGGCTCCGCGAACCTGGCGGTCCGTTCCGTGCCACGACGGCCCTTTCGGGGTGTACGTCGGCGGCGGCTCACCGGCTGCAAGCCAGGCGCAGGAGCTACTGACCGGACAATCCCCGCATTTCGGCGACCGGGCAGTGCATACCAATGCGCCCAGCTCCATGACGGAGGCATTCCATCGCACGGAAGAGACGGCGTCGTCCGGAAGCGCCTGCGCGGCAAGCCGCATCTCCGCGGCGTTCAGCGACTGCGATGGCAGGGCCGCGCCGGAAAACAGGCGGGCGTGCACGCGGCGGATGTTGGTGTCCACCACGGTTTCGCGGCGGCCGAAGGCGAACGCGGCGACGGCCGCCGCCGTGTAGCTGCCCACCCCGGGCAGCTCCAGCAGGTCCGGGTACGTTCCGGGCACCTTTCCGCCGTGGTTGGCGCCGATGGCGCCGGCGGCCGCGTGCAGCCGCAGGGCCCGCCGCGGATAGCCCAGCCGCCCCCAGGCCCGGACCGCTTCGCCGGCAGGCTCCCTGGCCAGATCGGCGGGCTCCGGCCAGCGCCGCAGCCATTCCTCCCAGACGGGCAGCACGCGCACCACCGGCGTCTGCTGCAGCATGATCTCGCTGACCAGGACACCCCATGGCGTGCATTCAGCCGCCCGCCATGGCAGGTCCCGGGCGTTCGCCCCGAACCAGGTGTCCAGGGCCTTGTGCAGGACGGACAGCGGAACGTCGGCGGGGATGTCCTGCGGGCGCGCTGAGACGGGGACGGCGGGGGAATCGGCTAGAGCTTTGATGGATTCAGCGTAATAGATGAGGGCCACACTCCGCCCGCGGCGTGGGAGGGCCCGATACCCGGTGCGGTTCTCTAGCCTAGAAGGATGGGCAGGCAAGACAATCCAGGAACTCACGGTTCCCGCCCGGGCGCATCCGGCAACGGAGCACGCCCGGGCCGGCCCGCCGTACGTAAACCCGCGCGCAAACCCGTAGGCAAGCCTGCCCGGAAACCGGTCAGCCCCGTCTACCGCCGCCGCCGGCTGTTCGTGGGCGCCGCCCTCCTGCTCGTGATCGCGATCGCCCTTGGGGGGTTCGCCGCCGTCGCAAGTGTCCTCAACGCCGGGCAGTCCCCGTCCGGCGGGGGATCGGCTCCGTCCGGCCAGGAAACGGGCCCGGCGGGCGCCCCGGAAACCACGGCTTCCCCGTCAGCATCTCCGACGGGCAACGGCTGCGAGCAGAACCTGGTAACGGTCACGGCCTCCACGGACAAACCTGCCTACGCGGCCGGGGAGAACCCGCTGCTCTCGCTCAAAGTGACGAACGGCAACAAGGTGCCGTGCGAGGTCAATATCGGCACCTCACAAATGGAATTCCTGGTCACCAGCGGCTCGGACCGGATCTTCTCGTCCACTGACTGCCAGAAGGACGCCACCGAGCTCGTGAAGACCATCGCACCGGGGCAAAGTGAGACGGCCAACTTCCTGTGGGAGCGCAACCGCTCGGTCGAAGGCTGCAAGCTCATCGAGGCCAAACCGGGAGCCGGCGGCGCGTATTACGTCTTCACCGCACGGCTGGCGACCAAGACCAGCCCCAAAGCCGTGTTCCAGCTCAACTAGTCCCATCGATTGCTCCACAGGTGCCGTTTTGAGGGCTCAGAAGGGCACCTGTGGAGCAACCGATGGGGATTAGAGGAAGCGGTCCAGCAGGCTTGCCTCGGCCATCCGGCTCAGGCCCTCACGGACCGTCCGGGCGCGCTGGTCGCCGATGCCGTCCACCGTCATCAGGTCATCGATTGTGGCGGCCATCAGGAACTGCAGGCCGCCGAAGTGGTCCACCAGACGGTCGGCGACGGCCTTCGGCACGGCCTTGAGCCCGGAAAGCAGCCGGTACCCGCGCGGCTGGACGACGGCGTCGAGGTTGGCCTCGCCGCCGGCGAAGCCCACAAGCCCGGCGATCTTGCCCAGGTCGATCAGCTCGGTGGGGCCCAGGTTCACGAGCGACTTCACGGCCTGGTCGATGTCCTCGGCCGAGGTGTCCGGGCCCGAGTAGTCACGGATGATCACGTCGCTGCCGGGGCCGCGGCCCACGGTCAGTTCGTCCAGCTGGAGCGAGAGGAGCCGCCCGTCCTCGCCGAGCTCCAGGACGTACTGCGAAATCTCCTCGGAAATCCGGCGGACCATCTCCTGGCGCTGCAGGGTCACGGCAACGTCGCGGACCGTCACCATGGCCTCGATTTCCAGGGCGGACAGTGAGCTGGTGACCTGGTCCAGGCGCGAGCGGTAGCGTTCCAGGGTTGCCAGGGCCTGGTTGGCGCGGGCCAGGACCTTCTCCGATCCCTCCAGGACGTGCCGCAGCCCGTTCACGTAGAGCGCGATGATCTGCATGGACTGGCTGACCGAGATCACCGGAACGCCGGTCTGGATGGCGACACGCTCAGCGGTCCGGTGCCGGGTGCCGGACTCCTGGGTCTCGATGCTGGAATCCGGGACCAGCTGGACGGCCGCGCGCAGGATGTTGCTGGCGTCCTTGTCGCAGATGATGGCGCCGTCCATTTTGGCCAGTTCCCGCAAGCGGGTGGGGGAGAAATCGATTCCGATGTCGAAGCCGCCGGAGCAGATGGATTCGATGGTCCGGTCGATGCCCAGCACGATCAGGGCGCCGGTCCTGCCGCGGAGGATGCGTTCCAGGCCGTCGCGGAGGGCGGTGCCCGGTGCCACTCGGCCCAGCGTCGCCTTGAGTGAATCTTCAGGGCTCCGAGCCATAGATCTTCCCTTCAAAGGTGCAGGCCTCAGCCCGCAAGTGCGCCGGTATCCAGTGTTTGCCGGCAGGATCAAAAGTACTCGGTTCCCCGTTCTCACCATAGTAGAGGTAAAGCGGGCCAACTTCCGCACGGACAAGCCCCAAAGTGGTCCATTGAGACGCCCGCGGGAACGTCCCCGAAACGCCTCCCGGGCCCCTGTTCCAGCCACGCACTTCTGATCCGCAGTTGTCCTGCATTCATGCGGCGTTCCGCCCACTTCGCGGCGGCAGCCCAGGCTGCGATAAACTTGGACCCTTGGGTGTTCCGTCGGCTGACCGCCGCCGCGCCCGCCCAATCCCCCCGCCAATCCCACAGAGGCCTCACGCAGAACCCCCGGCAGAACAACCCGCGTTCCCACCGGGCCAGCCGGATCCCCCCGCAAACCCGGGAGCGCAACCATTCAACGCCGCAGCGAAAGTAGCACCGTGTCCCAAGAAGTCCTTAGCCCCGCCCGAGTCCAGGAGATTCACAAGCAGGCGGCCCGGCGTCGGACTTTCGCGGTCATTTCACACCCCGACGCCGGCAAGTCCACCCTGACCGAGGCGCTGGCGCTGCATGCGAAGGTTATCGGCACCGCCGGTGCCTCCAGCGGCAAGGCCAACCGCAAGGAGACCGTCTCGGACTGGATGCAGATGGAAAAGGACCGCGGCATCTCGATCAGCTCCGCGGCGCTGCAGTTCGCCTACCGTGACACCGTCATCAACCTGCTGGACACCCCCGGCCACGCTGACTTCTCCGAGGACACCTACCGTGTGCTGGCCGCCGTTGACTGCGCCGTGATGCTGGTGGACGCCGCCAAGGGCCTGGAAACCCAGACCATGAAGCTGTTCGAGGTCTGCAAGCAGCGGAACCTGCCCATCATCACCGTGATCAACAAGTGGGACCGGCCGGGCCTGGACGCGCTGGCCCTCATGGACGAGATCACCGAGCGCACCGGCCTCCAGCCGATGCCGCTGACCTGGGCCGTGGGCATCTCCGGTGACTTCCGCGGCGTCTGGGACCTGCGCAACGACCGTTTCGCCCAGTTCAAGCGCAACAACGCCGGCGCCAACATCGCCCTCACCGAGTACTTCACGCCGGAGCAGGCCGCGGCCAGCCAGGGCGACGACTGGTCCAACGCCGTCGACGAGGCCGGGCTGGTCATCGAATCCAACCTTGAGTTCGACATGGATGCCTTCCATTCGGGAAAGGCGACGCCGATCCTGTTCAGCTCCGCCGCGCTGAACTTCGGCGTCAAGGAGATCCTCGACGCCCTCGTGGACTTCGCCCCGCCCGCTGCCCCGCGGCCCGACGTCGACGGCGCCGCACGGCCCGTCGACGCACCCTTCGCCGGGTTCGTCTTCAAGGTCCAGGCCGGCATGAACAAGGCGCACCGGGACCACGTCGCCTTCATCCGGGTCTGTTCCGGCATCTTCGAGCGCGGCATGGTGGTGACGCAGGGCCGGACCGGCAAGTCCTTCGCCACCAAGTACGCCCAGCAGGTTTTCGGCCGGGAACGCGAGGTCATTGACGAGGCCTTCCCCGGCGACGTCGTCGGCCTCGTCAACGCCTCCTCGCTGCGGGTGGGCGACAGCCTCTTCCTCGAGCAGCCAGTGGAGTTCCCGGCCATCCCGCTGTTCGCCCCGGAGCACTTCCAGGTGGCGCGCTCCAAGGACCCCAGCCGTTTCAAGCAGTTCCGACGCGGCATCGAGCAGCTCGAGCACGAGGGCGTCATCCAGGTGCTCCGCTCGGACGTCCGCGGCGACCAGGCCCCGGTGCTGGCCGCCGTCGGCCCCATGCAGTTCGAAGTCGTGGAGGACCGGATGGCGCACGATTTCAGCGCCCCGATGCGGCTGGAGCGCCTGCCGTATTCCATCGCCAGGATCTCGACGGCGGAGGCCATGCCGGCGCTGGCCAACGTGCCCGGCGCCGAGGTGCTGCTGCGCTCCGACGGCGAATACCTGGCCCTGTTCAACGACGTCTGGGCCCTGCGCCGGATCGAAAAGAACCACCCGGACCTGACCCTGCTGCCGATCGGCACCCACAACCCCGCCAAGTAGCGGCCGATGCCCCGTCTGCGGAGCGGGGATATTGGTCCGTCGCAGGTCTTCCTGAATCCCATTTCCGCGGTATCATAAGTAACCTTGCTACTTCGCGGGCGCCCCACATTTTCGGCTTTTTGGACTGATCCGCGCGATTCCGTCGGCGGGCCCCGCACCTAAGGGACAACGAACACTCTTTGACTGACTACAACAGAAAACTCGGCATGGAACCAGGATTCCTGCTGAGCGGCCGCTACCGGATCCACTCCCTCATCGGCAGGGGGAGCCAGTCCACCGTGTACCGCGCCTATGACGAACTCCTGCAGCGCGAGGTGGCCGTCAAACTCTTCCGGGACAACGCGGATGATCTCGAACACACCCGCCGGCAGGGGCAGGAGATCCGTATCCTCGCCGGGCTGAGCCACCACGCCCTCGTGACGCTGTTCGATGCCGGCGCGGACCTGAGCGACCCGGAGGCCCGCCTCACCTACCTCGTGATGGAACTGGTCCGCGGTCCGGACCTGCGCCACCGCGCCGCCCAGGGGCCGCTGTCGGCAGCGCACATGGCCCTGATCGGCCACGACCTGGCGGACGGACTCTCCTACATCCACCATCACGGCATCGTGCACCGCGACGTGAAGCCGGCCAATATCCTGCTGGTGGACTACAGCAACGATGACCGGCGCCCCCGGGCCAAGCTCAGCGACTTCGGCGTTGCCATCATGGCGGGCAACGGCCCGGTGGCGGACGACGGCGGAACCTCCGGCACCCCCGCCTACCTGAGCCCGGAGCAGGCCGCCGGTGAACCCGCCGGGCCGCTCAGCGACGTCTATTCCCTCGGCCTGGTGCTGCTCGAAGGGCTGACCGGAAAGATGGCCTACCCGGGCGCACCGATCCAGTCCGCCGTCGCGCGCCTGCTCCACGATCCCGACATCCCCGAAGAGCTTGCCCCCATCTGGACGTCGCTGCTGTCCTCCATGCTTGCCCGCGACCCGGCGGAGCGGCCTCCGGCCCGGGAAGTCTCCCTCGCCCTGCGCCAGGAAGTCATTAAAGGCGCAGGACGCCACCGCCTGGAGAAAGACCCGGGCGGGACCGATGAGGAAGCCAGGATGCGCGCGGTGGAACGCTACCGGATCCTCGACACCCCGGCAGACGGCGCCTTCGACCGGATCGCGGCGCTTGCGGCCCGGGTGTTCTCGGTGCCCGTGGCAATCGTCAGCGTGGTGGACCACGACCGCATCTGGTTCAAGGCCCACCACGGCACCGACGTCACACAGATCGGCCGCGACCCGGGGCTGTGCGCCTCCGCGATCCTGCAGGACGGCGCCTGGATCGTGGAGGACGCCACCAGGGATCCCCGCACCCTCGCCAACCCGCTGGTGGCTGGCGAGTTCGGACTGCAGTTCTACGCCGGCGTCCCGCTGCGGACTCCGGACGGCTACAACCTGGGCACCTTCTGCATCCTGGACCGGGAACCCCGGGAGTTCAGCGCCGCCGACACCACGACGCTGGAAGACCTCGCCGCGATCGTGATGAACGACCTGGAGATGCGGCTGCAGAGCAGGGAAGCGATCGCCAGCTAGGTTCCGCTGAACGCCGGCGCTGCTTAACGCCTGCTCTGTTCAACGCCGGCGCTGCTTAACGCCGGCTCTGTTCAACGCCGGCGCTGCTTAACGCCGGCTCTGTTCAACGCCGGCGCTGCTTAACGCCGGCTCTGTTCAACGCCGGCGCTGCTTAACGCCGGCCGGCGTGGAGCGCCAGTTCCAGTTCGAACCGTGCCTTGGGGTCCTCGAGCGTGTCGCCGAACAGCTCGCGCAGCTGTGCAGCCCGGTAACCCACTGTCTGCGGGTGGATGCCGAGCTCTGCCGCGACGGGGGCGCGCTGGCCCCAGTGCCGCAGCCAGGACAGCAGCGTCTCCGCGAGCCGCTCGCGCTGCGCCGGGCGCAGCCCTTCCAGCGGCGCCAGCCGGCGGTTCGCCAGTTCCGCGATGGCGGAGGGCTCCGCGCCGAGAATCACCTCGGCCAAATGCTCATCTGCCCAGATCGGCGGATCCTCCGGGCCGTCCCGGGGCGGCAGCACGGAGGCTGCGAGCACTGCCAGGCGCAGCGAATCGGGGACTTTCTCCCAGCCGCCGGCCGGCCCCACGGCAGCCCCGCGGCCACGCAGTACCTTGTCCAGGTCCGCCCGTGCGGACTTCGACTGCCGCGCCGGAACCAGGGCGACGGCGTCGGTCTCGCGTTCAATGACCAGCGTTCCCGCCCCCAGCCGGAGACGCAGCCCCGCGGACCGGTCCACCGGCAGGGTCACCACCACCATCCGCTGCGGCAGGGACCAGTCCGCCATCGCGGCCGTCTGGCGCAGGGCCGCCTCATCCGCCTGCCCCAGCAGGAGCAGGTCGAGCAGTTCGGTGCGACGGCGGTCCACCGCGCCGGCCCGTTCCGACTGTTCAAAGGCATACGCCTCGGCGCTGACCGCGGACAGCTCGTCGATGTAGGCCAGGATCGATTCACCCAGGTCCACCACCACACTCTGGCCAAGGTGGTGCTCCACCGACACCCTGGACATCTCGCGGAAGGTTACGCGGGCACCCATCCGGTAGGCGCTCAGCAGCGCATCCATGCTCCGGCCCTGGCGGAATTCACCCCTCCCCAGCCCTGCCACGAGTTGCCTGCTCTCCTCTGAAAGCGCGGGCAGCCGGGTTCCAGGCAGCTGCAGGAAGCGGTCCAGTGCGGCAGCCACGCCCCGCCGCAGCCCCCGCCCGAAGCGTCCCTCGATCGGCCTGGCATAGGCCGGCACGAGTTGCGGCACGGCGTCGATGATGGCCTCGACAATGCCCGGCATCATCGGCCGGAGGACGTCGCTGACCTCGCGCGGCAGGGCAAGCCACGGCGGGTCGTAGGAGGCGGGGGCGGGCGTGCCCGTCGGGGATGCGTTCATGAGGCTGGTTCCAATTAGTTGTTGCGGGGAGATAGTTTATCCACGTCGATCGTATGCCTTGGGTGAAGAAGTATGACCCGGTCTGACATAAGATTGGAAGATGATCCGGCTCCGTAAGCTGGCGCGCGCCGCATCTCTACTGACCACCCCCCTAGCTCCAGAAGACATTCTGTCGCTGTTCAATCCCGTGTTTTCCGCCCGCCAATTGCGCGGCGTTGTCACTCGGGTGGTTCCAGAAACGGCCGATTCCGCCACCATTTTCTTCCGTCCCGGCCGCGGCTGGCAAGCGCACCTTGCCGGCCAGTGGGCCCGTATTGGCGTCGAGCTTGACGGTGTCCGTCACTGGCGGTCATACTCGCTCAGCGCCCCCGCCGGCAAGGACCCGGCTATCACCGTCAGTGACATGGGTGCCGTCTCCGGGACCCTCGTGCGCAACACCAAACCCGGCGACGTGCTCTTCCTGGCGCCCCCGCAGGGCGATTTCGTCCTTCCGGAGCACCCGCGCCCCCTGCTGATGCTCACCGCCGGCAGCGGCATCACCCCGGTCATGTCGATGATCCGCACGCTCGTCCCGCACCGTCCGGACTCCGACGTCGTCCTCATCCACACCGCCCGGACCCCGGGTGACGCCATCTTCCGCGAGGAACTGGCCGAACTCGCGGACCAGTTCCCCAACCTGCGCGTCGTCCACTGGTTCACGGGCGAACGCGGACGGCTGGACTTCAGCTCCGCCGCCGGTCTGGAACAGCTTTGCCCGGACTGGCGCGAGCGCGCCGCTTACGCCTGCGGCCCCGAAAGCTTCCTGGACGACGCCGAGGCGCTCTGGGCAGCCGAGGCCGCAATCGCGGAAGCCCCTCCGGAAGCCACCCTGACCATCGAACGCTTCAGCACCAAGCTCGCCGGCGGGGAAGGGCACGACGGCGGCCTGGTCACCTTCGAGGCCTCGGACCGTGAAGTCGACGCCGACGGCGACACCCCGCTGCTCGACGTCGGCGAGGACGCCGGCGTCCTGATGCCGAGCGGTTGCCGGATGGGCATCTGCCACAGCTGCCTCATCCCGCTCCGGGCCGGACAGGTCCGTGACCTGCGCACGGACGAAGTCCATGGCGAGCCCGGCCAACTAATCCAGACGTGTGTCTCGGCAGCCGCCGGACCCGTTAACCTCGAGATCTGAGGAGTACCACCGCATGACGATTGTTTCCGACAAGCAAAGCCTTTCCGAGGAAGCCCCCCAGGGCGCTGACGACTCTGCCAAAGCGCCCCGCGCCGTGAAGACGCGGCCCGGCGCCCTCGCCGAGTCCGGCAGCCCGACCGTTCGGCCGCCGGCTGCCGCGCACCTCTCCGACGAGCAGGTCGCCGAGCTGGGACGTGAACTCGACGCCATCAAGGACGACATCCTCGCCAAGCGCGGCGCGTCCGACGCCGCCTACATCCGCCGGATGATCAAGATCCAGCGCGGACTGGAGATTTCCGGCCGTGCAACGCTGCTGGTCAGCAAGCACAAGGCGGCCTGGGTTGCCGGGACCACCATGCTCAGCTTCGCCAAGATCCTGGAAAACATGGAGCTCGGGCACAACATCCTGCACGGCCAGTGGGACTGGATGCGCGACCCCGACATCCACTCCACCACCTGGGAGTGGGACTTCGTGACCCCGGCGCGCGCCTGGCAGCACACCCACAATGACCTGCACCACCGCTGGACCAACGTTATCGGCAAGGACAACGACGTCGGGTACAACCTGCTGCGGATGGACGCGGACCAGGAATGGAAGCCTTTCAACCTGGGCAACCCGCTCTACAACGCGCTGCTGGCCCCGGTCTTCGAATGGGGCATCGCGATCTACGACCTCGAGCTGGAGGACTACAAGCAGGGCAAGAAGTCCAAGGAGGCCCTCACCAAGGACCTCAAGGCCCTCGGCCGCAAGGCCCTCACGCAGTTCACCAAGGACTACGCCGCCACGCCGGCCGTTGCCATGCTGACCGGATCCGGCAAGCAGGCGCTGTACGGCACCCTGACCGCCAACGCGGTCCGCAATGTCTGGGCGCACGCGGTGATCTTCTGCGGCCACTTCCCCGAGGGTGCGGACACCTTCACCGAGGAAATGGTGGAAGGCGAGACCCGCGGTGACTGGTACGTCCGGCAGATGATTGGCTCCGCCAACATCTCCGGGTCCAAGTTCATGCACCTGATGACCGGCAACCTCTCCCACCAGATCGAGCACCACCTCTTCCCGGACATTCCGTCCAACCGCTACGCCGAGGTGGCCCCGAAGGTGCAGGAAATCTGCCAGCGTTACGGCCTGCCGTACACCACCGGCCCGATCTGGAAGCAGGTCGGCTCCACCTGGGCCAAGGTCTTCAAGCTGGCACTGCCGCCCAAAAAGGCCTAGAACCACCCGCTTCCGCGAGCAACGAAGGGGCGCCTGCCAGTGCGGCAGGCGCCCTTCTGCGCGCCGGGCGGCCGTCAGGGTTTGCTGGCCACCCCCAGGACGTGGGCCAGCCGCGGGTTGCCGGGGAGGACCGAAAAGCCGAAGCGCTCGAGGCCCTGCACCGTGAGGCCCGCCCCGGCGATCACGCCGACGGTGTCCCGGTTGGGGTGGCATCCGCCTGCCATCCGGCTCCACAGCGGTGTGACCAGGTCTTCGGCGGCCGCAAGCATGCGGTGCGCCGAGCGGACGTGTTCATAGAACAGCAGCAGGCCGCCCGGCCGCAGTACCCTCACCGTCTCCGCGACGGCAGCGGACTGGTCCGACACGCTGCACAGCACCAGGCTGGAGACGACGACGTCGATCGACGCGTCCGCCGCCGGCAGCGATTCCGCCACGCCGTCCTGTACGGTGACCGGCACCGGTGCAGTCCTGGCAGCGGCCAGCGCCAGCTCCCGGAGCGTGGCGTCCGGTTCGAGGGCCAGTACCCCGGTCACCGCGGAAGGGTAGAACGGGAAAGTGGCCCCGTAGCCTGCCCCGATTTCGACGACGGCGCCGTGCGCCGCTGCCAGGAGGCGCCGGCGGTGGTCCGCGGCCCCGCGGGCGTCCATCCGCGGACCGACCCGGGCGAAGGATCTCCCGAATGAGGGGTTGCGTGGTGGGGTCTCCGGCATGGGGGTCACTTTCAGGTCAGCCGACGTCCGCGGGGTTGAGCTTCAGGCCCCGCAGCAGCTGCGCGTTGAGGGCCACCACGATCGTGGAGGCGGACATCAGCACGGCCCCGGCGGCGGGGGAAAGGACGATCCCTGCGAACGCCAGGACGCCGGCGGCCAGTGGCACCGCAATGATGTTGTAACCCGTGGCCCACACGAGGTTCTGCCACATCTTCCGGTAGCTCGCACGGGACAGGTCCACCATGGACAGCACCGCCCGGGGGTCGTTCCCGGCCAGGACCACGCCAGCGGACTCCACCGCGACGTCGGTGCCCCCGCCGATCGCGATGCCCACCTCGGCCCGGGCCAGGGCGGGGGAGTCGTTGACGCCGTCCCCCACCATGGCCACCTTGAGGCCGCGGGACTGGAGCTCGGCCACCTTCTTGTCCTTGTCCGCCGGCAGAACCTCGGCGAAGACCTCGTCAATGTTCAGCTCGGTGGCCACGGCCCGGGCCACCTGCCGGGCGTCGCCGGTGATCATGGCAACCTTGATCCCGCGGTGCTGCAGCGCCGCGACGGCCTGGCGGGATTCCGGCCGCACGGCGTCCTCAAGGCTCACGGCGCCCAGCACGGCGTCGCCGTCCACCACATGAAGCACTGCCGCACCCCGGTCCCGCCAGGCAGCTGTCGCGGCCGCCAGTTCCGGGGGTTCCTCTGCCTGCAGTTCCCTGAGCATCGCGGGGCCGCCCACCCGGACCGTCCTGCCGCCGATCGTGGCGCGGACGCCCCGGCCGGTCAGTGAAGTGAAACCGCCCGCCAGCGGGACAGCTAGTCCGCGCCCGCGGGCCGCGGCGACGATCGCGCGGGCCAGGGGGTGCTCGCTGTCCGATTCCGCTGCGGCGGCCAG
This sequence comes from Pseudarthrobacter sp. ATCC 49987, assembly GCF_009928425.1. Classification (NCBI taxonomy): domain Bacteria; kingdom Bacillati; phylum Actinomycetota; class Actinomycetes; order Micrococcales; family Micrococcaceae; genus Pseudarthrobacter; species Pseudarthrobacter sp. ATCC 49987. The sequence goes on along the minus strand of NZ_JAABNS010000001.1, from coordinate 3,561,701 downwards.
GGCGAGCAGCCCATCAGGGTCCGTCCCTTCGACGGCGGCCACGTCCTTCAGTTCCGGCTCGCCCTTGGTCAGGGTCCCTGTCTTGTCGAACAGCACGACGTCGACCGTCCTCATCCGTTCGAGCGCCATCCGGTTCTTGATCAGCACGCCGGCCCGGGCGGCCCGCTCCGTGGAGATCGCGATGACCAGCGGGATGGCAAGGCCCAGCGCATGCGGGCAGGCGATGACCAGCACCGTCACGGTGCGTTCCACGGCGTCGGGCACGCTGCCCAGCAGTGTCCAGGCGATGAAGGTGACGACGCCGGCCCCGGCCGCGAAATAGAACAGGAACGCGGCGGCACGGTCCGCGAGTGCCTGGGCCCGTGAGGAGGATGCCTGCGCCTCGGCCACGAGCCGCTGGATCCCGGCGAGGGCGGTGTCCTCGCCGATGGCAGTGACCTGAACGCGGAGGCTGTTGTCCGTGGCGATCGTGCCGGCGACCACCGGGTCGCCCGGGGAGCGGAGGACCGTCTTGGACTCACCCGTGATCATGGATTCGTCGAATTCTGCCTGCCCCTCGGTCACAGTTCCGTCCGCCGGCATCCGCGCGCCGGAACGGACCAGAATGGTGTCGCCGCTCCTGAGCTCGGAGACACCGACAATCTCGGTTCCGGACCCGGTAATGCGTTCGGCCTCGTCCGGGAGCAGCGCCGCGAGGGCATCCAGCGCGCCCCGGGCGGAGCCGAGGGCGCGCATTTCAATCCAGTGCCCCAGCAGCATGATGTCAACCAGGAGGGCCAGTTCCCACCAGAAGTCGAGGTCGAACCCGCCGATCCCCAGAGTGGTCACCCATGAGGCGATGAACGCGACGGTGATGGCCATGGCGATCAGCAGCATCATCCCCGGCTTGCCGGTTTTCAGCTCGTTCAGGCCGCCTTTGAGGAACGGCTGGCCGCCATAGAAGAAAATGACGGTTCCCAGGACGGGAGGAATCCAGCCGGAGCCGGGGAACGCAGGAGGTTCGTAGCCGAGGAGTTGCCCGAACATGGGGCTGAAGAAGACCACCGGGACCGCCAGGACAAGAGTCAGCCAGAACCTGTTCTTGAACATCGCCACGCTGTGACCGGCGTGCTGGCCGTGGCTGTGCACCAGGTGCTCGTCGTCCTGCTGCGGCGCAGGGCCGGTGCCATGCATCCCGATCGTGCCGGGTTGCTGGCCGGCCGGGTCGCCGTGCTGGTGGTTCAGCTGCTGGCCGCCGACTGCGTGGTTGCCGTGCCGGTGTTCCATGATGTGCGCTCCTGGGAGATCCATCGATGTGCGGGTTGAGCTTCACCATACCCCTAGGGGGTATAATCCACAAGAGTTTCCCCGGTCAGCGGACCTCGATCACGCCCATCATTCCCAGGTCCTCGTGGTCCAGGATGTGGCAGTGGTAGACCGCGCGGCCGCCGAAGTCGCGGAACGCGACCCTGACTGTGGCCTGTCCATTCGCCCGCACGTTCACCACGTCCCGCATGATGACGGAATCGACCGCCAGGCCGTTGTCCTCGATGAGCTGCATCGGCCACACATGCAGGTGGAAGGGGTGGTCCATCGGGCTCGTGTTGACCAGCGTCCATTCCTCCACGGTTCCGGCTGCCACGACCGTGTCCGTGCGGGACCCGCTGAATTCACGGCCATTGATGCTGAACTGCATCATGCCGCCCATACCTCCGCCCATGCCTCCCGATCCCGCCCCCATCGCCAGAACCAGTTGCCGGCGTGCCGCCACGGCGGCGGTCCGGAGGTCCGCCGGGGCCGGCCGCACCGCGACGGCACCGGGCACGGCCGCGGATTCGCCGCCGACCCGAAAGGTCGCCAGTGCGGCTGCCCCGCGGACGGGGGACGGCGCCTGCCCCATCATTCCCGGCATGCCGCCGCGGTCATAGGGGAGGGCCTGCAAAGTGGATTCGCCGTCGACTGCCGTCACCAGCAGGTCCGCCCGGTTGCCCGGCGCCAGCAGGAGTTCGTCCACGGCTTCGGGAGCGGGGGACCGGCCCGAATCCATGCCGATCAGCTCCAGCCGCTGGCCGTCCAGCCGGAGTCGAAGGAAGCGGGCGGCGCAGGCGTTGATGATCCGCCACCGCTCCCGTTCGCCCGGGCGGGCCGTGAGCAGTGGCCTGCTCTGCCCGTTGAGCAGGAGCAGTTCACCTTCCCGGCCCGCCATGCGCTCCATCTGCGACACCGCGGCTATGTTGCCGGCACTGTCCAGGGTGGTGTCCGAGACAAGCAGCACACGGTCCGCGCTCACCGGGATGGGTTCGGGATCCTCGACGATGATCGCCCCGAAAAGCCCTGCAAAAATCTGCCCCGCAACCATGCCGTGGTGATGGGGGTGGTACCAGTAGACGCCCGGCGGGTGATCCGGCGGCAGCCGGTAGCTGTAGTCGAAACCCGCTCCGGGCTGGACCGTGACAAACACATTGTCACCGTTGGCCTGCGGGGACACGTGCAGGCCATGGACGTGCAGGTTCGTTGGTTGGTCGATGCTGTTCACAAGCCTGATGCTGAGCTCGTCGCCGGGGCGCAGGCGGAGGGTGGGACCCGGGACAGCGCCGTTGTAGCAAAGGGGCCGGGCCGGCCGGCCGCCGAGCTCCACCTGTCCGCGGGCGGCCTCCAGGGTGAGCTGCAGCCTGCCGCCGGCGCTGCGAAGCTCGGGGGGACTGCGCAGCCCGGTCCCTTGCGCGCCCCCGGCCCCGCTGCCCGGCTGCTGGGTGGAAACCAGGGACCACCACAGTCCGGCTCCGCCTGCCACGGTGGCCGCGGTGCCCAGGCCGCCCAGGAGCAGGGCGTCGCGGCGGCTGACGGGCCGCACTAGCGTTCCTCGCCGAGCACTTTCAAGTTCTCGCGGTACTGTTCCGCGGTGAGCTCGCCCCTCGCGAAGCGTTCGTCCAGGATCAGCCGGGCCTGGCTCTTCCCGGCGGGGAAGCCAGGGCCGCCCGGGGGAGTCCCCGGCGGGCCATAGGGCGGGGTGCCGTAGCGGCCGGGCTGGTTGGCACCGCCGTGGCCGGGTCCGCCGGTGAAGAGCCGGACGGCGAGCAGCACCAGGGCGGCGATCCCGACCAGCAAGAGCACACCCCAGAGCCACATCCAGCCGATACCGTTGCCGTAGTACCCCATCATGGCCAGTTCCCTTCGCCCGCAGCCGTGCCTGTCCCTGTACCTATACTCCGCCCGATACCGGGCGGAGTATAGGGTCCTTAGTCGCGTCCGGGATCCGGCTGCAGGAAAGCCTCAGCTGATCAGCAGGCTCAGGGCTTCGGTCAGGTGTCCCACTTCGCGCACCGAGAAACCCGCAGGAATCGGTCCCGCGCCGTTTGGGCTTGCCGGGACCACGGCGTGGGTGAAGCCCAGCCGGTGGGCTTCCTGGATCCGCTGGTTGATGCCGGGCACGGGGCGCACCTCGCCGGCCAGACCCACTTCGCCGAAGGCGATGAGCCGCTCCGGCAGGGGTTTCCTGGCCTTCGCGGAGGCCACGGCCAGCGCGACGGCGAGGTCCGTGGCGGGCTCGCTGAGCTTTACGCCGCCCACGGTTGCCACGTAGGAATCGTCTTTGCTGAGCAGGCAGCCGGCGCGCTGCTGGAGCACCGCCAGCAGCATGGCCACCCGGGAACTGTCCAGCCCGCTCGTGGCCCGGCGCGGCTGGGCGCTGGAGCTTTCGGCCAGCAGGGACTGCACCTCGGCCAGAAGCGGGCGCCGCCCTTCCAGGGTCACCGTGATGCAGGTGCCGGAGACCGGCTCCTTAGTCCGCGAAACGAACAGCCCGCTCGGATCGGCCAGGCCCACAATCCCGTCCTCGTTCAGGTCGAAGCAGCCGACGTCGTCGGTGGGGCCGTACCGGTTCTTGACCGCCCGGAGCAGCCGCAGCCGGGAGTGGCGCTCGCCTTCGAACTGGCACACGACATCCACGAGGTGCTCGAGCAGCCGGGGCCCGGCGATGGAGCCGTCTTTGGTCACATGGCCGACCAGCAGGGTGGTCATGTTGCGGCGCTTGGCGGCGGCGATCAGGGAGGCGGCAACCTCCCGGACCTGCGAGACGCCGCCGGCGCTGCCTTCGACGTCGGCGCTGCTCATCGTCTGGACGGAGTCCACGATCAGCAGGCGCGGCTCCAGCTTCTCCACCTGCCCCAGGGCCTGGCCGAGGTCCGTTTCGGCGGAGAGGTACAGGGATTCGGCGACGGCGTCGATCCGGTCCGCGCGGAGCTTGACCTGTGCGGCCGATTCCTCGCCCGTGATGTAAAGGACGTCCTGCGCGGTGCGGGCAAACTTGGCCGCGACGTCCAGCAGCAGGGTTGACTTGCCGACGCCCGGTTCGCCCGCCAGCAGGATCACGGCGCCCGGGACCAGCCCGCCGCCGAGCACGCGGTCCAGTTCGTCCACACCGGTGGGCAGGAAGGCTGCGGTGGTGGCGTCCACCTCGGAGATCCGCCGGGCCGGCTCCAGCACGGTGGTGGCCGCCGTCGTCCGCGCTACGGCGCCGCCGGTTTCCTCCACGCTGCCCCAGGCCTGGCACTCGCCGCAGCGGCCCACCCACTTGGCCGTGGTCCAGCCGCATTCAGCGCATTTGTAGCCCGGCGCCTTGGTGGCCCGGGAAGTCTTGGTAGCCATTGCTCCACCCTATCGGCGCCCTGCGACATGCACGCTCCCGCACCCCCGGCACGCGCCCCGGCAACTGCAGTGGCAACTACAGCGGGGGAAGGATATCCCGGGCTTCCCGGGAGTCGACCCCGGCCGCCTCGAGCAGGTCCACCATCAGCGGACGGAACAGCATGACCACCGTTTCGCCCTCCAGCCGCTGCACGTCAAGCAGCCTCGGGTGCAGGCGGCCGGCGATTTCCCGAAGCTCCGTCCGGGCCGTCCGCAGGTGGGCGCGGCGGACGCCGTCGTGCACTTCCGCCAGGCCCAGGGAGAGTTCGTCGACGGCGTCGGCGGTGTCCCGCAGGACCTCGGCGATGTTCTGCGTGGCCTCGTCGGACAAGGCCGCATGATTGATGGCGCTGGTCAGGCGGCGGGCAAAGACCCGGCTGTTGCGCAGCGCAAGGTCGATGTAGTCGAGCGACTGTTCCATCTGGTCCAGCTCGTCCCGGTGCCTGCGGTAGGCCGGCGCCAGGGTCGCCACCTCGCCGGAGGACCGCAGCGACTGCCGCATGGCGTCGACGAGCGGCTGGCAGTTCCGCCCCCGGATCAGCGCATGCCAGGCCTGGGTGGAGTCGCTGTAGCTCAGGGCGGAGGCACATTCGCGCAGCACCTCGGCGAGTTCGTGCAGGAGCTTCTTGACGTCGGTGCGGGGTTCCCGGCGCGGGTCCTTCGGGATCAGGATCGTCACCAGCAGGGCGAACACCCCGCCCACGACGGCGTCGATGCTGCGGGTGAAAGGACCTCCCGCCGGCGCCGGCAGAAGCACCACCAGCAGGGACTGCAGGCCCAGCTGGGTGGTGAAGATCGTCCCGCTGTCCAGGAACCTCGCGAGCAGGATCGAGAACAGCAGCACGACGGCGGCCTGCCACATCCCGGCGCCCAGCCAGTGCAGCAGCAGGTCCCCGACCACGATGCCGATGGTGCAGCCCAGGCCGACCTCGATCACGCGGCGCAGCCGGGGGTCGCGGGAAAAGCCCAGCGAGATGAGCGAGGACGTGGCGGCGAAGAGCGGGCCGCTGTGGCCCAGCACGTACTCGGCGAACGCGTACGCGCCAACTGCGCAGGCGGTCATCTGGATGGCCGGCATGAGGGAGTTCCGGCTCCGGACCAGGCCGGTGCGGACCCGGCCGCGCAGGAATCGGGCGCTTGCGGAAAGTCCAATAGCGGAGGCCATGCGCTCCAGTCTATTGGGCCGTGGATCCTGCAGTTCGTCGACGCGGATCCCTACGGCTGTGACGCGGCTGACGCAATGGGGGCCCGGCGGATGTAAGCCAATGTCCCGGCGTCGTTAACCATCCGTTCATCTCGGACGGCAATTCTCTTCATCTGGGGCACCTAGTTTCAATAGAGGTACAAACCGTACGCATCTTTGCCCGGCCTTCTCCGGCCCGGCACGCACAGAAAATCCCTGGAAGGGGCACATCTCAGTGAAGGCACTCCGCTTCGGCCGCACCTCGGCTATCGCTGTCATCGCAGCTGGCGCTCTCGCGCTGACCGCCTGCGGTTCGGACAACGCAACCAACACGGCCCAGTCCGCCGCGCCGTCCGCCTCGGGCCCCGCAGTTACGGGCACCCTGACCGGCATCGGTTCCTCCGCGCAGGGCGCTGCCATGGACGTGTGGAAGACCAATTTCGCCTCGGCAAACCAGGGCGCCAATGTCCAGTACTCCCCGGACGGCTCCGGCGCAGGCCGCAAGGCCATCCTGGACGGCTCCGCCCAGTTCGCCGGCTCCGATGCCTACCTCAAGGATGACGAGTACGCGAGCTCCAAGACCACCTGCGGCCCCGAGAGCGCCCTCAACATCCCGGTCTACATTTCCCCGATCGCCGTGGCCTTCAACTTGCCCGACATCAAGGAACTGAAGCTCGATGCCGCCACCGTCGCCAAGATCTTCCGCGGCGGGATCACCAACTGGAACGACCCGGCCATCGCCGCCATGAACCCGGATGCGAAGCTTCCGGACCTCAAGGTCACCCCGGTGAACCGCTCCGACGACTCCGGCACCACCCAGAACTTCACCGATTACCTGGCCGCCGCCGCTCCCGAGGTCTGGACCGACAAGGCTGCAGGCATCTGGCCCGCAGCACTGAAGGGCGAGAACGCCAAGGGCACCTCCGGCGTCGTCAAGACCGTGACCGACACCCCGGGCGCCGTAACGTACGCCGATGACTCCGCCGTGAGCGGCAAGCTGGGCGTCGCGCAGATCAAGGTGGGCGGGTCCTTCACGAAGATCTCCGCCGACGCCGCTGCGAAGGCAGTCGACGCCGGCAAGCCGGTTGAGGGCCGCAACGCCAACGACCTGTCGATCAAGCTGGACCGCACCACCACGATCGAGGGCGCTTACCCGGTGGTCCTGGTTTCCTTCCACGTCGTCTGCAGCACCTACGCTGACCAGAAGACCGCGGACCTGGTGAAGGCATTCGAGAGCTACGTCGTCTCCGACGCCGGGCAGAAGGCAGCCGCTGAGGCCGCCAAGTCCGCCCCGCTGTCCAAGACCCTGCAGGACAAGGCCCTCAAGTCCATTCAGAGCATCAAGGTAAAGTCCTAGGGTTCCCTAGCGCTGACAGGCATAGTGGAAACACCAGCCTGATCCTGGTTCCCTGTCCCGTTACGGCTGTCACCGACGGCCGTAACGGGACAGGGAACCAATGCGTTTGTCCGAAGTACACAAAGATCTGAAGGATCGTGAAGTGACCACCACCTCCCTGACCACGTCCCGGGGCACAGGCCGCGCCGGCGATAAGGTCTTTTCCGCAGCCACATTGGCCGCTGGGTGCCTGATCCTGGCCGTGCTCTTCGGAGTGGCGATCTTCCTCGTCATCCAGGCATTCCCTGCCCTTGTGGCCTCCCCGGACAAGATCCAGGGCGGCGAGGGCTTTTTCGCCTACATCTGGCCGATCGTCATCGGCACCCTGATCGCAGCCGTGATCGCCCTCGTGATCGCAACGCCGGTCGCGATCGGCGTGGCGCTGTTCATCTCCCATTTCGCCCCGCGCAAGCTCGCCTCCGGCCTGGGCTACGTGATCGACCTGCTGGCCGCCATCCCCTCCGTGGTCTACGGCGCCTGGGGTGCCGCGTTCCTCGCCAAGGAAATCTCGCCGGCCTACAACTGGCTGGCCAACAACCTGGGCTGGCTGCCGATCTTCCAGGGACCGGCCTCGGCCACAGGCAAGACCATCCTCACCGCGGGAATCGTGCTGTCCGTCATGGTCCTGCCCATCATCACGTCGCTGAGCCGCGAAATCTTCCTGCAGACCCCCAAGCTGCACGAAGAGGCCGCGCTCGCGCTTGGTGCCACCCGCTGGGAAATGATCCGGATGGCTGTGTTGCCGTTCGGCCGCCCGGGCATCATCAGCGCCGTCATGCTGGGCCTGGGCCGCGCCCTCGGCGAAACCATGGCTGTCGCGCTGGTGCTGTCCTCCGGCGTGCTGACCGCGAGCCTTATCCAGTCCGGCAACCAGACCATCGCCGCCGAAATCGCCCTGAACTTCCCCGAGGCCAGCGGCCTGAAGGTCAACACGCTCATTGCCGCCGGCCTGGTCCTGTTCGTCATCACCCTCGGCGTGAACATGATCGCGCGCTGGATCATCAGCCGGCACAAAGAATTCTCGGGAGCCAACTAAATGACCTCCACCCTGACCCCCGTCAAGAAGCGCTCGGCCCTCACGAAGGGCCAGCTGCCGAAGTGGGCCCCCTACCTGGTTCTCGGCATCGCCGTGGTTCTCGGCGCGGCCGTCCTGGCCCTGATCGGCTTCAACGCCCTCGGCTGGGGCATTGTCTCCGCAGTCTTCTTCGCCATCGGCCTCGTCGGCTGGAGCGCCGCCGTCGAAGGCTCGCGCCGCGCGAAGGACAAACTGGCCAGCTGCCTCGTGGTGGGCGCGTTCCTGATCGCGCTGCTGCCCCTGTTCTCGGTGATCTGGACGGTCCTGGTCAACGGCCTGCCCGGCCTCACGGACCCCGGCTTCCTTTCCACCTCGATGAACGGCGTCACTGGGGCCTACGACAACAAGAGTGTCGAGGAAGGCGCCCCCGTGGTCGGCGGCATCTTCCACGCCCTGATCGGCACACTGCTGATCACGGTGATGGCGACCGTCATCTCGGTACCAGTGGGCCTGCTGACCTCCGTCTACCTGGTGGAGTACGGCAATGACCGCCCGCTTGCCCGCGCCATCACTTTCTTCGTGGACGTCATGACCGGCATTCCCTCGATCGTGGCCGGCCTGTTCGCGGCCGCCTTCTTCTTCGCAATCGTCGGACCGGGCACCAAAACCGGTGCCGTCGCCGCCGTCGCCCTCTCCGTGCTGATGATCCCCGTGGTGGTCCGCTCCAGCGAGGAGATGCTCAAGATCGTCCCCAACGAACTCCGCGAGGCCGCCTACGCCCTGGGCGTGCGCAAGTGGCGAACCATCCTCAAAGTGGTCATCCCGACGGCGATCTCCGGCATCGCCTCGGGCGTCACCCTCGCGATCGCCCGGGTGATCGGCGAAACCGCCCCCATCCTGGTCACCGCGGGCTTCGCCACCTCGATCAATTACAACGTGTTCGGCGGCTGGATGGCCTCGCTGCCAACCTTCATCTACACGCAGATCCTTAACCCGACCTCGCCGTCCAACCCGGATCCCTCCTCTCAGCGCGCCTGGGGCGCCGCCCTGGTCCTCATCATCCTGGTGATGCTGCTCAACCTCGGCGCCCGCCTGGTCGCCCGCATGTTCGCCCCCAAGACCGGCCGCTAGCCCGGCATGGCGACACCATTCTTCAGCCCGTACCTCCAGCAAGTGAAGGAAAATCATGTCTAAGCGCATCGACGTCAAAGACCTGAACGTCTACTACAGCAAATTCCTGGCCGTCGCAGACGTCAACATCAACATCGAAGCCAAGTCCGTCACGGCGTTCATCGGGCCCTCCGGCTGCGGCAAATCCACCTTCCTGCGCACCCTGAACCGGATGCATGAGGTGATCCCCGGCGCCCGCGTCGAAGGTGAGGTACTGCTCGACGGCGACAACCTGTACGGCCCCGGCGTGGACCCGGTCACCGTCCGCTCGCAGATCGGGATGGTCTTCCAGCGTCCCAACCCGTTCCCCACGATGTCCATCCGCGATAACGTGCTGGCCGGCGTGAAGCTGAACAACCAGAGGATCTCCAAGGGCGAGGCCGACGCCCTGGTGGAACGCTCCCTGCAGGGCGCCAACCTCTGGAACGAGGTCAAGGACCGGCTGGGCAAGCCCGGCTCGGGTCTCTCCGGCGGCCAGCAGCAGCGGCTCTGCATCGCCCGCGCAATCGCCGTGGAGCCGCAGGTCATCCTGATGGACGAGCCCTGCTCCGCGCTGGACCCGATCTCCACACTGGCCATTGAGGACCTCATCAACGAGCTCAAGGACCAGTACACCGTGGTGATCGTGACCCACAACATGCAGCAGGCCGCCCGCGTCTCGGACAAGACCGCGTTCTTCAACATCGCGGGCACCGGCAAGCCGGGCCGGCTGATCGAATACGGCGACACCCACACCATGTTCAGCAACCCGACCGAGAAGGCCACCGAGGACTACGTTTCCGGCCGCTTCGGATAGCCCGCCCGGTTCATCGACTGCTCCGCAGGTGCCGTTTTGAGCGCTCAAAAGGGCACCTGCGGAGCAATCGATGGGTCCCTACAGCCCCGCGAGCGGTGACAGGGACAGGGCCAGCACGAAGGCCGCCGCCGCGGTGGCCACCGGGGTGAGCACCCAGAACATCAGGATCCGGATCACCATTTTCCGGTTGGTGGCCGGGAACCCCTGATTGCTGCCGGAACCCAGGACGGCCGACGTGACAGTGTGCGTAGTGGAGATGGGCCAGTGCAGCCCGATCGCGCCAATCAGCAGGATGGCCGAGCTGAACAGTTGCGCGACGGAGCCGCGCAGGGGATCCATCCGGATCAGCCGGTAGCCAATGGTGTAGGAAATGCGCCACCCGCCGGCCAGGGTTCCCGCGGTCAGCAGGGCCGCGGTGAACAGTGCCACCCAGACCGGCATCTCCCGGCCATCCGACAGCCCTGACGCCAGCAGGGCAAGGACCAGGACGGCGCTGGTGCGCTGTCCGTCCTGCAGTCCGTGGGCGAACGCCACGGCGCCCACCGCAATGCTCTCCGCGCGCCGCGCGCGGCCATTCACGACGTTCGGGGGCGTATACCGAGCGGCCCACGTCGCGGGCCAGACCAGCAGGTAGGCGCCCACGAAGGCAATCAGCGGTGAGAGCAGCAGCGGAAGCACCACCTGGGAAAGCAGGGACGTGTCAACGCCCCCGACGGCGTGCCCGCCGACGGCCACGCTCGCAATCCCGGCGCCGGCCAGCCCGCCTACGAGGGCATGCGTCGAGGACGACGGAATGCCCTGCCACCAGGTGTAGATGCCCCACAGCACGGCACTGAGCAGGCCCGCCATCAGGATGGTCAGCCCGTTTTCCCCCTTGGGCAGCTGCACCCAGGTCTGGCTGACGGCCAGGGCCAGTGCGGCGCTCAGCCCGGCACCGACGAAGTTGAACAACGCGGCCAGCAGCACGGCGATGGTCGGGGTGAGGGCGCGGGTCCGGACGGCCAGCGCCACCGCAGCCGAGGCATCCCGGAAACCGTTCAGGAAGGCGAATGCCCCGGCGAAGACCACCACCAGGGCAAACAGGAGGATGGTCACGTCAGGATTCCTTGACGATGATGCTGCCCACCTGGACCGCGACCCGGCGCATGTCCCGGGTGACTCCCACGAGCTGGTCGGCGATGTCCCGGTTCCGCGCGTACCGGGCCGGCTTCATTTCGTTGAGCATGTCCGCTACCCAGACCCGGTGGGACCGTTCGGCGCGCTTGGACAGGCGGAGGACCTCGATCCAGTAGTCCTCGAGGTCGTCCAGGTTGTCCAGCCTCCGCATGGCGTCCACGGTGAGCTCGGCCTGCCTGCTGATGATTTCCAGCTGGTCTGCGGCGCGTTTGGGCAGGCGGTCCAGCTTGTAGAGGGACACCAGGTCGGCGGCGGCATCGAGCTTTTCCATCGCCTCATTGAGGAACCGGGAGAGGGCATACATGTCCTCGCGGGGGAGCGGGTTCACGAACGAGGTCCGCATGTGCGTCAGCAACGCGAAGTGCAGCTCCGCGGACTTGGCCTCATGGTTGTGCATGTCCTCGACCAGCCGGTCGTTTTCACTGGCCGGTGCGCCCAGGATTTCCGACAGGGTGCCCGTGGCGAGCGCAATCTGGCCTGCAAGCTGGGCGAGGAGGTTCAGCCCGGCGGGCTCCTGGGGGAAAAGGCGCAGCTTCACGTGTGATTACCGGTCTTCGGGAGGGAGGTGCACGGCTGTTGTCTGCCGGGTGTGTGAAGTGATGATGACCCGCGCATGAGGATTACTTTACCGTCCGGCCTGAAAGGGCCGGAAAGGGCGCCCGGGCGGCCCGGGAATATGACGGCGCCCGCCGGGCAGAACCGGCAGCGGGCCACTCACGGGGCATGAAAATGGTGCCGAACCGGATACGCCTCTCGGCGGTAGGCCGCTCTAGGCGGCTAGATGTTGAAGCCCGGGGGTTTCGCGGTTCGGCACCGCTTTTAGTTTTCTACGAGGTCGGGGACAAGTCAACATTGACAGTCCGTGTGCGGCGTGCCTACCGTGTGCGGCGTGCCTACCGTGTCCGGCGGCATCACGCCTTCTCAGTCCAGTTCGCCCAGGCGCCAGGCGTTGGCAGCATGTTCGAGGTCCTCCGCGGTCTTGACCAGGAGGTGCGAATTGCGCGTGAGCTTGCTCGCGTGGTTCTCGTTGCTGTGCTCGGCGCCGTCGGCGAGGGTGGCTTGGCCCAGTGCAACCACGCGGCAGAACGCGGCAGAACGTTCCAGCGCGACGTCGAACTCGCCGTCGAACGCGCCGGACAGGATGGCGTCCGCCATCGATTTCATCTCCTCCGCTCCGGGCGGCTCGGCGGCGCCGGCCACGACGTGCGAGACCTGGGCGGTGTCCTTGCCGGCCCTGAAGTAGACAGAGATCCGCTCGGGGTCCTGGATCGTGGCGGCGCGGAGTGCGTACAGGCGCCAGAGGGCCCCCGGAAGCGACCGTGCCGGGCTTTCGGCCCACATTTCGGCGATGGCTTCCAGGCCCTGTTCATCGGCGAGCTTCACGAGCCGCTTGGTCACGACGGGGTCGTCGCTGTCGCGTCCGCGGCGCACGAGAGCCTGGGCGGCGAGGTGGGCGGCCTCGGAGACGCGGGCAGGATCGGCCCCGCCCGCGAAGGGCTCAAAGTCAATGGGGGCGAAGGGCTTCGGCTTGTGGTGCCGGTGCGGTCCGGGGGCGCTGGATCCTGCTTGCTCGCTCATGCCACCACGCTACTCCAGTGCTGTCGGGGAATCGAGCGTGGGGACCGTTGGCCCCCGGTCCGCACCGCAGCCGTCCAGGGCGCACGACGGCGGCGTCCCTGCCCCGTGCGCAAAATGCGCCCGGGTCTGGGGTACAGTATTAACGTTCAGAAATGGACTGGGCTGATCAGCCCTTGAACTGCGGATTTATCCGCCGTTTGAGGTCTTCAGCTGGGGCCTTTAGCTCAGTTGGTAGAGCATCGGACTTTTAATCCGTGGGTCGTGGGTTCGATCCCCACAGGGCCCACCCGGGGAGCAGGCCGGAGGCATGAAGCCTCTGGCCTGCTTCTGTTTTAACCGCCTCCCATGCCGGCAGCTTCCACCCCGTTCACCGGTCCAGGAGGGTTAGCGGCCAAAATGTGTGTATGGCTTGGGCGTGTCACCGGTTTCTTCCGCCCCATCCTTGCTGGATTCCGTTGCCGTCTTCGAAGCTGAAGGCTGTGTCGTAGAGGGCCGGTTGGATGGGCTCCTCCACCTCCTTTGACTCCTTCTTTTGGGGTTGCCAGTGGTGTGGTTTCACGAGGTCCCAAGGGTCCTGGGGTGATTCAGTGTGCTGGTAGAGGTACCAGTCGACGGCGCGTGTGGCGTGGTCTTCGCTGAGGCCGCGGTGGTTCCGCAGAAGGTCTTTGAGGCCTGCGTTGATTCCTCCCTCCAGCGGGCTGGTCGTCCGGGCGATCTGCTGGCCTTCGGTAGCGCTGGTAAGCCAGGTGAAGAGGTGCCCTGCCTTGATGGCAGCGGCCAGGCTTCCCCGTGCCCGGCGCAGGCCCAGATGTGTGTACCACCAGGTCTGTGCCGGTCCGATGTGTGAGGGCCTGGCGCCGGTTTTCTTCGCGTAGGTCCGGTGCTTGAGGAAGCTCTCCCAGCGGGCCTCCCAGGAAGCGAACGCACCGGACCAGGCGGCGGCCTGGTCAAGGTCCGTGACGTGGGTGAGTGCCTTGGCCAGGGCTAGTAGTTCCTTACCGGCATCGAGCTTCGGACGCATCGTCAGATGCGTGCGGATGTTCTGCCGGATATGGAACAGGCACCGTTGAACGTTCGTTTCCGGCCAGTGTTCCCTCAAGGCGCTCTCCAGGCCCTTGTGGCCGTCCACGACGGCCACCGCCGGGGCCGGGATCTGCCGCAGAAGCGCAGCCCACGAGGCGTGCTTTTCCCGGTCACACCACTGCCACGCGATGACGTGCTCGCCGGTGTAAGCGACCAGGACGCACCAGCCGTTGAAGTAGGTGCCATCGAGCATGATCACCGGGTGTATTTCCCCGGTCCGCGCGGCCGCCGGGGCGACATTCCAGCACCAGGCACTCCGGCGCCTGAAGGTCCTCTCCGAGCCGGCGTGGGCGCCTTGCCGCTGCTTCCCCGTGATCCAGGAAATGAAGGCCGTGAACTCTGCCCTCTTCGTGACATCAACCCGGGATTGAGTACTCGAAGCACCACACGACCTACACCGCCATCTCGTCCGCCCGGCACTGGTCGAACCGTTCTTCACAAGCTTCTGAGCACATACACCACACCGGGGCTGATTTGATCGAACCGTCACTCCACATGCTTTCAAAGCATGTGGACACCCCTACAACCCGCGCGAACACTGGCAACCAAGCCAATCTCATACACACATTTTGGCCGCTAACCCGTCCAGGATGGCGGCCCAGCGTTGTCCGGCCCGCCCGCCGCGGCCAAAAAACCTACGATGGCCTAGTAATCAGGTCGGCTAGGATTGCCGGATGAATGCGCACAGCCCCACCGGATCCGGGTATTGGTACGGACCCGACGACAGGCTCGACCCGCCCGGCGCCGTCCTGCAGGCGCTGCGCGAGTACCGCAACGTGGAAGTCGCCCGGCGGCGGGCCACGAGGGATTCGATGGGGATGGGCGAGACGGACCTGCTGGCCCTGCGGTACCTCCTGCGCACCCAGGCCGACGGCGAGCAGGTGGGGCCCAAGGACCTGAGCCGCGTCTTGGGGATCACCACGGCCTCCACCACGTCGCTGATCGACCGGCTCGTGGGCAGCGGCCATGTCCGCCGCGAGCCCCACCCCACGGACCGGCGGTCGCTAGTGATTGTTCCCACCGTGGCGACGGATGCGGAGGTCCGGGCCACTCTCGGTGACATGCACCGCAGGATGATGGCCGTCGCGGAAGGCCTCAGTGCCGACGAGGCGAGGATCGTTGTGAGCTTCCTCCGCCGGATGAGTGAGGCCATCGCGGAGTCGCGCAACCACGCGGTGGAATAGCCGCCGAAGCAACTAGCTAGGCTGACTAGTTATATGTATGCTTACTAACCATGTCTGATATTCGTTTCTCCGGCGGCGCCGTGGCTGACGTGGCTCCGGCCGCCGTTCCGCCCGTGCAGGCCCTTGCCGCCCCGGTCCACTGCGGGATGCCGATGGAGTGGAAGGCGCCGGCCCCCGCCCTCAGGTCCGTTTACTCCTTTGCACCGGCCGATGCCTCCGCGGAATTGCCGCCGCTCTGGCGCTGCGGGTGCGGCTTCCAGCTGGACGGAATCGTGCACACGTCCAGCATCGTGTCCGAGCTCAGCCGTTGAGCGCCCCGCACTCCGCGGTGGCCCTGGCGGAGCGGCCCGCCGCCCTGCCGGTCCCTGCCGCCGTCGGGCTCGATGCCAGAGTGTTGGCGCTCCCGGACGCTCCCGGGGGCCGCTTCCTCGTCCACGAGCTGCTGGGCCGTGGCGCCACGGCCACCGTGTTCCGCGGAACGGATGTGGCAGACGGCCGGCCCGTGGCCATTAAGGTCGCCGAGGGCCCCGAGCCGCAGCAGGCGGAGCGGATCCACGCCGAGGCGCGGGTTCTGGCCTCGCTGGACCATCCCGCGATCGTCACCTTCATTGCCGAAGGCGTCGTTCCGGCCGGTGACCCGTGGGCCGGGCGCCCTTTCCTCGTTGAGGAGTTTGCTTATGGGGGCAGCCTCGCCGAGCGGATCCGCAGCGGCCCAGCCGACGCCGGCGAAGTTGCCCGCTGGGCGGTCGCGGCGCTGTCCGGTCTTGCCCACGTCCATGCCCGCGGACTGGTCCACCGGGACATCAAACCCGCCAATATTCTGCTCAGCGCACTGCGGCGGTCCGCGGTCCGGATCGCCGATTTCGGCATCGCCACCCCGGCTGGAACCACACTGGAGCCGGGCGACTCCTCCGGCACCGTGCACTACATGAGCCCGGAACAGGCCGCTGGCCGGCATCCCGGCGCTCCCGGCGACATCTATTCCCTGGGGCTGGTGCTGCTTGAGTGCCTCACGGGGGCCAAGGCGTTTCCGGGCACCCCGGTGGAGTCCCTGGTGGCGCGGACCCTCCGCAAGCCCCTGATTCCCGCCGGGCTCGGCACTGCGTGGGTGTCGCTGCTGACGGCCCTGACCGCCATGGATCCCGCGGCGCGGCCCTCGGCCGCCGCTGCCGGGAACCTCGCGGCGAAGCTTCCCCGCGCGTCCTGAGCGGTGCTGCCGCGGGCAGCTCAGCCTGGCTGGGTGCCCGCGGCAGTCAACCCGATCACCGCTTGGTTGCGCCCGGCCGCTTTCGCGTCATACAGGGCCCGGTCGGCTTCCCGGAGAAGCCGCTGGAGCCCCGCGTTCCCGTCGTGGGCGTCGACGACGCCGAAACTCGCCGTCGGCGAGTCTGCGCCAGCGGGCAGGGAACTGTGCTCGGCCAGGGCGGCATTGATCCGGTCGGCGATGCGGACGCCCCCGGCGGCGTCGACGCCGTCGAGCAGCAGTGCAAATTCCTCACCGCCGTAGCGGCCCACCAGATCAGCGTCCCGCACGGCCAGGCGGCAGGCCTGGGCGAAAGCGCGGATGACGCCGTCGCCCGCGTCATGGCCGAAGCGGTCGTTGATGGCTTTGAAGCGGTCCAGGTCCGCCATAACAATCACGGTGTCGACGCCGGCGGCGAGGTTGGCCCGGAGCCTGCGCTGGGCCTGGCGCATGAACTCCTCGCGGTTCAGCAGTCCGGTCAGCCCATCATGGTAGGCCAGCTCCTGCAGGTTCTCGGTCCGGCGGGCGTAATTCAGCGAGGTGATGCTGGACGAAACGACCACCAGCAGGACCATGGCCATCAGCATGGACACGCCGGTGCCGAAAAGCACCTGGAACAGCGGATCCGCCGGGCCCAGGACAGCCAGCCCCACCGTCCGGCTTAGGTAATAGACGGCACAGACGGCAGTAGCGACGGCGAGGGACCGGACACGATGCCAGGAGTCTTCGCGTTCGCGCCACAGCTCCATGGAGGCGAGACCGGTCGCCGTCCCCATCAGCGCCAACAGCACAATGCTGCCGATCCGGGCGTTATCGGAGTAGTGGACGGAGGCGTCGACGGCGAAGGCCGCCATCGCAGGGATCCCCAACAGCCAGGGCAGGATCCGCCGGCCGGCCAGCGAGCGGGTTCCCGCCCAGACGCAGCCGGAGCCAAGCACCATCACGCCATTTCCCACGCTGGGGGCCCAGGCCACCGCCTCGGCCTCGCCCATGAAGTAGAAGACGGCCGCCAGGAAGAACGAGGCGACAGCCCAGCACCACCAGCCGGCAAAGGGGGCCCGGTTCTTGCGGTAGGTGTCGAAGTAGAACAGGACCAGCATCGTGAGCGTCATCAGGGCGAAGACCACCATGAGCGTTGACCTGTCGAGCAGCACCATAACGTGAAGTTTCCCAGCTGCCGGAGAGGCCCTCCCCAAGGACCGCCAGCATAGTTCCCCGCCGGATCAGGCCCCGGCCGGGACAAGTCTCTCAGAACGTTGGCCCGCTGCCCAAAGCGGTGAGACATCCGGGCGACGCCGGGGGTCCCCGTGCGATGGTCCGGGGTGCAAGATGGTGCCATGGATGCCGCCGATGCCCTGAACGAGATCGCTTTCTGGCTCGAACGCGAGCTTGCCCCGACCTTCAAGATCCAGGCGTTCCGGAAAGCCGCAGGAATCATCGCCGGTCTCGGCGCGGAGGAACTGGCAGCCCGGGCCGGGGACGGCCGGCTCCGGAGGACCAAAGGGATCGGCGACCGGACGTTCCAGGTCATCAGCGAAGCGCTCGACGGCGGCGTGCCGGAGTACCTCGACGGACTGCGAAGCCGGGGCGCCCAGCCCCTGGTGCCGGGAGGGCATACGCTGCTGGCCGCCCTCCGCGGCGACCTGCACAGCCACAGCGACTGGTCCGACGGCGGATCCCCGATCGAGGCCATGGTGGGCGCCGCGAAACTGCTGGGCCGCGAGTACCTCGCGCTGACCGATCATTCGCCCAGCCTCAGGATCGCCAACGGGCTCCGTGCCGAGCGGCTGGCCGAGCAACTCGACATCGTCGCGGGGATCAACGGCGACGGCGACGGCGGCTTCCGCCTTCTGCGGGGCATCGAGGCCGACATCCTCGAGGACGGCAGCCTGGACCAGACCCCCGAGTTGTTGGACCGGCTGGATATCGTGGTCGCCAGCGTGCACTCAAAGCTGCGTGCGGACAGGCGCACCATGACCCGGCGGATGCTTGGCGCGATCACGGACCCGCACACGAACGTGCTCGGCCATTGCACGGGCCGTCTCATTCAAGGGGACCGGGGCATACGGCCGGCGTCGGAGTTCAACGCCAAAGAGGTCTTCGCCGCCTGCGCGGAGCACAACGTCGCCGTCGAAATCAATGCCCGGCCCGAACGCCAGGACCCGCCCGGCGCCCTCATCGAACTGGCCCTCGACGCAGGCTGCGTGTTCAGCATCGACAGCGACGCCCACGCCCCGGGCCAGCTCGATTTCCTGCAGTACGGCGCCGAGCGGGCCGAACGCAACGGCGTGCCGGCGGAACGGATCATCACCAGCTGGCCCCTGGCCCGCCTTCTGGAGTGGGCGGGCGCGGGAAGCTGACGGACGGCGGCCAGTCGGTGCCGCGGACGGGCTTGTCGCGCGGGACATGCCCTCCTGCGGCTTCGTGGCGTGGACATAGTGCTGTTATGCCCAGTCCTGGGCGCAGGGACTGGGCATGTCCCGCGGTCAGGGGTGGCTGCGCACGTCCGTTTGCCGGAGCTTGCGCGGGACATGCCCTCCTGCCTCTTTGTGGGGTGGACATAGTGCTGTTATGCCCAGTCCTGGGCGCAGGGACTGGGCATGTCCCGCGGTCAGGGACGCGCCGGGATCAGCGCAGTGGGGGAGGCCAGTTCCACCCTGCCCGCGGCTGCGCCGGGGAGTCCGCTCGCCGGATCCAGCGCGTATGTGACGACATCGCCGGAGCGTTCGTGCGCCACATGCAGCCAGCCGTGCCTGACCAGGTGATGCCGGGGCCAGTTGCCCCCGCTGGGGACGTCGGCCAGGGGCTGGAGGGCGCCGCCCGGGTCCACCCCCAGCACGCCGATCCGGTTGGAGCCGCGCACGCCGATGTAGGCGTGCCTCCCGTCCGCGGCGAGGGCAATCTCTGCCGCGGAGTCGCCGGGTCGTGCGCCGCCGCTGGTGGCCGGGAAAATTCCGGTCAGGGTGAACGTCCCCGGCTCCCGGGACCGCTGCACGACGGCAACATCTATCGAGTATTCGGTCACCACCAACACACTGCCGCCCGGATGCTGGACGAGATGCCGGGGGCCGCAGTCCCGCGGGAGGGCCACTTCGTGGTCCAGCCGAAGGCCCTGCGAGGGCACGTAGTCCCAAACCCGCAGGAGGTCGTGCCCGAGGTCGGTGGTCATCACCCTGCCATCATCGAGCATCAGGCTGGCGTGGGCGCGGCTGGGACGCCCGGGGACTATCGATGCGGCGGCCGGGAACCGTGCCGAGATGCCGCCGCCGTCATCCAGTTCATAGAGCGCGACCTGGCCGTCGCCCCAACAGGCCACCACGAGGAAACGGCCCTGCGGGTCGACGGCGACGTGGCAGGCGGCGTCGCCGGCCGGCCAGCCCGGGCCGGCGGGTTCCAGGCCGAAGTCGCCGGACCGGCGGTACGCCCGGACGGTCCGCGCCGCCTCGCCCACGGCGTAGACCACATCAAGGGAGGGATGCACGGCGAGGAACGACGGCGAGTCTGCCGCGGCGGCGACCCCCAGCCAGCGCAGCGTCCCGTTGGCGCCGGCACGCAGCGCCCCGATTCCGGCACCGCGGCCGCCGCCGTCCGCGGTGTAGCACCCGGTCCAGATCAGCTCGTTTGACGGAACGGCGCCCGCCGGCACCGGCAGCGAAGATTCGGAAGCCGGTTGTTGGGTAGGCATGGTGCCATCCTGCCACTTCGCTAGCATGGGAGTTCCGGCACCAGCAGCGGAAAGGGGGCCCTGGCATGACGGACCCACCTGCGCTCCGGACCTCGGTCATCACACGGCTCCGGGCGGCCGGCTGCGTCTTCGCCGAGGAAGAAGCCCGGCTGCTGACGGCAGCCGCTGCCACGCCCGACCACCTTGATGCCCTCGTGGAGCGGCGGGTAGCCGGTCTGCCGCTTGAGCACATCCTGGGCTGGGCGGAGTTTTGCGGACTGCGGGTCGCCGTGGACACGGGCGTATTCGTGCCCCGCCGCCGCACCGAGTTCCTCGTCCGGCAGGCCGTCCGGCTTCTCCCACAAAAAGGCGGCTTGGGGCACGCGCCCGTCGTCGTGGACCTGTGCTGCGGATCAGGGGCGGTCGGCACGGCGCTCGCGGCGCTGGCCGGCCCCCTGGAGCTGCATGCTGCCGACATCGACCCCGCCGCGGTGCGGTGCGCGGCCCGGAACATCGTGCCGCTCGGCGGTGCGGTCCACGAAGGGGACCTGTACGAACCACTCCCGGCGAGGCTGCGCGGTCGAGTCGACGTCCTTGCCGTCAACGGCCCGTATGTTCCCTCGGCAGAAATCGGCACGATGCCGCAGGAAGCCCGCCTCCACGAACCGCGGGTTTCCCTCGACGGCGGCAAAGACGGGCTTCAGGTGCAACGGCGGGTGGCCGCCGCGGCGCCGCAATGGCTGGCGCCGGGCGGCTCCCTGCTGATCGAGACGAGCCGGCGGCAGGCGCCGCGGACCGTCGAGCTGTTCCTCCGCAATGGACTCACGGCCCGGGTTGCCAGCTCCGCGGAGCTGGACGCCACGGTTGTGATCGGAACAGCGGTGAGTCGTCCGCCCCTCTAACCAGGAAACCCGGCGCGGCTAGGAAACCTTGTCAGGATCGACGTTCGTCGCTGCACCGGCCGGGGTGGCACCGCCTTCGTCGGACCAATCCTGGCCCTGCTGGTCGTTGAGGGCCGGGTCGGACCCGACGTCGGCCGCGGCCGGCGCCGTGGAGGTCCCGAGGTTGAGGGTCTCCGGGTGGGCGCTGTGCGCGGGGATGCCGGCGGCGTCGTTCGACGCGCCTTCGCCTGCCGTCACGCTGGGGGAGCTGTCGCGGCGGACGGCACCGATCACCGTACCCGCGCGGCGGGCCGCCTCGCCCAGCTGCTCAGTCACCTCGGGTGCCTTTTCCTTTGCTGCATCGGCCGCCGCGGTCACCTTGTCCTGGACCGGCTTGCTTTCCCACAGGGCTGCCGCGCGTGCCTTGAGCTTCTCGTACGCTGCCCGTCCGGACCGTGACCCGAGAACGTAGCCTGCGGCGATTCCGGCTCCGAAAAGAAGTTTGCCTTTCATGCGGTCCTCCTGCTGATCGGTGGTGCTCAAAATTGGTGTTGGTAAATCCTGGTGAGGCCGTGTGCCAAAAAACCGGCCCCGGGAAGAATCCCGGGACCGGTTTTCGGTCGCGTCAGCTTTAGCGGGCTGAACGCTTGGAGATCATGCCGTAAACGAGCAGGACGATGATCGCACCGCCGATGGCCAGGAGCCAGGTCGACAGCGAGAAGAACTCGTTGATGCCCACGCCGAACAGCGCGCCACCAATGAAGCCACCCAGGAGGGCGCCAACGACGCCCAGGATCAGCGTGATGATGATGCCACCGCCCTGACGGCCCGGGAGGATTGCCTTAGCGATTGCACCGGCGATAAGGCCCAGAATCAGAAATGCGAAAAAGCCCATTTTTATCGTTCCTTCTTCTTCATAGAGGAGGCACCCGGATTGCCGGGTGCGCTACATCCTTCTTCCTCAATACTAATCATGCTTAGTATAAAAGGGCCACTTGAGGGCCGTGAAACTTCCGCAGGGGCAGTATTTGGGTCTTTTGGCCAGGTTTGCCGGACTTCTCCCGGCCGCCGGTCACCACGCATAATCCTCCGGCGCTGTCCGGTACGCCGGGAAAATCTCGTCGAGCCGCTGGAGGACCCCGGCGTCAAGCTCCGGGTCCACGGCGCGGAGGGCGGCATCGAGTTGCTCCCGGGGAGACCAGGGGATCAGGCCCAGTCCGTACTGCTGGGCGGCCGGGATGACCTCCAGTTCCACGTTGCGGTCAGCAGGTTGTAGATGGATTGTTCGCTGACGAGGCCGTTGCTGTGGCGCCGTGCGGCAGCTTCCTGCGCCTGGACGATGTGCCAGCCGGCAAAGTTGCTGGTAAAGGTCGATGTAGTCCGTTTGCAGCCGCTTCAGCCTCGCGTCCAGGGCGCGCCGGATGTTCAGTGCGGAGAGCCTCGACTCTTTGGGCCGGTCCGCCATGGTCCCGTAGAGCTTCGTCGCCAGCACGGTCCGTTCCCGCCGTTCGCCGCCGGTGGCGAACCAGCGGCCCAGGATTTCCTCGGCGCGTCCCCGGTGGCCGGCGCCGCCGTAGACGTTCGCGGTGTCAAAGAAATTGATGCCCGGCTCCAGCGCCAGGTCCATGATGGAGCGGGCATCGGCTTCCCCGGTGTGCGGTCCGAAGTTCATGGGTCCCAGGCAGAGCCGGGAGACCTTCAGGCCGGAGCGGCGCAGCTGGGTGTACTGCACGCGGCGCTCCTTAGGAGGATGGCGGAACGTGCGGGCCGGCGTCGGAGGCTAACGCTCCAGGCGGAACCCGAGCTTGATGGTGACCTGCCAGTCGGCGACCTCTCCGTTTTCGAGGTGTCCGCGGACTTCCTTGACCTCGAACCAGTCGAGGTTCCGCAGGGTCTTGGCCGCCTCGGCGATGCCGTTGCGGACGGCGGCGTCAATGCCTTCGTTCGACGTTCCGACAATTTCAGAAATGCTGTAAGTGTGATTAGACAACTTCGCTCCTCGTGATCGCCATCGATACCCGGCGGTGGGCCGTTCCTGCAGATTAGCCGACAGATTGCGGCGGGACTAGGGCCGGCCGGCCGTGCCTCAGGATCCGGTGACGGGCCCCGGTTCGGGACGCTTGGGCATCAGCGGCGGGACGTCGGGCCGTTTCCGGACCCGGCTGACCATCCAGGGGAGCAGGTAGTTGGTGAACCAGGCGAGGTCTCCGGCTTTGCTTTCCCGCCAGGTTCCGGCCGGCATGGGTTTGGGCTCCAGCGGGCTCAGGGTGTGGGGGACGCTCAGGGATTCCAGCACCATGGCCGCGATGGTGTGGTGCCCCATCGGGGAGAAGTGCAGGCGGTCCGGGTCCCACATTCGCGGGTCGGAGAGCTGCCGCAGGGACCACAGATCGGCGATCACGCCGTGATGGCGCGCGGCGATGGTCCGGATGTTCTCGTTGAAGACGGCCACCCGGCCCCGGTTGTGGCCCAGCAGCGGTGTGTCGCGCCAGTCCGGACCCGTGAAGAGCACGATAGTGGCGCCCGTGGTGCTGAGCATGCCCACTGCTGCGTCGAGAGCGGCGGCCATCCTGTCAGGATCGCTCCGGTGGAAGACAATATCGTTTCCGCCGGCCGAAAGCGTGACCAGGTCCGGCTTCAGTGCGATCGCAGGCCCGAGCTGCCGGTCCAGGATCTCGCGCAGGAGGAGCCCGCTGACGGCAAGGTTGGCGTAACGGAAATCCGGCTTCCCCCCGCTGAGTTCCTCGGCGATGCGGTCCGCCCAGCCCCTCATGCCGCCGGGACTCAGCGGTTCCGGGTCCCCGAGGCCCGAGGTAAACGAATCGCCCATCGCGACATAACGGCTCCACGGCCCCGAATTCCACTGTCCCGCATGCGGTCCCCGGTCCCGTCCCGGGCTCCGTCCCGGCGCGGCGCCCCCTGCGCCGGCCCCGCCGGCGCCAGAATCCAAGAATCCGGCGGCGTTCACACACCCAGCAATACGCCGAATATTCAGGGTTCACTAGGTACTTAGGTCCCTAGCCGCGGCGGACCCGGGGGAGTCCCCCGCGGCCCGAAGCGGCGCAGCGGAGGGGGCAGATCATACCCTGCGGGGTATCGGTGATACATAGGGGGGTATATCATGGAAAGTAACCCTGTTGATCCCGGAGGAACAAAATGGAACTCGATCCCACCGACATGAAGCCCGTCATCAATCGACTTCGCCGAGCCCAGGGGCAGCTTGCCGCCGTCACGCGGATGATCGAAGAGGGCCGCGACTGCAAGAGCGTCGTCACCCAACTGGCAGCCGTTTCCAGTGCGCTGGACAAGGCCGGATTCTCGATCATCGCCACCGGCCTGCAGCAGTGCATGCAGCAGGAGGACCCCAGCCTGGACCGCGCCGAACTCGAGAAGCTTTTCCTCTCGCTCGCCTGAGCGCCGCCCCGGGCCGCCGGGCGTTCCGCCCGCCGCTTAGGCCTGGCGGTCCGCCAGGACGTAGGTCTTGAGGTCATCCAGGGTCTGCTGCATGTGCGCGTCCATGGCATCCCGGGCCCGGTGCGGATCCCGGGTCGACAGTGCCTCCACAATTTTCTGGTGATGGCCGATTGCGTGCGCCTGGATGTCGCGCACCTCGGACGTCTGGGTCCGCCGCTTTTCCAGCACCCGGTGCAGCGGCGCGAACAGCACGGCCACAAAGACATTCTCCGACGCGCGCAGGATGAGGTCGTGGAAGGCGAGGTCCGCCGCCACGAACGCGGCGACGTCGTGCTTTTCGTGCGCCTCGCGCATCGATTCCAGCTCCCCGCCGAGGGTCTTGAGGTCGGCGTCGCCGATCCGGCCGGCTGCCAGCTCGCAGGCACCCGTCTCCAGCATCCGGCGCAGCTCGATCAGCTGGACGGCTGCCGCGGCGTCGTTCTTCCCCTCTGACGCTGCCCGGAGGACGGCCTCGAGGGAGGCCCAGCGGTTCAGCGGGTTGACAAAGGTTCCCCGGCCGCGCTCCACACTGAGGATCTGCTGGGCTTCGAGGGTCTTCATGGCCTCGCGGACCGTCATGCGGCTCACCTCATGGCGGGCGCTCAGCTCCAGCTCGCCGGGTACGGATGAACCGGGCGGAAATTCGCCGGCAATGATGCGGTCCAGCAGCTCATCTGCCACGACGCCGACCAGCGATTTCCTAGCCAATTTTCCCCATTCGCCGTCATCGAGTTGCCTGATGGACAAGTCTACTTGCGCGTCTCTATGCCGTATGCCACACTAGCATTCAAATGTTAGATGTCAGACATCTTACAAATCCCCATCGCAGCAGAGTTCCCACAATGGAGTGCAAGTGCCCTTTGAACCAGAGCTTCTTGAAGCAGACGTGCTGGCCGCCTTCCCCGCAGAGGTCCCGATTCCCGCCCGGACCGTCGCCGACGCCCTTGCGGCATCGTCCCAGCCGTTCCCGCGGATCCTGGTGGTGCTCGACGACGACCCGACGGGCACGCAGTCCGTCGCGGACCTGCCGGTCCTCACCCGCTGGGATGTCGAGGACTTCACCTGGGCCTTCACCCACCGCATCAACGGCCGCCGCCAGGACGCGGTCTACGTCCTGACCAACACGCGGAGCCTGGACCCCGCCGAGGCCGCCGCCCGCAACGAAGAGGTGGTCCGGAATGCCCTCGCGGCAGCCGCCCTCGAAACCGACGGTGCCGGCTCCAGCAGTGCCGGTTCCAGCGGTGTCAGTTCCAGGCTCCGCCTCGCGTTCGTCAGCCGCAGTGACTCCACCCTCCGCGGCCACTACCCGCTGGAACCGGACACGATCGCGGCAACCATCGCCGCTGTCAGCGGCGAGGTGACCGACGGCGTCGTGATCGTCCCGGCATTCCCCGACGCCGGACGCGTGACGATCGGCGGGGTGCACTTCATGCGCGGCACCGGTGAGGATGCCGGCAAGCTCACCCCGGTGGCGGACACCGAATTCGCCAGGGATGCGAGCTTCGGCTTCGCGAACTCCGAACTGGCCAAGTACGTCGAAGAGAAGTCCCAGGGCCGCTTCCCGGCGGATTCGGTGATCGTGCTGACCCTGGACGTCATCCGCGCCGCGGGCCCGGACGGCGACCCCCGGATTTCGGCGAAGGCCATCGCGGACGCTATCGACGCGGCCACCGACTCCACCCCGATCGTGGCCGACATCGTGACCGAAAACGATTTCCGCGCCCTCGCACTGGGCCTGGAGGAAGCGGAACGCCGCGGCAAGAAGCTGCTTTACCGGGTGGGTCCGCCGTTCGTGCGGGGCCGCATCGGCCAGGAAATCCGCACCGAGCTCAGCGGCGAGGAGGCCTATGCGGGCCACACGCCCTCCGACGCCGGCGGCCTGATCGTGGTCGGCTCCCACGTGGGCGTCACCACCCGCCAGCTTAAGGCCCTCGTCGAACAGCACGGCGCCGCGCGCATCGTGGAAATCGACGTCGAAAAGCTGCTGGGCGGCGATTCCGAGGTCTACCTGGACGACATCGTCCAGGACGTCGTGGAGTCCCTGCACAGCGCCGACGTCATCCTCCACACCAGCAGGCTGCTCATCAAGACTGACGACGCCGCCGAGAGCCTCCGGATCGCCCGCACCGTGTCCGCCGCCGTCGTCGCTGTGGTGAACCGGGCCCTGAAGACGTTCCCGCCGCGCTTTGTCATCGCCAAGGGCGGCATCACGTCCTCGGATGTGGCCGCCCACGGCCTGGAAATCCGGCACGCGATCGTCCGCGGCCCTATGCTGCCTGGCATTGTCAGCCTCTGGGAGCCGGTGGACGGGCCCGCGAAGGGTATTCCCTACGTTGTCTTCGCCGGCAACGTGGGTGACGACGAGTCCCTGGCCCAGGTCACCCGCAAGCTCAGCAACACTTTCTGATCCCCACCTGCCCCAACCCACTCATTTCAATGGAGAAAACCATGAACTACCAAGTGACCGTCCTCGGCCTGGGCGCCATGGGACTGCCCATGGCCACCCGGCTGGCAACCCGGCTGACCGTCCACGGCTTCGACATCGCCGAGCCCCGCCTGCAGCTCGCCGAAGACGCCGGGGTCCGCACCTTCGCCTCCGCCCGTGAAGCGGCCGAGGGCGCCGACGCGCTGCTGCTGGCCGTGCGCAACGGCGAGCAGCTCGACGACGTCCTCTTCGGCGAGAACGGGGTCGCCTCCGTGCTGAAGCCGGGCGCCGTCGTGATCCTGGGCAGCACCGTCGGCACCGAGGCCATCCCCGCCACCGTCGCGCGGCTGGCGGAATTCGGCGTTTCCCTCGTTGACGCGCCCCTTTCCGGCGGACCGAAGCGCGCCGGCGAAGGCGACCTCCTGATCGTCGTCGGCGCCGAACCGCAGGCGCTGGACGCGGCCCGGCCGGTCCTGGAACTGCTCGCCTCCACCCTGACCGTCGTGGGGGACAAACCCGGCGACGGGCAGGCCCTCAAGACCGTCAACCAGCTGCTCTGCGGGATCCACATCGCCGCGGCAGCCGAGGCAATGGCCCTCGCAGACGCCCTCGGCCTGGACCAGGCCAAGACCCTCGCAGCCCTGGAAGCCGGCGCCGCCGGGTCCTTTATGCTGTCCAACCGCGGGCCCCGCATCCTCGAGGCCTACACGGAAAACGGCGCGGAGGTCCTCAGCCGCCTGGACATCTTCGTCAAGGACATGGGCATCGTCGGCAAGGCCACCCGCGCCGCCGGCCTTGCCGCCCCGGTGGCCGCCGCCGCCGAGCAGCTCTACCTCCTCGGCCAGGCCCAGGGGCTCGCCGCCGCCGACGACTCCGCGGTGATCAAGGTCGTCGCGCCCACCAGGCGCACCGCCTAGGCCCTCCCGGCCACCCGGATTTCCCCAACCCCGACGACGGCGGGCCCACCTCCGCCGTCGTCGAACCAACCCTCCGGTCCTTCCCCGGACCGGTCCGTCAAAGGAGACACCCGATGAGCGCTCTCGCTCTCCTGGCCATAGCCGCAGCAGGCGTAGCCCTGCTGCTGGTGGCCGTCATCAAGTGCAAGATCCCGGCCTTCCTGGCGCTGCTGGTTGTCAGCGTCATTGTCGCCCTGGTTGCGGGAATCCCGCTGCCGGACATCGTCAAGACCGTCACTGAAGGCATGGGCGGCACCCTGGGGTCGGTCGCCATCCTCGTCGGCCTCGGCGCCATGCTCGGCAAGATGATTGAGGTTTCCGGCGGTGCCCAGGCGCTGGCCGGAAAGTTCACCCAACTCCTCGGACCCCGCCGGGTCATCGCGGCCCTGACCTCCGCGGCCTTCCTGCTGGCCATCCCCGTCTTCTTCGACGTCGGATTCATCATCCTGATCCCGATCATCTACGGCTTCTCCAAAGCGGCCGGGGTCAACCCGGTCAAGATCGGGCTGCCCGTCGGCGCGATCATGCTCGCCATCCACGTGGTTGTTCCGCCGCACCCGGGCGTTGTTGGCGGCGCCGGTATCCTCAAGGCCGATATCGGCTGGACGACCATCATCGGGCTCCTGATCTGCATCCCCGTCGGGGTGCTCGGCTACTTCGTTGCCAAACGGCTCAACCGTCGCGACTACGTGATGCTCCCCGGGACTGCCGAGCAGTTCCGCCTCTTCGGCTCCGGCAAATCCGAGGTCGAGCAGGACACCGCCCCAAGCGGCGGCGTCGCGGTCAAGACCGTTGCCAAAACCGCTCCCAGCCCGGCCATGATCATCACCTTGATTGTGTTGCCCATCCTGATGATCATGGTGGGAACCGTCGGCGCGGTGATGTTGCCCAAGGGCAGCCCTGCTGCCGACATCGCAGCCTTCGTCGGCGCACCCCTGATCGCACTGCTGACAGCCCTGGGAATGGCCTACTACTTCCTCGGCATCCGCCGCGGATGGTCCTCCCAGCACACCGGCGAGGTCATGGACTCCGCCCTCGCCCCGACCGCCATTGTCATCCTGGTGACCGGCGCCGGCGGCGTCTTCGGAAAAGTCCTCACCGTCTCGGGCATCGGCAAGGCACTCGCCGAGGGCCTGCAGAGCGTAGGACTGCCGTTGATCCTGATGGCGTTCATCCTGGCCGCGGTTCTCCGCGCCTCCCAGGGGTCGGCCACCGTGGCCATCATCACCACTGCGGGACTTCTGGCGACCTCGGTTGCCGACGGCGGGTACTCGCCTGTACAGACGGCGCTGATTCTGGTGGCAATCGGCTTCGGCGCTTTCGGCCTCAGCCATATCAATGACTCCGGATTCTGGATCGTCACCCGGTACCTGGGACTGTCGGTGGCGGACGGGCTGCGTACGTGGACGGTCCTCACGACCATCCTCGGCGTGGCAGGCTTCGCGCTGACGTTCCTCGTCTGGACCCTGGTGGGGGGCCTGAGCGCCTGATGCGTGCCCGTCTCGACCAGCTGGTGGCTTCCGCCCTCCAGCAGGGCTCGGCCGTTCCGGCCTTCACCTGCTACGACTTCACCACGGCCCTCGCCGTGGTGGCGGCGGCGGAGGACGCCGGCCGCGGCGCCATCCTGCTGGTCTCACCCAGCACTGCGGCCACGCCGAACGGCCGCCGGCTGATCGCGGCGCTGCGCGGCCTCGCCGACGCCGCCAGCGTCCCGGTAGCCGTGCAGCTGGACCACGCCTCCGATCTCCGCGTGATTACCGACGCCGTTGCCGCCGGGGCCGACTCCGTGCTGGTGGACGGATCGTCGCTGGAATACGAGGACAACATCGCCCTGGTCCGGGCGGCGCGCGCCGCCTTGGACGCGCTGGCGCTGGACGGCACCGGCTTTGCCGGCGAGGTTGTGATCGAGGCCGAACTCGGCGACCTCGCCGGCGACGAGGACAGGGCCTTTGGGCCCGACGCCCAGCTGCTGGCCGTGGCCGTAGGCAACGTCCACGGCAAATACCAGGGCGAGCCGGAGCTGCGGTGGGACGTGCTGCAGGACATTGCCGTGCGGACCCGCATTCCGCTGGTGCTGCACGGCGCCTCGGGAATCCCCGCCGCGGAACTCGTCAAGGCCGCCGCCATGAACGTCGGCAAGGTCAACTTCAACACGGAGCTGCGGACCGGCGTTCTGGGGACCCTCGAGGCGCGCACGGCCGCGCACCGCAGGGACGGCGAGAACCTTCAGGGACTGCTGGCCGAATGGCACGCCACGGCCGGGACGTTCGCGGCCACGGCGCTGTCCACACTCTCACGCTGATCAACGGACGGATCAGAAAACAGGGGGAGGCTAGGATCAGACCATGATCCTGGCCTCCCTCGTTTTCGCGCTGCTTGCGGCCCTGCTGCACGTCTACATCTTCACCATGGAGTCCATCACCTGGACTCGGCCGGCCACGTGGAAGCGGTTCAGCATCACCTCGCAGGCCGACGCCGACACCACCCGGCCGCTGGCCTATAACCAGGGCTTCTACAACCTTTTCCTGGCCGCCGGGGCCCTCGCCGGCACCGGTGCCATCGCCCTGGGCCACCCTGCGGTCGGCTGGACCCTGGTCTTCAGCAGCTGCGGCTCGATGCTCCTGGCCTCGATCGTGCTCGCCCTCGGCGGCCGCAAATACCTCCGCGCGGCCGCCACCCAGGGCGCGACGCCCCTTCTCGCCGTCGTGCTCGCAGCGCTGGGGCTACTGAGCGCCTGAACCGACGGCACTGGCCGCCGGCCGGGACAAGGCCGACAATGGAGGCAACACAGTAGCGTTGCCGCTCACCAGCACTCAACAAGCTCAAGGGGGCGCGTTGGAAGGGTCCGTAGGGGGCTCCAGGGCTTCACGGCAGCAGCCAGGGTACCGGTATGCCCTGCGGCCGGACCGCGACCTGGTGATCGATCTCGCCAGGTTCTTCTGCCTTGTGCTCGTCGTGGTGGGGCACACCATGATGGTCAGCCCGGTGCTGCACCCGGACGGCACCGTGACCTCAGAGAACACCCTCGGCAACCAGCACTGGTTCGAACCGGTGGTCTGGGTCCTGCAGGTCATGCCGCTCTTCTTCGTCGCCGGGGGCATCACCGGCGTGCAGTCCTGGCGGCGCCTGCGGGCCCGGGGCGGCAGCGCCTTCGACTTCATGCAGGCCCGCATGCTGCGGCTCATCCGCCCCGCCGCCGTCCTCCTCGCGGTCATGTTCACCGGGCTCTGGGCCGCACGGCTGGCCGGGGTTGACCCGCAGGTCATCCAGCTGCTGGCCTCCGGCGCCGGTATGCCGCTGTGGTTCCTGGCCGCCTACCTGGCAGCGCAGCTGAATCTTCCACTCCTGGCAAGGCTGCATGCCCGGGCCCCCTGGCTGACCCTGGCAGGCCTCACATCGCTGGTGGTGGCGGTGGACTGCCTGCGGGGGATGATGCCGGCCCTGGCGTACCTGAACATGGTCTTCCTGTGGTGCGCGGTGCAGCAACTTGGCTTCTTCCTCGCCGACGGCGGGCCAGTGGCCCCCGGGCGCCCCGCGCTGGCGGGCATCATCCTGGGCAGCAACCTGGTCCTGGGGCTGCTGGTGTGGCTGGGGCTGTACTCCGGGAACATGCTGGTGAACCTCAACCCGCCCAACCTGACCCTGCTGCTCCTCGGGTTCTCGCAGGCCGCGGCCCTGCAGCTTTTCCGTCCCGTGCTGGCCTGGCTGGCGTCCCTGGCGTGGGCGCGGCGGGTCATCGGAGTGGGCGGGCGGTGGGCCATGACTGTCTATCTCTGGCATTTGCCCCTGCTCGCAGCCATGTCCGGACTTTTGCTGCTGACCGCCTTTCCGCAGCCGGCGGGGGGAACGGCCGCCTGGTGGTGGGGGCGGCCGCTCGTGCTGCTGGCTTTGATCGGGCTGCTGCTGCCCGTACTCATGCTTTTCGGCCGGCTCGAAGAACGCCCGACGGCGCCCGCGACTGCCCTGTCCCGTCCGGCGGCCGCCGTGGTGACGGCCGCCGTCGTCGTCTATGTTCCGGTGGTCGACGCAGCGCTTAACGGGCTCACCCTCGGACTGCTTGGCGGGGGAGCAGCGTGTTTCGCGCTCGCCGTCCTGCTGCTGGGACGGATCCCGGTCCGGTTCGTGACCGATTCGGCCCCCGGCGGATCGGGACCGCCATTGCCACGCCCGCCTATACGTGCCAATGTCGAACCATGACGGAGAACTCGGCAGCCACTGAAGACACGTTCAGCCCGGACGTATCCACCACCCGGAATGATGAGCTGCACCGCTACGAGCTCCACGTTGGCGGAAAGCTGGCAGTCCAGATCCGCTTCATTGATGAGCCCGGCCATGTGGACTTCATCCACACTGATACGGCGGAGCAATTCCAGGGCCAGGGGCTCGGCAAGGTGCTGGCCCACTTCGCCCTGGACGACGTCGTGGCCTCCGGCAAACGGATCATCCCAAACTGCCCCTTTATGTACCGGTACCTGCGCAAGCACGACTCCTACACCCAGTACATCGACTGGCCGGAGCAGCCACCGGCCGGAGCCTGAAACCCGGCCGGCTGCGGGCGGGGCGGCCGCGCAGGCTTGTGACAGGGGCAACAACCTCGTAAGGTTTTAGCAGAGTTATGCAGTTGGCTCTTGGACGTGTCCCTTTGGAGAACCCCGTGAACCATAAACTGCGTGTGCTTGTCCGTGTGGATGTCGATCCCGGACACGTGACCCTCGAAGTCACCGGCTGCCTTACCCAACCGGACTTTCCCTCCCTCCTGCACATCATGCGGCGGGCAGGCCGCCTCGGCGCAGGCACGGATGTGATCATCGACCTGCACGGCGCCTCCCATCTGGACCCGGAGATCCTCCTGCAGCTCAGGTCCACCGCCGATGCCAGTGTGGCTGCCGGCGCGCCGGGCCCCGGGGCCGGCGCCGAGCCGTTCCGCGTCACCCTGGCGGAGCCCGCGGACCTGCCGATCTGCCTGCTGCACGTGGGCTCCGACGGCGAAGTGCTCGCCGGCCTCGAGGGCGAACTCGCGGCAGTCCCGGCGCTTGATGCCTGCAGCCCGGTCCCGGCCGAGCTCAACACCATCAACGGCCTGGAGCTCTCCGAGTACTTCGAGGGAACCCTCGACCCCGCCGCGACCGTCCGGGCGCTGTCCGAGGTGGCCCTGGGCCAGCTGGCCGACGCCCTGTACCGGCACCTCGACACGGCCAGCCCGTCCTTCGGCGCCCACACCTGGTACGAGCTGGCCACCGAAGAGCTGCAGAACCGCCACAGGGGCGCTGCGGGCGGTCCCGCGGAAGGCGAACTGGCCGCGGGGCAGGCCCTCGCCTGAGGCCGGGCCCACACCGGTTAGGCTGTCGCCATGACTCCACATGCCGCGACCCCGGCTGACACCACCGCCCTGATCACCGGAGCCACCGCCGGGATCGGGGCCGAATTCGCCCGCCAGCTCGCAGAACAGGGCCACAACGTGGTCCTCGTGGCCCGCGATGCCGCCCGGCTCCAGGCCGGGGCGGCGGAGCTGGAGAACCGGTACGGCGTCCGCGCGGAGGTTCTCTCCGCCGACCTCGCGGACGACGCCGGGGTGGCAGCCGTCGTCGCGCGTCTCACCGATCCGGCGCGGCCGGTGGAAATCCTCGTCAACAACGCCGGGATCGGCCTGCTGCGTTCCTTCGCGGAGAACGACATCGCGGAGGAGACCAGGCATCTGAAGCTGCATGTGGAGACCGCCATGCAGCTGACCCACGCCGCGCTGCAGGGCATGCTCGGCCGGCACTCGGGCAGGATCATCAACGTTGCCAGCGTGGCGGCGTTCCTGCCCCGCGGAAGCTACTCGGCGGCCAAAGCCTGGCTGGTCAGCTTCTGCCGCTGGGCAAACCTCGCCTACTCCAAGGAGGGTGTGAACGTGACGGCGGTCTGCCCCGGGTTTACCCACACGGAGTTCCACGACCGGATGGGCATGGACAAGACGGTAACCCCGCGCTGGATGTGGCTGCAGGCCGAGCGGGTGGTGCGCGAAGGCCTCGCCGACAACGCACGGGGCAAAGCCGTGTCCATCCCGACCAAGCGCTACAAGGTGCTGACCGCAGCCGCCCGCGTGCTCCCGGACAGGCTCGTATCCGGGCCCCCGCGCCGCGCCAAATAGCCGCTCAGCGCCCGCCGGCCGGAGGCCGGCGCCGGCGGATCAGGACCACAACAAGGATGCCCAGCACGGCTCCCACCAGGGTCTCGACGGCGCGCTCGGTCACCAGCACCAGGGGGTCGGCAGGGGCGGCGAGCTGTGTCATCAGCAGGATCACGGGAGTAAAGGACACCATGGCCAGGCCGTAGTGCCTGGTCATGAACAGCTCGGTGGTGAACTGCAGGACAATCACCAGCAATGCCAGGACGGCTGCCTCGTGGCCCGGGAACGCCCGGAGGGGTGAGAAGACCCAGGGGAACAGCACCGCGGCGACCACCACGAGGCCCAGCAGGGTGCCAACAATCCGGTGCAGGCCGCGGTGCACGCTGCTTGGCATGTCCGCTCCCGCCAGCGGGACCGCGGCCGCGGCCATGGCCCAGTGCGGGTGCCCGCTTCCGCTGAGCACCCCGACGGAGCCGGCCGCCCCGACCGCGGCAAGGTAACGGGCGGCGTGGATCCAGGCTGCCCGGCGCCTCGCCCCGAGCATCGCCGGGACAGCGCGCTCTGCTCCGCGTTGCCAGGCCCGGCCCCGGACCCAGCCGCCGAACCCCACCGCCATGGAAAAGACGGCGGACAGGGCGCCGATCAGGACCGCCGTGTGCCAGTGCACCGTTGTGGGGACGGAGGCGCAGGCGCCCAGGGCCAGGATTCCGAAGAACGGGCCGTTGGGCTTCAGGGCGACCTTGTCCGCGAAGAGGGAGCCCGCTGCCGCCAGTAGCGTTTCGGTGACGACGAGCACCCAGGAATGGAGCTGGTTCGCCGACAGGAAGACGCCGACAGCCAGCCCGCCCACCAGGAGGACGGCGGCCTGGCCCTGGTGCTTAAGGCGCAGCTGGTGCGGCTCGTTCCGGCCGTACATGCCGGTCAGGGCGCCGAACACGGCGTAGATCATCAGGTCCGGGCGGCCCGCAGCCAGGAGCAGGAGGGATGGCGCGGCCACGCTGACGGCCACGCGAACGGCCGAGACGTGGTCCTTGTTGGCCGGCGCCAGGCTGTGGAGGGTGCGCAGATGCGCGTTGAGGGGCTGCACGGATGCCTCCAATTCCAGGGTGGGGACGGGCCTGCGGCCGGACGCGCCTAAGGCCTTCCTTGCGCGTCCGCCCCAAGGGGCAAACACACAAAGCAGGCCTCACTGGGCGGGACTTTGCTACAGAATCCGGGTTAGCCGGCCGCGCTCAGGATGAACCCGACCGGGCTGCCAGAGGGCAAACTTAGGCGCCGGCCGGAACCTTTTCGGTGTTCCGGGGTGCCGTCGGATCAGCAACCGGATCCGCCGGGGCTGCGGCAAACGGCATGTCCATTTCCACCAGGTCGATCAGCGGGTTCTCGTCCTGGTTCGCAACGAGCTCCTTGGCCTCGGCCTGGGTGTCCACGCTGGGCATGGAACCCGGCAGGGGGCGCTGGGCCGATTCCTTGAGGAAGTAGATCGCAACCGCACCGATCGCCGAGGTGGCCATCAGGTAGTAGGCCGGCA
The DNA here is from genome assembly GCF_009928425.1 of Pseudarthrobacter sp. ATCC 49987. Taxonomy (NCBI): domain Bacteria; kingdom Bacillati; phylum Actinomycetota; class Actinomycetes; order Micrococcales; family Micrococcaceae; genus Pseudarthrobacter; species Pseudarthrobacter sp. ATCC 49987. The sequence continues at coordinate 3,526,190 of NZ_JAABNS010000001.1, read as the reverse complement.
TCATGTCATCGCCGGTGGCGCCGATCAGGGCGGCGACGATGAACGGCGTGGTGCCGCCAAAGATGGCGACGGAGAAGTTGTACGCGATGCCCATGGCGCCGTAACGGCTCGCCGTCGGGAACTGCGCCGGCAGGGCCGAAGCCAGGTTCGCCACGTAGAAGGTGACCGGGAAGGCGATCATGCCGAGGCCCAGAAGGGTGGACCAGATTTCTCCGACACCGATCAGCATAAACGCCGGGGCAGCCAGGACCACGGTGCTGAGCGCGCCGATCCACAGCACGGGGCGGCGCCCGATCCGGTCAGACAGCTTGCCGGTCAGCGGAATGCAGAGGCTCATGATGACCAGCACGGGGATGGTCAGCAGGGTGCCGTGGACCGGGTCGTAGCCCTTGGACTCCGTGAGGTACGTCGGCATGTAGGACGTCAGGGCGTAACCGGCGGTATTCGCGGCTGCCACCAGGATCATGGCAACGATGAGTGAACGCCAGTATGCCTTCACGATGCCCACCGGGCTCTTCGAGGCTGCGGGATTCGAGGACGTGGCGTCCTTGGAGAAGTTCTCCTGGGCGTCCAGGGTGGCCTGGAACTGCGGGGATTCCTCGATCTTGCTCCGGAAGTAGACCGCGATCAGACCCAGCGGACCGGCAAGCAGGAACGGGATCCGCCAGCCCCACTCCTCCATGGCGGCCTGACCAAGGGTCAGCTGCAGCACGGAGACGAGGGCGGCACCGAGGGCGAAGCCGAGGTAGCTGCCCATGTCCAGGAAGCTGGCGAAGAAGCCGCGGCGCTTGTCCGGGGAGTATTCGCTCACGAAGGTGGTGGCACCGGCGTATTCGCCGCCGGTGGAGAAGCCCTGGACCACCTTGAGCAGCACCAGCAGGGCAGCAGCCCACATTCCGATCTGCGCATAGCCGGGCAGGAGCCCGATGGCGAAGGTGCTCGCGGCCATCAGCATCAGGGTGGTGGCAAGGACCTTCTGGCGGCCGATCTTGTCGCCGAGCCAGCCGAAGATGACCCCGCCGAGGGGGCGGGCAATGAAGGTGGCGGCGAATGTTCCCAGCAGGAACAGGGTCTGAACGGACTTGTCCGCCTCGGGCAGGAATACCGGCCCCATGGTGGTGATCAGGTAGCCGAACACGCCGACGTCGTACCACTCCATGGTGTTACCCACGATGGTGCCGCCGAGTGCTTTTTTGAGCATCGGCTTATTGACGACGTTGACGTCGGACTCCCTGAGTCGACGCCGCGTCCGCAGCTTTGGTTTCTTCGCACCCTTGGGTGCAACTTGGTTGGTTCCGCTGGCGTTCATGACGCCTGCTGAAGAGTCGGTCGTGCTTCGGTCTGTGGGCATTTGGGCCGCTCCTATGGAGGTCATTTGCTTGCGACTTGTAGCTGCCCCGCTCTGGGCAGGCTTTCAATTTTACGCGATTTCTATGGTGTTTCCGAGTTTGGTGCCGTATCATCCGGTGTTTCACCCCTGATCGGGGGCCGGCTGGCAGTTTTCTTTTCCGCTGTTTCGCCGCGCCATTGCTGGGAATCGCCGGTCCTCACCTCCGACTGCGTAAACTTTTTCCCCGAAGGGCGGCCGGGAGCCGGTTTTCCGGCCTGAATCATGCCTTTGGGCGGGGACCGGCCCACCCTCCCCGGGCCCCGGTTGCGCCGCGCAAAAGCCGGGCAGAGGGGGTACCCAAGGGATCCGGAAAGCGCCTAGGGTTGACCTCAGCGCAGTGCTGACCACGAGCCACACAAGGAGAACAGTCCATGACTGGCAAAGAGACCAAAAAGAGCAGCAACAGCGGGGCCGAGGCGGACGACAAGTCCCAGGCCAAGCCGGAGCAGGGGACAGGCATCAAGTCCCGCCTGACCGACGCCCAAAAGGAGATGCTCGCGAGCAAGTCGCGCGGTGGCGCGGCCTCACAGAGTGTCGGCCACAGCCACAAACCCACTCACGTCAGTGGCAAGCAGGGCCCCGCGGAGAAGAAAGTCCGCTGGTAGCGCTACAGACATCGCAAGCCGGCCGACCTACGATGGGGGGACACTTCAATTCACGGCACTAAGTGCACAGCGGAAAGGAAGAGCAATGGCAGATCATCACTCCGGAGACGAGATCGAGCCTGAGGTGGCCAGCCACTTGGCTGAGTCCATGGACGAGGCCCCTGGTCCCGAGCCGGTGCACCACCTTCCGCAACCCGCCTCCGAGGGGCATTCGTGGCCGGATGGGAGCGGCAAGCACCGCCACCCGAAGGACCGCGATGAAGTTCGCGGCCTGCAGAACCAGCAGGTTGTAGAAGCCGCTGAGCACCGGACCAGCCGCCCGGACATCCCGCACCGCGACAAGTGACGGCGGCCCGGCTGAGCGTTGAGGCCGGGGCCGCTTTATTCAATCACCACGTCCTCCGGGCGCTTATCCGGCCGCCAGCCGCGCCAGACCGGGTGCCGGAGCTTGCCGCCGCCGGTCCATTCCCCATAGGTGACCTCCCCGACGAGCTTGGCGCTCACCCAGTGTGCGTCCGAGGCGTCGGCGGCCGGGACGTCCTCGAACGGCGAGGTCTTACGGGGGAGGGCATCGAGCCTCTGGCGCAGTTCCTTGAGTTCCCGGGAGCTGAATCCGCTGCCGACGCGGCCGACGTAGCGCAGCTTGGAACCGTCGGGGATCCCCAGCAACAGTGAGCCGACGGACTGCCCGCGCTCGCCCTTGCCCGGCCGCCAGCCGCCGACCACCACCTCCTGGGTGCGTTCGAACTTGAGCTTGAGCCAGGACCTGCTGCGCTGCCCGACGTAGCGGCCGTCCGTGCGCTTGGCCATCACGCCCTCCAGCCCCAGCTCCTCGGCGCTTTCCAGGATGTGCCGGACATCGCCGTCGATCAGCCGGGAGAGGTCCACGGGGCCATCGGCAGATGTGAAGAACGCCTCCAGCCGGGCCCGCCGCTGGCGGAGCGGAAGACGGCGCAGGTCCGTGCCGTCCTCGGATAGGAGGTCGAAGAGCATCAGCCGCACCGGCGTCGACGCCTGCGCCTTCGCGACGTCGGAGGCTCTGGTGAGCTTCATCCGCCCCTGCAGCAGCCCGAAGTCGGGCCGCCCCGAGGGGCCGACGGCGATGATCTCGCCGTCGGCGATGAAATCCTGCCCCGGCCAGCTGGAGCGGTCCGTCAGTTCCGGGTACGCCGCGGACATGTCCATCCCGTTGCGGCTGATCAGGCGGATCTTCTTCGCGTCCCCGACAACCAGGGCCCGCACCCCGTCCCACTTGAGTTCAAACTGCCACTCTTTGCCCGGCAAGTCGGCTGCGGTGCCGGAGCTGGCCAGCATCGGCGCAAAGTCGGCCGTGTCCGGGGCGGGTTGCGCGGCCTCCGCCGCCGGGGGCACATGCTCTTTCTTCGCGCCCGGCGGGTCCATCAGGTGGATGAGCCACTGGTCGCCGCCCCTGCCGGTGTGGATCAGCGCGAACCTGCGGGTGCCGCCCAGTCCGCCGTCGTCCTGACCGGTGAGGGTGGCAATGACTTCCTTGCCCGCGATCCACTTCTCGCATTCGTAGTAGCCGTGGTCCCAGATGCTGATGGTTCCGGCACCGTACTGGCCCTTGGGAATGGTGCCTTCGAAGTCCGCGTAGTCCATCGGGTGGTCCTCGGTCTGGACCGCCAGGTGGTTCGTCGTCTTGTTGGTGGGCACCCCCTTGGGCAGCGCCCAGGACACCAGTACGCCGTCGCGCTCCAGCCGGAAGTCATAGTGCAGCCGGCTGGCGTGGTGTTCCTGGATGACGAACTTCTCGCGGAGGGTGCCGTCTTCGGTATCAGTCCGGCCTGTCCCGGCGCGGTGCTGCTCCGCCGTGAAGGGCTCCGGGGTGGAGGCCGCGTCCCGTTTGGCACGGTACTTGTCCAGCCGCGGGTCGGTGGCGCCGCCGTCGCCTGTTGTTTCGCTGTCGCCGTCCGGGCGGCCGTCAGGCTGGCCCCCGGGGCGCCTCTTGCCGGAGATGGCCGCGAAGGGGTCCTTGCCGGACTTCACCCGCTTCATGACCTCCTGGTAGTCCAGCTGGTGCAGGGAAGGCGAGCTGAGTTCGCGCCAGGTCCGGGGCGCCGCCACCGTGGGCCGGAGCCGCCCGCGCAGTGAGTAGGGCACGATGGTGGTCTTGGCGGCGCTGTTCTGGCTCCAGTCCACCAGGACCTTGCCGGTGCGCAGCGTCTTCTTCATGTCACTGACGGCCAGCTCCGGGTGGTCGGCTTCCAGGGAGCGGGCCAGTTCATGGGCGAACTCGGAAATCTGCTCGGAGCTCAGCGTGCCTTCGAGGGCCGCGTAGAGGTGGATGCCTTTGCTGCCGCTGGTTACCGGTACGGGGTCCAGTCCGACGTCCTGCAGGATGGTCCGGGCGAGCTTCGCGACCTCAACGCACTCGGCCAGCCCGGCCCCCTCCCCGGGATCCAGGTCCAGCACCAGCCGGTCCGGCGGCAGGGCGTTGCCGTGCGAGTCGACGCGCCACTGCGGCACATGGATCTCCAGGGCCGCGATCTGCGCGAGCCAGGCCAGCGTGGCCGGGTCGTTGACCAGCGGGTACTGGATGGTCCGTTCCTTGTGGGTGATGGAGGCCCGCGGCACCCACCCCGGCGTCGAATGGTCGAGGTTCTTCTGGAAGAACATCTCGCCCGGGGCATCGGCCGTCCCGACGCCGTGCACCCAGCGCTTCCGGGTGGCCGGGCGGTTTGCGGCCGCGGGGATCAGCACGGGCGCCACGGCGGCGTAGTAGGCCAGGACATCGGCCTTGGTGGTGCCGGTCTCCGGATACATGACCTTGTCCAGGTTGGTGACCACCAGTTCGCGGCCGCCAACCCGGACCCGCTCGTTGCTGTTGGCCGGTGCCCTTTCACCCAAGGGGCTTCACCTCCACGCAAGTGTGCGGTTCACTTGATCCATGAGAGCCATCTGGAAAGGCGCGATAGCGTTCGGGCTGGTCAACGTGCCCGTCAAGGTCTACAGCGCAACCGAAGACCACGACATCAGCCTGCACCAGGTCCACAATGCCGACGGCGGCCGGATCCGCTACCAGCGCCGCTGCGAGGTCTGCAGCAAAATCGTGGACTACGAGGACATCGACAAGGCCTATGAGGACGACGGCCGCACCGTGGTCCTCAGCCGCGAGGAGCTCAAGTCCATCCCGGCAGAAAACAGCCACGAGATCGACGTCGTGCAGTTCGTGCCGGCTGAGCAGCTCGACCCGATGATGTTCGAAAAGAGCTACTACCTTGAGCCGGACTCCAAGTCGCCCAAGGCCTATGTCCTGTTGCGCCGGGCGCTCGAGGACACCGACCGGGTGGCCATCGTCCAGTTCGCCCTGCGGGACAAAACCCGTCTGGGGGCCTTGCGGATCCGGGGTGACGTCCTGGTTCTGCAGGCCTTGCTCTGGGCCGACGAGGTGCGTGAAGCGAGCTTCCCTTCGCTCGAAACCACCATCCGCATCTCCGCCCAGGAACGTGAAATGTCCGCCGCGCTGGTCGATTCGATGGCAGCGGACTTCGAACCGGACCAGTTCACCGACGACTACCAGCTGCAGCTGCGCCAGCTCATCGAGGCGAAGCTGGAGAAGGGGGAGTCGCTGGACACCGAGGAGACTTTTGGCGTCCCGGCGGCGGAGTCCGGCACTGGCGAGGTGATCGACCTGATGGAGGCCCTCAAACGGAGCCTGGAGAAGAAGCGCGGGGGAGGGGCAGCGTCCGCGGACGAATCCGCCAAGCCTGCCGCGAAGCCCGCTTCGAAGCCGACGGCCGCCAGGCCCGCGACCAAGACGGCATCCCGGACCGCGCCCAAGGCCGCGGCTAAAACCGCAGCGAAAGCCGCCGGCACGAAGGCCGCTGCGCAGACCGCGCGCAAGGAGGCCTGAGCGCTCTGCGCTTGCCACGTCTTGTCTCCTCTGGCCGGGAACCCATTCTGCGGTTGTCCACACGTGGTGGTGCCGCGGATTCCAAACTAGCGGGGTGGCAGGGTCCTGACAAGCACTTACTAAGGGTGCTTAGCGGCGGTTCGGACGCTTCGTTTCCGGCCGGATCACCCGCCGCGGCAGTCACGGCCGCGAAGCCGATGATCGGCCCGGACGCAATGGCCCCGAGGCGCCGGGCGGGAGGCCCTGTCCGTACCTCTATCCGCGCCCGCCGGCAGTTAACGCGAGAGCCCGGCCGCACCCTCAGCGGGCGCGGCCGGGCTCTCGCGTTACGGCCGGCGGGTGGTGACGCTATGCGGCGTCGTGGTCGGTTTCGAGGATCTGGACCAGGCGCTCCAAAGCTGCGTCGGCGCCCTCGCCCTCGGCGCGCAGGACCACAACCTCACCGTGGGAGGCGCCCAGGCTCATGAGGGACAGGATGCTGGCGGCATCCATGGCCTCGTCAACGGGTTCGCCCAGTCGGGCGATGGTGATTTCGAGATCGAACTCGCCTGCAGCCTCGGCAAAGATCGCGGCCGGGCGGGCATGCAGCCCTACGCGGCTGGCAATGGTGGCGTTACGTTCGGTCATTTCTGCTCCTTGGGTTTAGCTTGGGGAAATCAGCTAGGGAAGGTCTTCTGGACGGCTTAGGCGGCTACGGGAACCGCTTCCACCGTATCAACCTGCTTCTTGACTGCCCAGCGCTTGAGCCCGATCACGGCGAAGGCGCTGACGACAGTTCCGGCCGCGATGGCGACAACGAACATCAGGAAGTTGTCGATGGCGAAGAAGACAAAGATGCCGCCGTGCGGGGCCTTCGAGCCGACTCCAGCTGCCATCGAGATGGCTCCGGTCACGGCGCCGCCGAGCATGCTGGCGGGGATCACGCGCAGCGGGTCGGCAGCCGCGAACGGGATGGCGCCTTCGGAGATGAACGAGGCTCCCAGCAGCCAGGCAGCCTTGCCATTCTCCTGTTCTGCCAGGCTGAAGAGCTTCTTGTTCAGCACCGTCGAGGCGAGCGCCATTGCCAGCGGCGGGACCATCCCGGCGGCCATCACAGCGGCCATGATCTGCCACGGCGCCTGGTTGCTGATGGAGGCTGCCCCGAGGCCGGCGACGGCGAAGGCGTAGGCGACCTTGTTGACCGGTCCGCCGAGGTCGAAGCACATCATCAGGCCCAGGATGACGCCGAGGGCGATCGCGCTGGCTCCGGTGAGGCCGGACAGCCAGTTGTTGAGGCCAACGGTGATGGCGGCGATCGGTCCGCCCAGGACGACGAACATCAGGCCCGAAGCAACGAGGGAGGCCACGAGGGGGATAATCACTACCGGCATCAGGCCGCGCAGCCAGCGGGGGACGCTGATCTTGCCGATCGAATGGGCCACATATCCTGCCAGCAGGCCGCCCACGATGCCGCCGAGGAAGCCTGCGCCCATGAACCCGGCAACGGCGCCGGCGACGAAGCCCGGGGCGATGCCCGGCCGGTCAGCAAGGGCGAAGGCGATGTAACCGGCCAGTGCAGGGACCAGGAAGCCGAGAGAGAGGGCGCCGATCTTGAAGAGCACGGCGCCGAGGTAGGCGCCCAGCGGGCCCCATGCCAGTTCCGGGTACTCGGTGGGCAGGTTGCCGATGGTGTTGTTCGCGAGGATCTTGTCCGCGAAGCCGGTGATGTCGTAGCCGCCCAGCAGGAAGCCGAGGGCGATCAGCAAACCGCCGCCCGCCACGAAGGGGATCATGTAGCTGACGCCCGTGAGCAGTGCCTTCTTCAGCTTCTGGCCGATGTGCTCGCCCTTTTCTTCGGCCTCGTGCTGGGCCTGTTCCTCGGCTCCGAAGTGCGGAACGCGGCGGGCGTTCGGGTTGTCCGCCGCGGCGAGGGCTTCCTGGACCATCTTGTCCGGCTCGTCGATGCCGCGTTTGACCGGGGCGTTGATGACGGGCATACCGGCGAAGCGCTCTTTGCCGCGCACGTCAACGTCCACGGCAAAGATCACGGCATCGGCGGCCGCGATCACGGCGGGGTCCAGCGCCTTGGCGCCGGAGGACCCCTGCGTCTCCACCTGCAGGTCGACGCCGACTTCCTTGGCCGCGGCCACGAGCGAATCGGCGGCCATGTAGGTGTGGGCAATGCCAGTGGGGCAGGCAGTCACAGCGACGAGGCGACGTTGGCGCGGCTCGGCGGATGCAGGCTCCGTGGTTGCGCCGGCGTCGGTTGAAGCTGCTGCCGCTGCTGCCGGGGCTTCGGCCGCGGCTGAGTGGGCTGCGGGCTTGTCCGCGAGTGCGCCTTCGACGAGCTCGACGACCTCAGCCGCTGAACCGGCCGCGCGCAGTGCCGCGGTGAAGTCCTTTTTGATCAGGGAGCGGGCCAGCCTGGAGAGCAGCTTGAGATGCTCCTGGTCCGCGCCCTCGGGGGCCGCGATGAAGAAGATCAGGTCCGCGGGGCCGTCCTTGGCGCCAAAATCGACCGGCTGGGAAAGCCGTGCCATCACGAGCGTCGGTTCGGTGACCGCCGTCGAGCGGCAGTGCGGGATGGCGATGCCGCCGGGGACGCCGGTCGCGGTCTTCTGTTCCCGGGCGAAGGCGTCGGCGAAGAGGCCTTCAACCTCGGTGGCGCGTCCGTTGGCGGCAACTTTGCCTGCCAGGTGCCGGATCACGTCCTCGGGCGAGCTGCCCAGGTTCTGGTCGAGTTCGACCAGATCGGTGGTAATGAGCTGAGTCACTGTCAATCCTTCCGGAGGGCCGTGATGGTTACGGCATCGGGGGTGGTTTGGTGGACTGCCGGGACTGTGGAGCCCGGCAGCGAAGCGGCGGCGGCACCATGGGCCACAGCCTGACGGAGGCAATCGGCCGGGGCGGCGCCCTGGCTGGAAGCGAGCAGGTAGCCGGCCAGCGAGGAATCGCCGGCCCCTACCGTGCTCACCGCAGTGACCGGCGGATGCGTGGCCAGCCACGCGCCGTCGGCCGTCACAAGCACCGCACCCTTGGAACCGAGCGTTGCCAGCACGGCACCCACCCCGGATCGCACGACGGCGGATGCTGCCACCGCGGCAGCCTCCGGATCCGCTTCGAGTTCCTCGGCGGACTTGTGCGTGGCGAACCCGGCTGCGGCAGCCAGTTCCACCAGTTCCTCGGCGTTGGGTTTAATGAGGTCCGGTTTCCCCAGCGCGTCGCCGGAGATGGCGGCGGCGAGCGGTTCGCCGGAGGAATCGACGGCGATGAGGGGGGCCTCGTTGCCGTGATCCATGGAGCGCAGCCGCCGGGTGACGGTGGCGTAGAAGTCGGCCGGGACCCCGGGTGGGAGCGATCCGGCCAGGACCACCCAGCTGGCTCCGCGGGCGCGGTCCAGGAGGAGCCCGATCAGGGCTTCCTGCTGGTCCGCGCTCAGCACCGGGCCGGGCTCGTTGATTTTGGTGGTGACGCCGCCGGGTTCGGTGAGCGCCACGTTGCTGCGCAGCGGCTCGCCGATCGGGAGGGCGGCGAACGGGACGTCGACCTCCCGGAGGCCGGCGAGCACGGGGTCCGCCTCGGCTCCGGGGAGCACTGCGACCGTCTTCAGGCCGGAAGCGACGAGGGCGCGGGAGACGTTGACTCCCTTGCCGCCGGATTCCTGCCGGACGGAGACGGCCCGCTGGACTTCGCCGCGGAGCAGGGGCCCCGGCAGCGCCACGGTGCGGTCCAGGCTCGGGTTGGCGGTCAGGGTGACAATCATGCGACCACCACCTCCACGCCGGCGTCCGCGAGCGCGTCGGCCAGGTCCTGGCTGGGTTTCGTGTCAGTGATCAAGGTGTCCAGATCTTTCAACGAGGCGAACTGGACCAGGGTCTCGGCGTCCAGCTTGGAGGCATCAGCCAGCACCACTATGCGGCGTGCTGATTGGACGAAGGCAGCCTTGACAGCGGCTTCTTCAGGATCGGGAGTGCTCAGCCCGAAGGCTGCGTGGATGCCGTTGGTGCCGATGAAGGCGATGTCCGGGCGGATCCTGCGGGCAGCTTCCACGGTGGACTGGCCGACGGCGGCCTGCGTGATTCCGCGGACCTTTCCGCCCAGCAAGTGCAGGGCGATGCCGGGTTCACCGGACAGCTTTGCCGCGATGGGCAGCGAGTGGGTGATGACCACGAGTTCCGCGCCGGGCCCGGAAAGGGCGGCGGTTGCTGCCGTCCGGGCGGCCAGGAGATCCGCGAGGGCCTCGGTGGTGGAGCCGGCGTCGATCAGGATGCTGCCGGTGCGGTCCTGCGGGATGAGCGCCAGGGCGGCCTCGGCGATCCGCGTCTTTTCCGGCTGCCGCTGGTCGGTCCGGACCAGGATGCTTTCCTCGTTGGTGCTGAAACGGTCCGGGGACACCGCGCCGCCGTGGACCCGGCGCACACTGCCGGCGGCTTCGAGGGCGGCAAGGTCGCGGCGGACGGTCTCGGTGGTGATGCTGAAACGCTCGGCAAGGTCCGTGACGCTGGCGCGGCCGCTGACGGTAATGAGCCCCACGATCAGCTGTTGGCGTTCCTCGGCGAACACTGGCTCTCCCTTGCGTCAGTACTGCGGGCCTTCCTGCCACTTCAGTGATAGCCAACACAGGGAGTGGAGTTGATTGACTTTATCTTTGAATCTGTGGCTTTGTCAATGAAAAACAACAAGAACGCAGAAAGCTCACGGGGGTCCCGGGGGACATGCCCAGTTTTCGCGCTCAGGAGTGGGCATATGGGCACTATGTGCATCCGCGGTCTTGGCCGTGGGGCATGCCCGGGCTGAGGGTTGGTGAGCCGGGGGACATGTCCAGTCTTTGCGGCACGGAGTGGGCATGTTTGCCCCAGGTCCATCCCCGGATCCCGGTGCTTGGCATGGGGTACTGGAGGATTCGCGGACTCCCCGCGGGACATGCCCAGTCTTCGCGCCCGGGAGTGGGCATATAGGCACTATGTCCATCCGTGGCCTCGGGGGTGGGGCATGTCCGGACGGGCGGGGACGTTAAAAGGCACACGCCGGGCCAGACCTCGTGAAGGTCCGGCCCGGCGCCCGGGTGGTTCGTTCGGTGCACTGCGGCGCACTGGGACTAGATGCCGGCGTCGCGGCTTTCGTTCCGGGTGATGGTCTCGCCGGTGTTGGGGTCCACGACGGAGCGGGTTTCGCTGACCCGGCGGGTACGGCTGCGGCCGGGGGATGCCAGGATCAGGGAGGCGACCAGTCCGATGACGCCTACCACCATCAGGATGTAGCCGATCATGGTCTGGTCCACGTTGGGGATCAGTCCGGGGGTGATGGCCCAGGCCAAGATGGCGCCGAGAGCGATGAGGAAGATGGAGGAACCGATTCTCATGACTTGCTCCTTGTGTCCGGTGGGACGGATAGGTATTGCTAAGCATGCTGTCCAGCGTCACGCTACAGCCCGATGCGGGTAGTTTCAACGATCTGAGCGGCGCCACTCCGGTCAGTTTTCGCACGTCAAAGTGTTTTCCGCGGCGGCTTCGGACGGCCGCCGCGCGGATCCGGCGTGCGGCTGTCATTTTCCGCCGCGGATCTCCGCAGGGGAAATTGCGGGGCCGCCCCGCGCGGGGATCGCACGTACTCTTTAAGGGTGCACAGCGGCCGCCACTCCCGTCCCGCCGCACCCGCCCCCGCACCGCACTCCCCGCGGGTCCCCCAACGCGCCTCACAGAAATCCGGTACCCATGCCTGAAAATTCCCCCAGAGTCGTCGTCACCGGACTGGGCGCCGTGACCCCTGTCGGCGGGACCGCGGCCGATACCCGGGCCGCGCTGCTGGCCGGACGCTCCGGAATCGCGGCTCTCGACGAGGACTGGGCACAGGGGCTGCCTGTCCGGATGGCCGGCCGGGTGGACGTTGACGTCGCCTCGCTGCTTACCACCCCCGAATACAAGAGGATGGACCGGTGCGGGCACCTGGCACTGGTTGCCGCCCGGGAAGCGTGGGCCCAGGCCGGCCGGCCCGACGCCGACCCGGAACGCCTGGCGGTGGTGATCGGCTCCGGCTACGGCGGCCTGGACACCACCTTGGAGCAGACCCGGACGCTGGATGCCAGCGGCCCGCGCAGGGTGTCCCCGCACACCCTCACCCGGATCATGACCAACGCCCCCGCGGCCTGGGTGTCCATCGACGTCGGCGCCAAGGGCGGCGCCCGCACTCCGGTGAGCGCCTGCGCCTCCGGGGCCGAAGCCATCGCCCAGGCAGCCGACATGATCCGGGCGGGGGCGGCGGACGTGGTGATCGCCGGCGGTGTGGATTCCTGCATCAACGGCCTCATCATCAGCGGCTTTGCGCAAATCCGCGCCCTGTCCACCCGCAATGAGGACCCGCAGTCCGCCTCGCGGCCCTTCGACCGGGACCGGGACGGGTTCGTGCTGGCCGAGGGCGCCGCGATCCTGGTCCTGGAGCGCGAAGACCACGCCCGCGCCCGCGGAGCGGAAATCCTGGGCGTCGTGGCCGGAACCGCGGTGACGTCCGACGCCGTCGACATCGTCGCCGCTGACCCGGCCATGCAGCGACGCGTCATGGAAAAGGCAATCGCAGCCGCCGGCCTTGGAGCCGCCGACATCGGCCTGGTCCACGCCCACGCGACCTCCACGCCGGTCGGCGACCGCCTGGAAGCCGAAGCGATCAAAGCTGTGCTCGGAAACCAGGTTCCCGTCACTTCCACCAAATCACTCACCGGGCACCTCCTGGGCGGTGCCGGCGCGCTCGGAGCCATCGTGATGATCCAGGCACTGAAAACCGGATCCTTCCCGGGCTCCGGCAACCTCGACGAGCCGGATGCCGGGATCGACCTCAACCTCCTCCGGACATCCGTGGCGGGCCAGGCGGCCAGGGCGGGCATCGCCAACGCGTTCGGATTCGGCGGGCACAGCACGGCGCTGGTGATCACTGAAAGCTAGGCTGTTCCGATGGAGACAGTCGTCTGGTCCAAGCCGGAACACGAACGCGCCGGAACGCCGCTGCTGGTCATGTTGCATGGCTATGGCCGGGACGAATCGCAGATGGCGAAGCACTTTGACAGCATGCCGTCCGGCTTCAGCTGCGCCGCACTGCGCGGCCCCAAGGAAATCGGGGACGGGCACGGCTGGTTCCTGCTGGACTACTTCCTGACCCATGACTTCGCCGACGTCATCGCCTCGACCAATGCCGTCTTCAGCTGGATCGAATCCGTCAAGGCCAAGCACAGCAGCGTGAGCCTGCTCGGCTATTCGCAGGGCATGGCCATGGCCACCACCCTGCTGCGGCTGCGGCCGGCACAGTTCCGGGCCGTCGTCGGACTGTCCGGGTTTGTCCTGGAAAACGAACTCCTGGCGATGAGCGAATCGTTTCAGTCGCGGCCGCCCTTTTTCTGGGGCCGGGACCGGGACGACATGGTGATCAACGACGCCGCCACGGAGCACACCGAGGAATGGCTCCACGAGCACACCCAGCTCACAGCGCGGACCTACCCCGGAATGGGCCACTCCATCGCGGCGGCGGAACTGGCGGACGTCGGCGCGTTCCTCCGGCACTACGTCTTGCCCCCGGACAGCTGACCCGGCTCCCGGGCGAGACCAGGACGCGCCGGCGCGACAGGGTCCAAGCTCCCTACCCTGTCTATCCACTTGCGCGCTAATTTTGCAAGCCTTTATACTTAACGTTGGCCATCTTCACGGCCGCTACTTCAGGGGGAAGAAAGGCTGAGCCCCGTGCCGCAGGCCAAGAGGCCACCCGTCGCCATCCAGGACGCCGCCGCACCCTCCATCCGCACCATCTCCACAGCAGACCGGTGACCGCCGGCCTTCCGCCGCGCTGAACGGGCGCGCTGGACAGGCGCGCCCGCCCGGTGCCAACGCCCGCGGTCCGCCTGCGGGAGGCTCCGGAGCGTCCCGGCCCGCATGCGCACAACTCATGGCCCGCCGTCGTGCCGCCCGCGCCCAGCTATCGCCGTCTGAAAGGACAACCGATTCATGACTGATCTTGCCACCAGCACCCCTTCGAGCTGGACCGGGGCTTCCGCCATCCTCTTTGACCTCGACGGCGTCCTGACCCCCACCGCGATCGTGCACGAGCGCGCCTGGCAGGAACTCTTCGACGGGTTCCTCAAGACCGTGCCCGAGGCTCCCGGCTACCGCGAAAGCGACTACTTCGACCACATCGACGGCAAGCCGCGCTTCGACGGCGTCCGGGACTTCCTGGCCTCCCGCGGCATCGTCCTGCCCGAGGGCCCGCTGGATGACGACCCGGCGCACAACACCGTCCACGGCCTGGGCAACCGCAAGAACAAGGTCTTCAACGACATCGTCGAGGCCGGCGGCGTCAAGCCCTACGAGGGCTCCGTGCGGTTCATCGACGCCGCGCTGGCCCGCGGGCTCAAGGTCGCCGTCGTCTCCTCGTCCCGGAACGCCCCGGCGGTGCTCAAGGCCGCCGGTCTGTCCGACTACTTCCCGGTGGTGGTCGACGGGGTTGTCGCCGTGGCCGAGGGCCTGCCCGGCAAGCCCAGCCCTGCGACCTATGAGTACGCCGCACGGCTGCTGGGACTGCCCAGCGAGGAGTGCGTCGTCGTCGAGGATGCCGTGTCCGGCGTCCAGGCCGGCAGCGCGGGGAACTTCCACTCGGTGATCGGTGTGGACCGCGGCGCCGGCCGGCAGGTGCTTCTCGCCGCCGGAGCCACGCTTGTGGTCAACGACCTCGAAGAACTCCTCTAGCCCCGCATCCCCGCCGCAAGGCCCCGAACGACCCACCTGACTCTGTACCCGCCTGAAGGAAAACCATGGCTCTCATCACCTCGGACCGCGCACGGTTCCCCAACGACCCCTGGCAGCTGGTCGAGACCGTCCACCTGCCGGGCAACGCCGGCACCCTGGAAACCCTCTTCAGCCTGGGCAACGGCCACCTCGGCATCCGGGGCGCCCACTGGGCCACCGCCGACGCCGAACTGCCGGGCAGCTTCATCAACGGCTTCCACGAGACCTGGGACATCAAGCACGCGGAAAACGCCTACGGCTTCGCCCGCACCGGCCAGCGGATCCTCTACATCCCGGACGCCAACAACTTCGCCGTGGTCATCGACGGGGAAACGTTGAGCCTGGACGAATCCACCGTGCTCGACTACCGGCGCAGCGTCGACTTCGCCACCGGCGTCTACGAATGCCGGATCACCTGGCAGTGCCGCTCGGGCGCCACCGTGACCACCACCGAACGCCGGGCCGTCGGCTACCAGTCCCGCGGTGCGCTTGGCATCTCGCTGGAACTCGCCGCGGACCGGGACATCTCCGCCGACGTGACCTCCTCGGTCATCAACCGCCAGGACCAGCCCGTCGACGACCACTCGGCCCATGACCCGCGCCGTGCCGGCCGGCACGCCGGCCGTGTCCTGCTGCCGATGCGGCTCGACGGCGGCGACGGCTCCCTGCGCCTGTCCTGGGAAACCGCCGAATCCAAGCAGCGCATCGGCCTGGCCGTCGATCACTGGACGAACGCCGGGGTGCAGCCCTTCGACACCCTGGTGCACGAGGACGACAGCAGTGTCCGCTACGTCCTGGCCGTTGGCGCCGACGAGCCGTTCGTGCTGGAGAAGAGCGTCAGCTACGCCGTCGGGCAGGCCTCCGAAGACCTGGCCGATGACGCGGAGGCGGGCCTCCGGCCGCTCGCGGAGATCTTCGCCGAAAGTGCGGCGCACTACCGAAACTACTGGACCACGGGGGACATCGTCCTCGCCGGCCAAACGGAACTCCAGCAGGCCGTCCGCTGGAACCTCTTCCAGCTGGCGCAGGCGACTGCCTGCGCCGACGTCGCCGGCATCCCGGCCAAGGGCGTCAGCGGCTCGGGCTACGACGGGCACTACTTCTGGGACCAGGAGGTGTACCTGATGCCCTACCTGACGTACACCAGCCCCGGCAACGCCCGCCAGGTCCTCGAGTTCCGCCATGCGATGCTGCCCGAGGCCAAGATCCGCGCCAAGGAGCTCAGCGTGGACGGCGCACTGTTCCCGTGGCGCACCATCAACGGTCTCGAGGCCAGCGCCTACTACGCCGCCGGCACCGCCCAGTTCCACATCGCCGCGGCGATCGCCTTCGCGACCAACCGCTACATCTGGGCCAGCGGCGACCAGGCATTCGAGGAATCCCTCGGCTCCGAGCTGCTGATCGAGACCGCCCGGATGTGGGTCTCACTGGGCTTCTTCGGCAAGGACGGGCTCTTCCACATCCACGGCGTCACCGGCCCGGACGAGTACACCGCCGTCGTCAATGACAACCTGTACACCAACGTCATGGCCCGGTTTAACCTGCGCGCCGCGGCGGCACTGGACCACCCGGAGATCGACGACGCCGAACGCCAGCTCTGGGAGCAGGCCGCCAACCGCATGCAGCTGCCCTACGACGAGGACCTCCAGGTCCACTCGCAGGACAACGACTTCATGACCCTGGAGCCGTGGGACTGGAGCACGCCCCGGTCCAAGTACCCGCTGCTGCTGCACTTCCACCCGCTGGTGATCTACCGCCACCAGGTCCTCAAGCAGGCGGACAGCGTGCTGGCCATGTTCCTGCAGTGGCAGGACTTCACCGCCGAGGAAAAGCGCCGCGCCTTCGACTTCTACGATCCAATCACCACCGGCGACTCCACCCTGTCCGCCTGCGTGCAGGGCATCATGGCGGCCGAGGTCGGCTACGGCGAAGCCGCGCTGGACCACTTCACCCACGCGCTGTTCATCGACCTGGACGACACCCACGGCAACACGATCGACGGCGTCCACATCGCCTCCACCGGCGGGGTCTGGAGTTCGCTGGTCAGCGGCTTCGCGGGCCTGCGCGACCAGGGCGCGGTGCCGTACTTCGACCCGCGGCTGCCCGCCGGATGGGACGGGCTGTCCTTCCACCTGAAGATCCAGGGCCGGCTGCTGCAGCTCGAACTGGAACAGGGTGCCATCAGCCTGACCGTGCGCGAGGGCGCACCGCTGGAGGTCGACGTGCGCGGCGAGCTGCTCACGGTCGACGGCGATACGGTGCGGGTTCCGCTGGCCCCGGTCGCGGCACCGGCGCCCACGATCTTCCCGAGCGGACTCCCGACGGCGTCCATCCCGATCGTGCGCGCGGCGGTCTAGGACCGGCGTTGCGTCGGACCGGGTTGCCCTGCTCCGGGGGCTTCGGCCGGGGCTGTGCCATCCGCGCCGAAGGCCTCCCGGCCGTCGTCCAGCGGATGGGCGAGTTCGTCGACCGGCATCCGCGCGATAGCCATGGCAATCACGGCCATGACCGGGCACACCGTCCCGGCGACCAGGAAGATCAGGCCGACCGGAAGCACCTCGGCGGCGGGTCCGGCCAGGGCCATGGAGACCGGCATCAGGGCGAGTGAAACGAAGAAATCCAAGCTTGAGACGCGGCCCAGCAGGTGCGGCGGCACCCGGCGCTGCAGCAGGGTTCCCCAGATGACCATGCCCATGCCGCCGGTCGCGCCGAAGATGAAGAGCGCGGCCGCCAGCGCCCAGAAACTGTCGATGACGCCGACGGCGGCGAGCGGCAGGCTGCCGGCACCCCAGCTCACCATCATGACGCTGAGGTAGCGGCGCGGAAGCGGGAATGAGGCCGTGGCCAGCGAGGCTGCGGCGCCGCCGACGCCCATGATCGCGAGCAGGAAGCCGAACATGCGCGAGTCGCCGCCGAGCTGGTCGCGGACCACGAACGGCAGGAGCACCTCAATGGGGCCGATCAGGAACAGCACGGAGATGCAGGCCCACAGCAAGGTCCACAGCAGCCAGGGCGTGCGGACCGTGTAGCTGACACCCTCGCGGAGGTCGTGCAAAAGGGACGTCCTGGCGCGCTCGCCGGTTCCGGAACCAGCGCTCCCGTCACTGACCTCCGACCCTGGGCGGGGCTGGCGATGGAGCAGGTTGAGGATGGAAAAAGCCAGCAGGTGGCACACCGCCACACCGGTCACAGCGTGCGCGGGGGACAGCGCGGCGACCAGGATGCCGGCGACGGCGGGACCGGTGGCCTGCTGCAGGATGGGCCGCATGGTCCCCTCCATGCCATTGGCCGCGAGCAGGTCCTCCGGCGGCAGGATCCTCGGGAGGATGGCGGAGTACGCGGGGAAGAAGAACGCCGCCCCGACGCCCAGCACAAACGCACCGAGCGCGAGATGCCAGAGCTGCAGCCAGCCCAGCATGGCCAGCCCGCTGATGCCGGCGATGACACCCAGGTTGGCCCCCTCCACCGCGATGATGAGGAGCCGCTGCGGGAACCGGTCCGCCGCGATGCCGCCCGCAAGCACAAACGCGACGAGGCCCACGCTGCCCGCCGCCGCCACGAGGGAGAGCTCCAGCGGGCCCCCGCCCAGATGGATCACCTCATAGACCATCGCCACGGCCCACATCCCGGAGCCGAAAATGGAGATGGCCAGGGCCGCAATCAGCACCCGGTATTCCCGGTGCGCGAATGGTCGGAGGGCCCGCAGTGAGCGCATGGCTCCAGTCTAGGTGCCCGGCACTGCAAGGGGGCGGCGGATCCGGGCCGCGAACGATCCGATGGAATAGGCGGCGGGGCGTCCGGGTTGCCGCCTAATGGGACGGGCGACCTCACCAGGACAGCCCGTTCCGACGTACTGGGCCCTTATGGCCGCAATGCTGCTTCAACGCGGCGGCGGCCGTGGGCCCGATGGAGCTGGATTACTCAGAATCGGAGATGGTGGATTTATGACGGCCTACAAGACAGTGAACCCCGCGACCGGAGAAACGTTGAAGGAATTCCCGCTCGCCACCGCGGGCGAGGTGGAGGGCGCGCTCGCTGCGTCGAAGGCTGCCTTCGGGGACTGGCAAGCGGCGCCCGTGGAGGCCCGCGCCAAGGTGATTGCCCGCGTGGCCGAACTGTACCGGGAACGCCAGGACGAACTGGCCCGGCTGATTGCCACGGAAATGGGCAAGCCCCTGGCCCAGTCCCGGGGCGAGGTGGGCCTCGTGGCCGACATCTACGCGTACTACGCCGAAGAGGGGCCCTCCTTCCTCAAGGACGAGCTGCTGGACGTCAAGGGCGGCGGGGAGGCCATTGTCCGCTCCGCGCCGGTCGGACCGCTCCTGGGCATCATGCCGTGGAACTACCCCTACTATCAGGTGGCCCGGTTCGCCGCCCCCAACCTGATCCTCGGCAACACCATCCTGCTCAAGCACGCCGGCAGCTGCCCGCAGTCTGCCCTCGCCATCGAGCAGATCTTCCAGGACGCCGGACTCCCCGAAGGCGCCTACATCAACCTGTTCCTGAGTAACGAACAGGTTGCCGAGGTCATCGCGGACGGCCGCGTCCAGGGTGTCTCGCTGACCGGCAGCGAGCGGGCAGGCTCGGCGGTTGCCGAGGTGGCCGGAAGGAACCTGAAGAAGTACGTGCTGGAACTGGGCGGGAGTGATCCCTTCATCGTCCTCGACTCCGATGACCTCGACGCCACCGTCAAGGCAGCGGTCAGCGGCCGGATGGGGAACGCCGGCCAGGCGTGCACGGCCTCGAAGCGTTTCATCATCCTCGAGGACCTCTACGAGGCATTTGTGGAGAAATTCACTGCCCGGATGTCCGCGATCAAGCCGGGCGACCCCCTGCTCGCCGACACCCGCTTCGGGCCGCTCTCCTCGCAGAGCGCCGCGGACGGCCTCATCGAACAGATCCAGGACGCCGTGGACAAGGGCGCCACCCTGCGGACCGGCGGACACCACGTCGACGGCCCCGGCGCCTACGTGGAGCCCACCGTGCTGACCGATGTCACCCCCGGGATGCGCGCATTCTCCGAAGAGCTCTTCGGCCCGGCAGCGGTCATCTACAAGGTCGCCACCGTGGAAGAGGCCATCGAACTGGCCAACGGTTCCCCCTACGGGCTGGGCGGTGCGGTCTTCAGCGCCGATACCGGGAAAGCCAAGGAGGTCGCGGACCGGCTGGACACCGGCATGGTCTTCATCAATTCCGTGGCCGAAACCCAGGCGGACCTGCCGTTCGGCGGGGTGAAGCGCTCCGGCGTCGGGCGCGAACTGGCACGGTTCGGCATGAATGAGTTCGTCAACAAGAAGCTCATCCGGACCCCGCGCTAAACCCGGCAGCAGCCTGCGGGCAGTTCGAGGCGGATGGGTGCCGCCGGTCCGCCTCGAACTGCCCGCTCCCCGTAGCCTAGTGTTAACACAAGACGAAGCTCAGCACACTTATGGTTCAGGGAGAGGCGATGATGGCCAAGCGAAGCAACCCGGCAATCAAGATTGCCCAGCAGTCAGCTCACAATGCGATGTTCGACGCCCAGGGCAAGCCCAAGCCGGGCGTCCACAACGTGCTCCTGCGGGCCGTTGAAGTCCAGCGCCCGCTGGTCCTGGCGAACCTCCGCCGGCTCCAGCGAAAGCATCCGCACGCCACCGCGGAGCAGCTCGCCGCCAGGCTGGAACGGGACTACCTCATGGCTGTCACCGGCGGCGGCGCGCTCGTCGGTGGTGCCGCCGTGATTCCCGGCGTCGGGACCGCCGCCGCCCTGGGCCTCTCGGCCGCCGCGACCGTTGGTTTCCTCGAGGCCACCGCACTCTTCTCCACCTCCCTCGCCGAACTCCACGGTGTGCGGCTGGTGGACCCGGAGAAGGCCAGCACCCTGGTCATGGCGATCATGCTGGGCGAGGAAGGCACCGCCCTGTTGAGCTCGCTGAGCGGGCAGACGGCCGGGCAGGGCAGGGGCCCCACCCAGGCCTGGGGCTCCCTCTTCGCCCGCCGGGTTCCGCTGGCCGGCTTCGGCTCGGTGCGGGAACGGATCCAGACGATGTTCCTGCGGACCCTGCTGAAACAGCAGGGGACGGCCCTGCTGGGCCGGGCGCTGCCGTTCGGCATCGGCGCCGTCGTGGGCGGCGTGGGCAACCGGATGATGGGCCGCGCCGTCGTCGCGAACGCCAAAGAAGCGTTCGGCCCGATGCCGCTCGTCATTCCCGGCGAACTCGGGGGCACCGCGGAACCCGACGCCCCGGTAGCCGTGCAGAGCGCAGCGGTGCGGCACCCGGCCAGCACGGCCGATACGGCCAACACGGCCGGCAAGGACGAATCAGCGAAGAATGGCGGCACGTTTTGGATCTGAACGCTGACTTGGGCGAGTCCTTCGGGACCTGGACCATGGGCGACGACGCGGCGATGTTTCCGCTGGTCACAAGCGCCAGCGTGGCCTGCGGGCTGCACGCAGGGGACCCCGTGACCATGCTGGACACCTGCCGGGCCGCCTACGAGCTCGACGTCCGGGTGGGCGCGCACCTGGGCTACCCGGACCTCGCCGGCTTCGGTCTCCGGGCCATGGACATCACGTTCGATGACCTCTTCGGCGCCGTGCTGTACCAGCTCGGCGCCCTGGACGGGGTGGCACACGCCGTCGGCGCCTCGGTGGACTACGTCAAGCTGCACGGGGCGCTCTACGACCGGACAGTGCGCGACGCCGAGCAGGCCTCCGCGGTGGTCGCCGCCATCCAGGCCTACGATCCGGGACTTCCCGTCCTGGGTTTCCCGGGCTCCGCCCTCCTCGGCATCGCCCAGGAGGCCGGCCACCCGGTCTTCGCCGAGGCCTTCGCCGACCGCGCCTACCTGCCGGACGGGACCCTCATGCCGCGCTCGCAGGACGGTGCAATGCTGGACGACGTCGGCCGGATCGCCGAACGGGCCGTGCGCCTGGCCACGAAGGGCGAAGTCGAGGCCGTGGACGGCACCGTGCTCCGGCTCGAACCGCACTCCCTGTGCATCCACGGCGACACCCCAGGGTCCGTCGCCACGGCGGCCGCGGTCCGGGCGGCCCTCGAAAGCGCGGGCGTGGAACTGGAGAGCTTCGCCTGAGCCCGGTCGAGCCTGCCCCGCGGCCGGCTCCCGCTGGTTCTTCCTGAAGGGAACTGCCCAGTGCCGCATGGCCCTATCGGGGCCCGGGTGCGGCCCCTAGCTTGGGGGCATGACTGCCGGAGACCCTGCGGGGTTAGATGGACCCGCCTCGGACGCAATGTTGAAGCTGGGCCGATTTTTCACGAAATGGGACCAGACCGACGACGGCAGGGCGGTGTTCCGGGAGGGGGGCCGCAAGGGTGACATCTTCTACCGGGACCGGTGGAGCCACGACAAGGTGGTCCGCTCCACCCACGGGGTGAACTGCACCGGTTCCTGCTCCTGGAAGGTGTACGTCAAAGACGGCATCATCACGTGGGAATCCCAGCAGACGGACTACCCCTCGGTGGGCCCGGACAGCCCGGAATACGAACCGAGAGGCTGCCCCCGCGGGGCGGCCTTTTCCTGGTACACCTACTCGCCCACCCGTGTCCGCTTCCCCTACGCACGGGGCGTCCTCGTCGAGATGTACCGCGAGGCCAAAGCCCGGCTGGGCGACCCGGCGCTGGCCTTTGCCGACGTCGTCGGGGACCCGGAACGGCGCCGCCGCTACCAGCAGGCACGCGGCAAAGGCGGCCTGGTGCGGGTGTCCTGGCAGGAAGCGATCGAGATCGCGGCCGCCGCGCACGTCAACACGATCAAGACCTACGGCCCGGACCGCTGCGCCGGTTTCTCGCCGATCCCGGCGATGTCCATGGTCTCGCACGCGGTCGGGACCCGGTTCATCCAGCTGATCGGCGGGGTGATGACGTCCTTCTACGACTGGTACGCGGACCTGCCCGTGGCCAGCCCGCAGGTGTTCGGGGACCAGACCGACGTCCCGGAATCCGGCGACTGGTGGGACGCCGGCTACCTCATGATGTGGGGCTCCAACGTTCCCGTCACCCGGACCCCGGATGCGCACTGGATGGCCGAGGTGCGGTACCGCGGCACCAAGGTGGTCACGGTCAGCCCGGACTACGCGGACAACACGAAGTTCGCCGACGAATGGCTGCCAGCGCAGGCCGGAACCGACGCCGCACTGGCCATGGGCCACGTCATGCTGAAGGAGTTCTTCGTCGAGCGCGAGGTCCCGTTTTTCTCCGATTACGTCCGCCAGTACACCGACCTGCCGTTCCTGGTCCGGCTCGAACGGCGCGACGACGGCTCGCTCACCCCGTCGAAGTTCCTCACCGCCAAGGACCTCCCGGCCGAGTCCCTGGCCGAGGACGCGGCCTTCCGCACCGTCCTGTTCGACAAGAAGACCAGACGCCCGGCCGTCCCCAACGGCTCCATGGGATTCCGCTACTCCGGCAGCGGCGAGGGCAAATGGAACCTGGACCTCGAGGGGATCGAACCGGCGCTGTCCCTCATGGAAGTCTCCGGGGCGAGCGCCGAGATCCAGCTGCCCTGCTTCGAGGAGGCGGACGGCACCGGCAGCGTGCTCCGGCGCGGGGTGCCGGTCATCGAGGTGGAGGGCCAGTTGGTCACCACCGTCTTCGACCTCATGCTGGCCCAGTACGGCGTAGGCCGCGAAGGGCTTCCGGGGGGTGGGCCGCCGGATATGACGACGCCACGACGCCGTACACCCCGGCCTGGCAGGAGGAGATTACGTCCGTTCCCGCGCAGGCCTGCATCCGGGTGGCGCGGGAATTCGCCCGGAACGCCGAGGAGTCCAAGGGACGCTCCATGATCATCATGGGCGCCGGGATCTGCCAGTGGTTCCACGGCGACACCACCTACCGGGCGGTCCTGGCCCTCGTGATGCTGACCGGCTGCATGGGCCGCAACGGCGGCGGCTGGGCGCACTATGTCGGCCAGGAAAAGACCCGCCCCGCCACCGGCTGGGTGTCGCTGGCGAACGCGCTGGACTGGGCACGGCCGCCGCGGACCATGATCGGCACCGGCTACTGGTACATGCACACGGACCAGTGGCGGCAGGACGGCTACTCCGCGGATGCGCTGAAATCCCCGCTGTCCACCGGGGCCCTGGACGGCATGCACACCGCGGACGCGCTGGCCCAGTCCGCCCGGCTCGGCTGGATGCCGTTCTACCCGCAGTTCGACCGCAACCCGCTGGACCTCGCGGACGAGGCCGAAGCCGCCGTCGCCGCCGGAACCGCCACGGACACCCCCAGCTACATCGCGGACGCGCTCAAGAACCGCACCCTGAACCCGGCGATCGAGGACGTGGACGCCCCGGAAAACTGGCCGCGGACCCTCGTGCTGTGGCGCTCCAACCTGTTCGGCTCCTCCGCCAAGGGCAACGAGTACTTCCTGAGGAACCTGCTGGGCACCCACAACAATGTCCTGGGCAAGGACCACGCCGAAGGGCTCAAACCCCGGGACGTGAAATGGCACGAGCAGGCGCCGGAAGGAAAACTGGACCTGCTGGTCTCCGCCGACTTCCGGATGACCTCCACCACTCTGCTGTCCGACGTCGTGTTCCCGGCCGCCACCTGGTACGAGAAGCACGACCTGTCCTCCACTGACATGCACCCCTTTGTGCACGCTTTCACCCCGGCGATCGACCCGCCGTGGGAGACCAAAACCGACTTCGACATGTTCCACCTGCTGGCCCAGGAGTTCTCCCGGCAGGCCAGGACCCACCTGGGCGTCCGCCGGGACCTCGTCAGCGTGCCGCTGCAGCACGACACCCCCGGCCAGCTCGCCCAGCCCGGCGGGATCGTGCGGGACTGGCGGGACACGGCCATCCCCGCGGTGCCCGGGCAGAACATGCCCATTTTTTCGGTGGTGGAGCGGGACTACACGGCCATCGCGGACAAGCTGGCCGCCGTCGGGCCGCTGGCCGACAAGCTGGGCTTCACGGTCAAGAACGTCACCTACAAACTCGCCGGCCCGCTGGACCGGCTCAGCCGCTCCAACGGCGTGATGCTCGGCGGCGCCGCGGACGGCCGCCCGGCGATCGACACCGACGCGAAGATGGCGGAGGCCATCCTGGCGTTCTCCGGCACCACCAACGGTGCGCTGTCCGTGCAGGGGTTCAAGGACCTGGAAGTCCGCACGGGACGGAAACTGGCGGACCTCTCCGAGGGTTCCGAGGAGAAGTTCATCACCTTCGCCCAGACCCAGGCCGGCCCGGTCCCGGTGATCACCTCGCCGGAATGGTCCGGCTCCGAGACGGGCGGCCGGCGCTACGCCCCCTTCACCATTAACGTGGAGCGGCTCAAACCGTGGCACACCCTGACCGGGCGGATGCACTTCTTCCTCGACCACGACTGGATGATCGACATCGGCGAGGCGCTGCCGATCTACCGGCCGCCGCTGGACATGCACCGCCTGTTCGGCGAACCCAAACTCGGCCAGGACGGCCAGCTGGAGGTGGTGGTCCGGTACCTGACGCCGCACTCCAAATGGTCCATCCACTCCGAATACCAGGACAACCTGCTGATGCTCTCGCTGTCCCGCGGCGGGCCGACGGTCTGGATGAGCCCCGCCGACGCGGAGTCCATCCAGGTCAAGGACAACGACTGGGTGGAATGCCTGAACATCAACGGCGTGCTGGTGGCCCGGGCCATCGTCAGCCACCGGATGCCGGCCGGCGTGGTCTACGTCCACCACGCGCAGGAGCGCACCATCGACGTGCCGAAGTCCGAGGCCACCGGGCGGCGGGGCGGGATCCATAACTCCGTGACCCGGCTGCTGGTCAAACCGTCGCACCTGATCGGCGCCTACGCCCAGCTGGCCTACGCGTTCAACTACCTTGGCCCCACCGGAAACCAGCGCGACATGGTGGCCACCGTCCGCCGTCGTTCCCAGGAGGTGCAGTACTGATGCGTGTAATGGCTCAAATGGGCATGGTCATGAACCTGGACAAATGCATCGGCTGCCACACCTGTTCCGTGACCTGCAAGCAGGCCTGGACCAACCGTGCGGGCACCGAATACGTCTGGTTCAACAACGTCGAAACCCGCCCCGGGCAGGGGTATCCGCGCCGCTACGAGGACCAGGACAAGTGGCAGGGCGGCTGGGTGCTGAACAAGCGCGGCAAACTGGTCCTCAAGGCCGGAGGCCGGGTCAAGAAGCTCTTCGGGATCTTCGCCAGCCCGGTCCAGCCCAAGCTCAAGGACTACTACGAGCCGTGGACCTACGACTACAAGACGCTCGTGGACGCACCGCTGGGCGACGATTTCCCGGTGGCCCGGCCCAAGTCCCTCATCACCGGCGAGGACACCAAGATCACCTGGTCCGCGAACTGGGACGATGACCTGGGCGGCTCCACCGAGTACGGCCATCTGGACCCGATCGTGGAGAAGGTCCGGCGCGAATCAGAGGACAAGATCAAGTTCGCCTACGAGCAGACGTTTATGTTCTACCTGCCGCGGATCTGCGAGCACTGCCTCAACCCCTCCTGCATGGCCTCCTGCCCCTCCGGCGCGATCTACAAGCGGGTGGAGGACGGGATCGTCCTGGTGGACCAGGACAAATGCCGCGGCTGGCGGCAGTGCGTCACCGGCTGCCCGTACAAAAAAATCTACTTCAACCACAAGACCGGCAAGGCCGAGAAGTGCACCTTCTGCTACCCGCGGGTGGAGGTGGGACTGCCGACGGTCTGCTCGGAGACCTGCGTGGGCCGGCTGCGGTACCTGGGGCTGTTCCTGTACGACGCCGACGCCGTCACCGCGGCTGCCGCCGTCACCGACCCGCAGGAACTCTACGACGCCCAGATGGAGGTCCTGCTGGACCCGAACGACCCCGCCGTCCAGGCCGACGCCCGGGCCCAGGGCATCCCGGAGGACTGGATCGACGCCGCCCGGCGCTCGCCCGTCTACGCCCTCGCCAAGGTCTACAAGGTGGCACTGCCGCTGCACCCCGAATACCGGACCATGCCGATGGTCTGGTACGTTCCGCCACTCTCACCCGTGGTGGACCTGCTGCGGGACCAGGGGCACGACGGCGAGGACGCCGGCAACCTCTTCGGCGCCATCGACGCGCTCCGCATCCCGGTGGAATACCTCGCGGAACTCTTCACAGCCGGCGACGCGGACCGGGTCACGGCCGTGCTGAAGAAACTCGCCGCCATGCGCTCCTACATGCGCGGCATCAGCATGGGCAACGACCCGGACGACTCCATCCCCGAGGCCGTGGGCATGGACGGACAGACCATGTACGGGATGTACCGGCTGATGGCGATCGCGAAGTACGAGGAGCGCTACGTGATCCCCAAGGCCCATGTGGAACAGGCCCACGACCTCGAGGAGATGGGATGCTCGCTGGACTTCGAGGGCGGGCCCGGCATGCAGGATTCCTCCCCGTTCGGCGAGGCCAGCGGCAGGCCCGTTCCCGTGGCGGTGGAGACCTTCAACGCCCTGCGGGACCGGCAGACCTCCGGCTCCGCGCCCGGCGAAACCACCCTCCGGGGCCGGGTGAACCTCCTGAACTGGGACGGCACGGGGGCGCCTTCCGGGCTCTTTCCGGATAAACCCAACCCGCCGCAGGAGGAGCAACCGTGAGCCGGCGCGAGCAGGTTGTCTACCTCGCGGCGGCCTGGTGCCTGTCCTACCCGGACGAGGAACTGATCAGCAGGGTGCCGCTGATGCGCGCCGCGCTGGGCGAGTTCCCCGGCGCCGTCGCGGACTTCCAGGAGGTGCTGGATTCGCTTGAATCCACGCCGCAGATGGACAGCCAGGCCCATTACGTGCGCGAGTTCGACCTCGGCAAGCGCCATGCCCTGCACCTGTCCTATTGGACGGACGGGGACACCCGGCGCCGCGGCGAAGTGCTGGGCAACTTCAAGAAGGCCTACCGGCAGAGCGACATCCTGGTCGACACCCACGGGGAACTGCCCGACTACCTGCCGATGGTGCTGGAATACGCCGCCCGGGTGGACCTCGGGGCGGGCCGTGACCTGCTGACCCGTTTCCGCGCCAGCCTCGAGATGCTGCGTTTCGGGCTGCTCCGGGACGAGCTTCCACATGCCCTGATCCTGCAGGCCGTCTGCGCCACGCTGCCCGGGAAATCGCCGGCGGACGAGCAGGCCGTGATGCGGATGGCGGGCTACGGCCCGCCCACCGAAGCGGTGGGTCTGGACCCGTATGATCCGCGACTCCTGCCCGTGAAGGGGGCCTGACCATGCTGGCAACCGAAGCAGTGCCCGGCGCCGCCGTCGAACTTTCCGCCCTGGACATCGTGCTCTGGGGCGTCCTGCCCTACGTCATGGTCGTTGTGCTGGTGGGCGGGCTGGTCTGGCGCTACAAGTACGACCAGTTCGGCTGGACCACACGGTCCTCCCAGCTCTACGAATCCCGGCTGCTGCGGATCGCCTCGCCGCTGTTCCACTTCGGCCTGCTTGCCGTGATCGCCGGCCACTTTTTCGGCCTGGTCATCCCGATGGCGTGGACCCAGGCGGTGGGGATGAGCCAGGAGTTCTACCACTTCAACGCCCTGTTTGTGGGCGGGATCGCGGGGGTGGGGACCCTGGGCGGGATCCTCCTGCTGATCTACCGCCGCCGCACCACCGGGCCGGTCTTTATGGCCACCACCAAGAACGACAAGACCATGTACGTGGTGCTCACCGCAGCCATTGTGTTTGGCCTGTGGACCACCCTGGCCAGCGTTTTCGAGGGCGGGCACGGGCACAACTACCGCGAGACCGTCGCACCGTGGTTCCGGTCCCTGTTCATCTTCCAGCCGGATCTGGCGGCCATGGCGGCTGCGCCTTTTTCCTTCCACCTGCACACCCTGGTGGGCATGGCGCTTTTCGTGATCTGGCCCTTCACCCGGCTGGTCCACGCTTTCACCGCGCCGTTCCACTACCTCTTCCGCCCCTACATCGTTTACCGCTCGCGTGACAAGGACAGGGACGGCAGCAGGGCAGGTGCAGCGGCTGCGCGGTCCTCCGGCACCGCCGCCCGCCGGGGCTGGTCCGCCGTCGGCACCCGCGACCGGGACACGAGGAACCGTTGATGGCCGGATCCGCGCCCCTTCCTTCGGCCGCCCCCGCCGGGCGGACACTCAACCTCGTGCTCGCCACCTCGGCGTCGGTGGTCGGGTTCTGGGCCTGGAACTCCGTGGCCACCCTTGGCGCCTTCTACACGGTGAACCTTCAGCTGAATCCGGCCACCACCGGGGTGCTCGTGGCCATGCCGGTGTTCGTCGGCTCGCTGGGCAGGATCGTTGTCGGCACCCTGACGGACAAGTGCGGCGGCCGGGCGATGTTCACCTTTGTGCTGCTGGCCTCCATCCTGCCGATCCTGCTCGTGGCTGTCGGCGGCACCTTGCGCTCCTTCGCCCTGGTGCTGTCGGCCGGCCTGCTGCTGGGCGTCGCCGGAACCGTCTTCGCCGTCGGGATCCCCTTTGTCAGCGCCTGGTATGAGCCGTCCCGGCGCGGCTTCGCCACCGGCGTCTTCGGCGCCGGAATGGGCGGCACGGCGCTGGCCGCCTTCCTGAACCCGAGGCTGGTCGCGGCGATCGGCTACTTCCCCACTCATTTGCTGATCGCCGCGATCCTCGCGGGCATGGCGGCCCTGGTCTGGTTCCTGATGAAGGAAGCCCCCGGCTGGACGCGCAACAACCTCCCCGTCCTGCCCAAGCTGCTCGACGCCGCGAAGACCCCGGTGACCTGGAAGATGTGCTTCCTCTACGCCGTGGTCTTCGGTGGCTTCGTCTCCTTTGCCACCTACCTGCCCACCTACCTCCGCGACGTCTACAGCTTCGATCCGAGCGGCGCCGGGGCGCGCACCGCCGGTTTTGCGCTGGCTGCCGTGCTGGCGCGGCCGGTGGGCGGCGTGCTCGCGGACAGGTTCGGACCCAAACCCGTGGTGATCACCTCACTGACGGGCGTCGCGGTCCTCGCCTGGGCGGTCAACCTGCAACCCGACGGCGAAGTCCCCGCCGGCCTGACGTTCGTCGCCATGGCGGCGGCGCTGGGACTCGGGACGGGCGGAGTGTTCGCATGGGTGGGGGTGCTCGCCCCTGCCGGGAAAGTGGGCAGCATCAGCGGAGTTGTCAGCGCGGCCGGGGGACTGGGCGGCTACTTCCCGCCGCTGGTCATGGGAGCGACGTACGACGCCGCCACCCACAGCTACTCGATCGGGCTGACGCTGCTGGTGGTCACGACGCTCGCAGCGCTGGCTTTTACCATCTTTGCCATGCCGGGCAGGACGAAGGCCAAGGTCGCGGCCGCCTAGCCTGAGCTGCGGACCGTCGGACGGCTACCCGAAGGCCAGATGCGCCACCGTAAAGATCGCAAGCCCGGCGAGGGCGCCCACCACGGTGCCGTTGATCCGGATGAACTGCAGGTCCTTGCCGATCTGGAGTTCGATCTTCTCCGAGGTTTCCTCGGCATCCCAGCGGGCCACAGTATCGGTGATCACGCCCGCGATGTCCGAGCGGTACGTCTTCACGAGGTACCCGGCGGCGTCCCCGATCCACGTGTTGACCTTGCCGGCCAGTTCGGGGTCAACCACCAGCCGGGTGCCGAAGTCATGGACGGCGGCTTTGAACCTGACGGTCAACTCGCTGTGCGGATCGTCGACGGCGGACAGCAGCGCGGCCTTGATTGTCCCCCAGGTGCGGGACGCGAGCTCCCGGACCTCGGGATCGCCGAGGACCTGGGCCTTGATGCCCTCGGCCCGGGCGATCATCACCGGATCATGCTGCAGGTCCTGCGCGAGGTCTTTGAGGTACTTGTCGATCGACAGCCGGACCTGGTGCTGCGGGTCGGACTGCACGGCGCGGGTGAACTTCAGGATCTCCACGTAGACCTTGTCGCCGACGAGACCGTCCACGAACGACGGCACCCAGGTGGGGGAGCGGTCCGTGACCAACCTGTTGACCGTCTCCTGGTTGTCCCGCACCCAGTCAACAGTCCGGTCCACGAGCACGTCCACCAGGGCGTGGTGGTGGCCGTCGTCGAAGATCCGCTGGGCGACCCGGCCCACCGGGGGACCCCACGGCGGGGCGAGCAGATGCCGGCGGACCATGCCCTCGATCACGGCCTGGACGTCGTCATCGTTGAGCACCGTGAAGGCGCCGCGGATGACGGCGGCACCCTCCTTGGCGACCCGCTCCGCGCCGCCGGGTCCGGAGAGCCACGCGCCGGCCTTGCGGGCAATGTCAACAGAGGCCAGTTTGTCCTGGACCACCTTTTCGGAAAGGAAGTTGGTTTCCACGAATTCGCCCAGCGAGGCGCCGATCTGGTCCTTGCGCTGCGGAATGATGGCGGTGTGCGGGATCTTGAGTCCCATCGGGTACTTAAACAGGGCCGTTACCGCGAACCAGTCGGCGAGGGCGCCGACCATGCCGCCCTCGGCCGCAGCCCGGACGTATTCGAGCCAGGGGTACTGCTTCTGCAAGGCGAAGGCGACCACAAAAATGATGGCCATCAGGATCAGCAGCGAGAGTGCCAGCAGCTTCATCCGCCGCAGCGCGGAGGCTTTTTCGGCGTCGCTCGCGGCCACGGTCTGGCGGCGGGTGGGACCGCCTTTGGCGGAGGCTCCGGCGGGAGTTCCGGCGCCGTCGGGGCCCTCCGAACGGGTACTTGGCTCAGTGTTCACCTGCATGTGCCCAGCCTAGCCCCGCTTTGGCAGCGGCCATCGGCTAACGTGTCAGCATGACGACTGACGAGTCCGTTGCAGCCCGTCCGATGGTCTACGCGCACCGCGGTTCCAGCGCAGCGTTCGCCGAGCACACCCGGGCGGCCTACCTGCAGGCAATCGCCGACGGTGCAGACGGCGTGGAGTGCGATATCCACCTCACCCGGGACCAGCAGGCGGTGCTACTGCACGACGCCACCCTGGACCGCACGTCGGACGGCACCGGCCCGGTGGCGGACCGGACCCTCGAGGACCTCCGGCAGCTGGACTTCTCCTCCTGGAAGGGTGCCAGGATCCCGGACGAATACGGCGGCAGGTCCACCCAGCTGCTGACCCTCCCGGAGCTGCTGGACCTGCTGCAGGCAGCGGGCCGGGAGATCGGGCTGGCAATTGAGCTCAAACACCCCAGCCCTTTCCAGCTCAAGCTGGAGGACAGGGTCCTGGAAGTCCTCACAGCCGAAGGCTGGGATCCGGCGACGTCCCGGCTCGGCAACATCGCGGTGTCCTTCATGAGCTTCAGCCCGGACTCGGTGAAGCACCTGCTGAAAGCAGTCCCGTCCTCGGCCGTGTGCCAGCTCGTGGACGACGTCGACGTTGAGGAGATCCGCGAGGAACTCGGCCTCGGGGCGCTCACCGGCGGGGCGCTGGCCAACGTGATGAAGGCCGCGCAGACCGAAGCTGTGCGGATCCTGGACGACTGCGAGGCCGGGCTGGCCGGCCCGGGCATCAACTATGTCCGCGGGCATTCCCGGACCATCAGGCGCTGGCTCACTTCCGGCCGCCGTTTCCGGGTGTGGACCGTGGACTCGGAAAACGACGTTGCGCTGTGCCAGGAGCTCGGGATCCACGAGATCACCACGAACTGGCCGGCGCAGGTCCTCGCCCAGCTGTGGGCCGGGTCGCGGAGCCTCGGCTAGAGCGGGCCTCGGCACCCACGGCCTGCGGAGACGCCGTTTCAGGCCGCGAACTGGTACCACGCCGGCAGCGGGTCCACGGGCAGTTCCTGGTTGGGATCCGGGCCGGGATCCGGCGGCAGGCCCAGATCATTGTCCGGTGGCGGGTCCACGCCTGGTTTCATGTCTTCATCCGAGGGCTGTTCCCAGCCCAGGAGCCCGTTCGTTTCCAGGATGCCGGGTGGCCAGTGGGGTGGTTCCCAGTCCTGTTGCTCGCTGGGGTAGTGCCTTCCGGATGGTGAGGTCCAGCCGGGCGGTGCGTCTTTGCTGGCTCCGGCCGGTGTCCAGGCTGAGTTGTGTTTCAGGCCGTGGTGTTTGCGGCACGGCTGGCCGAGGTTGGAGATCCCGGTGGTGCCTCCGTCGGCCCAGGCCAGGAGGTGGTCGGCGTCGTTGTCCAGGGACTGGTTGTTGCAGCCCGGGAAGGGGCACTTCCCGTCGCGGAGCCGCAGCCACTGCCGCACTGCCTTCGGCACCCGGTAGCTGGACCGGCCGATTTCCAGCGGCGCCCCGTCCCGCGGGTCCACCAGGACCCGGTAGAAGGAGCCGGCGCCTTCGGCGACGAGGCGGCGGGCCATCGAGGGCGGGATCGGCCCGTACCCGTCCAGGACCGCCGGTTCCTCACCCGCGCCGAGCAGCGACAGGACCGGAACGGTGACCAGGACCTGCGCCCGCGGCGACGGCACACCCCCGCCTGCCACTTCGCCGTCGGCGAGTCCACTGCTCAGCAGCCAGGTCGCGGCGATGTCGGCGCGGAGCTGGGTGAGGGTCCGCACCTCGTCCGGGCCCTGGAGGGCGCGGGCGGCGGAAGTGGTCCGGTCCCAGATCCCCGCCGCGGTATCGGCCGGCAGGTACGCGGAGAACCAGGCCATCCCGTCGGAGTCCGGGCGGAACTCGACCCGCCGGTCCGCAACGCTCTTGGTGTGGCGTGACTCGATGCTCTCCCGGTGATGGCGTTCCCGCCAGGTACGGGCCTTGGCCCGGAACCGGGACGGGACAAGTTCCCCGGCCGGGCAGCCCCGGGCCGGGTCCGGTGCGGCCGGGTCCAGGAAGTGCGCTTCCAGCCCGGCCGCGCCGGCCGGGTCCAGGCCGGAGGTTTCGTCGACGATGATCCGGGCGTGCTGCCAGGAGATCGTCCCGTCCTGCAGGGCGGCCAGGGTCAGCGGCAGCGCCGCCGTCAGAGCCTGGCAGTCGGACAGGAAGGCACCTGCGGTCCGCTCGCTCATCGTCAGGACACACGCGACCTCCGCGACCTTGGCCATCTCCTGGCACTTGGCGTCGTGCGGTGCCACCGCCGGTGCCGCCATGGCATCGGTGGCCCGCAGATAGGTCGCGCCCAGCCGCACCTTCAACGCCGCGGCCCGCGCCTCCCACCGGGCGACCTCGGCCAGCCCGTCCAGGCAATCATCCGCCAGATCCCGCAACGGATCATCCCCCAACGGACCAGCATCCCGGCCGTCGCTGGCACCGGACGGACCACCGCCGTCAGCGCCGGCCCCAGTGACGGAATCCAGCACCGCAGTCAACACCCCGACGCCCGCCAGGGCCTCCCTGCCATCCGCGCTCCATGCTGCCGTGTTGTCCACACTCACATCAGATCACGAGGCAACGACAATTTTGATCGACCGGTGGGCGCAGCAGTACGGCGGCAGAAATTGAAGTCCGGCGAAGATTTACCCTCAGGCCATCGCCTCAACGAATGGTGACTCGAGGCCTACGCTGCGAGGTCGCGGCGCCGCCAGCCGGCATAGCCGAGCGCGGCCAGTGCAGCGGCGGCCGCGGTGAGCGCCGTCAGCGCCGCCCCGTCCCCGGCGACCACGGGGAGCAGCGGAGAATGCCTGAACGGGGAGAGGTCCATCAGCCATTCCGGGGCATTCCACAGCACCCCGAATTCTCCCAGGGCGACGAAGGCCAGCAGGAGGCCCCAGACCGCCCCGGCCAGCCGGGGTGCCCAGCCAAACACCGCCAGGCCCGCACTGGTTACCACCCATGCGGCGGGCACCTGGGCCAACGCGGCCACCGTGCTCCGGCCCACCAGAGCGAAGTCATTGACGGCAAAGGCGGCGCCGACGCCGATCGATACCCCCGCCAGCAGGAGCAGCAAAGCCACGCTGGCCAAGGCAAACGTGAAGTGGCTGCTCGCCCAGCGGATCCGGGTAGTGGCCGTGCCCAGCAGGGCCTCGGTGTGGCCCGCGGCCTCCTCGCTGCGCAGATGGTTAGCCGAGGACACTCCGTAGGCTGCGGCCAGCAACCCCATGATGCTGATTTCCGCGGCCAGGAAAGCGTCCGTCAGGGCCTGCCTGCCGCCCAGCATCTTGATCAGGTCCTGGGCGTTCGGTGAACTCAGCAGCTCTGCCACGTTGCTGACCAGGGAACCGATCACGACGCCGAAAACCAGGAACGCCACGGCCCAGGCCACCAGCACGCGGTACTGCAGCCGCACCGCCAGGTCCCACACGCCGGAGAGCGAGCCGACAGCCGGCCCCGGGCGTTCGGCGCGGAGACCGGAACCAAGATCGCGCCGGGCACGGAGTGCGAACGCTGCCGGGACAAGCACGATGCACAGGCAGACCGGCAGCGCCAGCACCCACCAGCGGTCGCCCGCGAAAGCCCGGATCTGCTGGTTCCACCCGATGGGCGAGAGCCAGGAGAGCACAGACGGCCCCGGTTCGGCGAGGTCGCCGACGGCGCGGAGCGCATAGGTGACGGCCACGACGCCGATGCTGATCCCGGTCGCGGCCCGGG
The DNA here is from genome assembly GCF_009928425.1 of Pseudarthrobacter sp. ATCC 49987. Classification (NCBI taxonomy): domain Bacteria; kingdom Bacillati; phylum Actinomycetota; class Actinomycetes; order Micrococcales; family Micrococcaceae; genus Pseudarthrobacter; species Pseudarthrobacter sp. ATCC 49987. The sequence goes on along the minus strand of NZ_JAABNS010000001.1, from coordinate 3,491,239 downwards.
CGCTGACAGTGAGTTGGGCTGCCAGCCCGGCCATGGCACTGAAGGCCATCCCCGTGGAAGCCCAGCCCAGGCCGAAAGCGAGGGAGCCGGCGGCCGGCAGCCCGCCGGCGGCCAGCGCGGCTGCCGAGAGCAACCCGAGCAGCACGCTGGCGCCGAGGCTGATCGTGAGGGCGGCTGCCAGCGGCGCGTCGCGGCCCAGCCGTCCTCCGCCGAGAAGCTCGAGGCGTCCGCTCTCCTCGTCGCTGCGGGTGTGCCGGATGGCGAGGATGACCATGAGGACAGCCAGGATGGCGGTCATGAAGGCGGTGTATTTGATCAACGAGAGCGCACCGATCGAGGTGGGATCGTAGATCCGTCCGAACATCGCCACCATGGACGCGGTCGCGTTCAGGGCGGTGGCGGCCTCGACACGGCTTGCCACATCCGGATAGAGCTCGGCCCCGGCCAGCGCGGTCGAGTAGGCGATCAGGGCAAAGCCGACGATCCAGACCGGCAGCATCCAGCGGTCCCGCCGCAGCCCGAGGCGGATCAGGACGCCAGTTCCCGCGAGGGTTTCAGGCATCGCCGGCCCGCCGTCGGCCGGGCTCCCGCGAGGCGGGCCGGCCGGGCGAAGCGCCAACAGCCGCCGCCGGAACCCCGGCGGTGATGTCACCGTAGTGGCGCAGGAACACGTCCTCGAGCGTCGGCGGCTGGCTCGTGAGTGACTTCAGTCCCGCCGTCGTCAGCGCCCGCATCAGGTGGTTCAGTCCGATGGGTTCGACCTGGGCGTTGACCCGGTGATTCGTCACGACGACGTCGTGGACGCCGGGCAGCAGATCCAGTCCCGGCGGCACTGTTGCGACGTCGGCGGTCACGGAGGTGCGGGTCAGGTGCCGCAGTTGCTCCAGCGGGCCGGTCTCCACCACCTTCCCGGCGCGGATGATGCTCACCCGGTCCGAGAGGGCCTCGGCCTCGCTGAGGATGTGGCTGCTCAGCACCACGGTGCGCCCCTGCTCACGCAGTTCGCGGACGCAGCCGCGGAAGGCGTCCTCCATCAGCGGGTCCAGCCCGCTTGTCGGCTCGTCCAGCAGGAACAGCTCGGCGTCGGTGGCCAGGGCAGCAACGAGGGCCACTTTCTGACGGTTTCCCTTGGAGTAGGTGCGCGCCTTTTTACTGGGGTCCAGCTCGAACAGGTCCAGGAGCCGCTCCCGGCGGTCGCGGTCCTGGCCGCCCTGCAGCCGGCCCAGCAGGTCAATCACCTCGCCGCCCGTCAGGTTCGGCCACAGGGCCACGTCCCCCGGGACGTAGGCCAGCCGGCGGTGCAACGTCGCAACGTCGCGCCAGGGGTCCAGCCCGAGCACCCGGATGGAACCCGCATCGGAGCGCAGGAGGCCTAGCAGGATCCGCAAGGTGGTGGACTTGCCCGATCCGTTGGGGCCGAGGAAACCGTGCACCTCGCCGGAGGCCACGTCGAAATCCAGTCCGTCCAGGGCCGTTACGGCCCCGAACCGCTTCACGACGCCGGTCATTTCCACCACACTGCTCATAGGCAACAAGGTACGCCGGATTGGCGGGCGCGGACCCGGGCGGAAAGACCTGTTTTTGCCGCAGGCCGCCACGGTTGGCGGGCGCTCCCGCGGGTGTGATTGAGTTGCTCCATGCCATCTCGCTGGTCCGGCCGGGACACCCAGACGCTTTCCGCCGTGGCGATGAGCGCCCTGCTGCTGGCCAGCGCCACTAAGCCGGTCCTGCGGAAACCGGCCCGTCGGTGAGGCTTCTGCAGTCCCCGGCAGTGCGGGTCGGGCTCTCCATCAGCATCGCCACCGGACTTTACGGCGTGTCCTTCGGCGCGCTGTCCGTCACCTCCGGACTCGACTTCTGGCAGACCATGGCCCTGAGCCTGCTGCTGTTCAGCGGCGGCTCGCAGTTCGCCTTCATCGGGGTGGTGGCCGGGGGTGGCTCCGGCGTCGCCGCGATGGGAGCGGCCACCCTGCTGGGCATGCGCAACGGGATTTACGGCATGCAGGTCAACGCCCTGCTGCAGCCGCGGGGCTGGCTGCGGTTCGCCGCCGCCCACGTCACGATCGACGAGTCCACCGCCACAAGCACCGGCCAGACGGACCCGCTCGAGCAGAAGCGCGGCTTCTGGACCGCCGGCCTGGGCATCTTCGTCCTCTGGAACCTGTTCACCGCCGTGGGCGCGCTGGCAGGAGGTGCGCTGGGGGATCCCAAGCAGTGGGGCCTGGACGGTGCCGCCGTGGCGGCGTTCCTGGGCCTGCTGTGGCCGCGGCTCAAAGGCCGCGAACCTGTCGCGATCGCCGTCGTCTGCGCCCTGGCCACCGTGCTGGCCGTACCCTTTGTGCCCGCCGGGGTGCCGATCCTGGTGGCCGCGGTGGTGGCTGCGGCAATCGGCTGGTTCAGCCATGGCCGCAGCGACGAAGGACTGGAACCGGACGTGGACCCCTACGCCGAACACCCGCATCCGCATCCCTCCGGGGACGCCAAATGACCCTGTGGATGTGGCTGCTGCTCTCGTGCCTGTTGGCGTACGCCTGGAAACTGCTGGGCTATCTGGTCCCGGCCAGCGTGCTCCGTGATCCCCGGATGTCCCGGATCGCCGGCACCATGACCATTGGCCTGCTGGCGTCCCTGACAATTGTGAACACCGTGGCCTCGGGCCAGACGCTGGCGCTGGACGCGCGCCTGGGGGCACTGGCCGCGGCCGGCATCGCCCTCGTGTTCCGGGCCCCCTTCCTCGTGGTCGTCCTCGCCGGAGCCGGGGCGGCAGCCGGACTCAGGCTGCTGGGCTGGAACTAGCAGCCGCACCGACTGCCGCCGTACTGCTCCGTAACGGTCTTTAGTCCCTACTTGCCTCCCGCGCCCCATGGGAGCATTCGGTTATGAGCGACAACGACCAGCCGGATGCCCCTGCGCCCGGCAAAGGCCCGCACCACAAGCCGCATGAGCCGTTCGTTCCGCCAGGGGCCGAGTCCACCCGGGAGCTGCGCGAGATGGCACGACGCCGGCGGGAGGCCGAGGAGAAGCTGCAGCACCACCTGCAGGAAGCCAAAGAGAAGCCGGCGGAGGATTGATTCTGAAAACCCGGCTTTCGGAGCGCCTGCAGGATTTACTGCTCGACAACGACGTGCTGGAGGATTTCCTCCGGCAGTTGGCCGGCCTGGCCGCCGAGTCCGCCGCAGCCGAAACCGGCCGCCCGGTGCGGTGTTCGGTGCTGGTGGCCCGGCACCGTCAACCGGCAGCCCTGCCGGGCAGCCGCGAGGCCCTGATACTGGAACGGATGCAGGACGACGTTGCGGAGGGTCCGGGGCTGGAGGCCCGGCAGACCGGGCTGGCCGTGCTGGTGCCTGACACGACGATGGATCCCAGGTGGCGGCGCTACCAGCGGGCAGCTGCCCAGCGCGGGAGCCGCAGTATCCTCGCCGTAGCCATGCTGGAGGACCGGTCCGCGGTCCTGACCTTCTCGTCGACGTCTCCCGAGGCTTTCGACGACGACGCGGTGGCCTGCGCGGCTCTCGCCTTCCGCGCCGCCAAAGTGCTGCGGATGGCTGTCCGGCTCGATTCTGCCAAGGGCCTGAACCGGGACCTGATGCAGGCAATGCGGTCGCGGACCGTGATCAACCTGGCCACCGGCATCCTCATGGCCCAGAGCCGGTGCTCGCAGTCCGAAGCGGTCGACCTGCTGTCCAAGGTCTCCAACACCAGGAACGTCAAGCTCCGGATCGTCGCCGAGGAGATCCTCCGGAGGTTCGACGGCGTGCCGGCCGGGACGGCCTTCAGCACCTGAGGTCCTACCGCGGCGCTCCGAGGCCGGCGAGCTTGAGGATGAGCTGCAGCCCGTCGGGCGTTCCCGGCCAGTGCCGGCGCAGCGCGTCCTCACCCGCCCGCGCGATCACGGAACGCAACACGAGGGCCACGATGATCACGTCGTCCGCGTAGCCAATCACCGGCACGAAATCCGGCACAAGGTCGAGCGGCGAGAGCAGATAAGCCAGCAGCAGGGCGAGCCTAATCCGCACGCCTGCGCCCAGGGTGTTGTCAGCGACCAGCCGCCGCAGGAGTCTCAACAGGTCTGGCAGCAACCGCAGGGCGTCCTTCATGGTGACCGTTTCCGGGTGCCTGCGGGCATAACCCCACAGGAGGAGCAACAGGACGGCGTAGACCAGCAGCAGACCGCCGGCAGCGCCGAGCACGGTTTCCCATGACACCGGTCCTAGCCGAGGACAGAATCGAAGGCGGTGCCCGGCAGCGGTGCCTGCGGCGGCAGCGGCCGGTGGGGGCGCTCCGTGCGGATGGCGTCCTCGACGAGGGCGACCGGACGGCGCCACGCATCCGAACCTGCCTCCATGGTGTCCACCACGCCAATCAGCATGGCCAGCAGCCGGATCAGGTCCGTCATCGAAATATCGCTGCGCAGCGTGCCCTGGCCCTGCCCGCGGCCCAAGAGGATGGCCACGGACTCGATCAGATCGCCCGTGATCCCCGTGAGCAGTCCGCGGCGGCCGGCCACGGCTCCCAGGAGGTTGGCTTCTTCGCTGGCCACGCCCATCAGCGCGTCAATGACGCGGAAGAGGCCGTCGGCGGCGTCGGGCCCGGCGAGGGCCTCCTCGATGACGGGATCGACCAGCAGTCCGAGTTGGCGGTGCAGCGCCGCGAGGACGAGTTCCTCCTTGTCGGCGAAGTTCCTGAAAAGGGTGGCAGGACCAACTCCGGCGGTCACGGCGATGGTCTGCAGCGGGACCTCGGGGCCGTGCTCGCGGAAGCACTGCCGGGCGGCGGTGATGATCTTGTCAACGTTCCGCGCGGCATCGGCGCGGAGCGGCCTGCGGTCTGCTACCCGGTTCATTTGCCTAGGTTAGCAACGCAAGGCCGGGCCGGGGAGATTACTCCCGAGTAGTGACTAATGTGACGGGTTCGTCGACCGGCCCCTGTCCCCGTTCGGGCCGCGGACCGGTTGATCACCGGGCGCCATCCCCACCGGCAGGGCGCTGGAGCACGTGAAAGACTGGTGCCATGTTGCTTGCATTTTCTGTCGCACCCTCAGGCCGTCCCGCTCAAACGGCCGGCGACTCACCCGCCGGTTCCGCGGCGGTCCCGGCGGACGAGGCTTCGGTCCACGACGCCGTTGCCGAAGCGGTGCGGATCGTCCGGGAGTCCGGCCTGCCGAACCATACCGACTCGATGTTCACCACGATCGAGGGCGAGTGGGACGAAGTCTTCGACGTCGTGAAGCGCGCCACCGAGGCCGTGGGCCGCTACGGCAGCAGGGTCTCCCTCGTCATCAAGGCAGACATCCGCCCGGGCTACACGGGCGAACTCACCGGAAAACTGGACCGGCTGGAACAGGCCCTCGGGGACGCTCCGGGTCCGGCCGCAGGCTAGGACCCAGGGCCGAACGGGCCCTACCGCCGGGACAGGCCGGCTGGAAGACTGGGGGCATGTTCGAGCATCAGCCCACCGCCCGCTGGACCGCCGTCGAGGGCTTCCTGTCCGAGGTTGTGGTCCGCCCGGACAACTCCCTTAGACGCGCCGTAACCAGCGCCCTCGAGGCGGGCATGCCTCCCATCGAGGTCGCCCCTAACGCCGGGAAGCTGCTCAAGCTGCTCGTGCAGCTCTCCGGTGCCCGGCGGGTGCTGGAGATCGGGACCCTGGCCGGCTTCAGCACCATCTGGATGGCCCAGGGGCTGCCCGACGGCGGCCAGCTCCTCACCTGCGAGTACCTGCCCAAACACGCCGCCGTGGCCCGCGCCAACGTCGACGCCGCCGGGCTGGGCCATCTTGTCGAGATCCGGGTCGGGGCGGCACTGGAGACGCTGCACGCGCTCGCCGACGAAGGCGTCGAGCCCTTCGATTTCGTCTTCATCGACGCCGACAAGGAAAACAATCCGCACTACCTCGACTGGGCCATCCGCCTCGGCCGGCCGGGCACCGCCGTCGTGATGGACAACGTGGTCTGGGAAGGCGCCGTGCTGGATCCCGCCATGGATGCCGTCAACGCCCCGGGCATCATCAGCGCCCTGCACATGCTGGGCGAGGACCCGAGGCTGGACGGCACCGTGATCCAGACCGTGGGTTCCAAAGGCTGGGACGGCTTCGCCCTGGCGCGGGTGGTGTAGCAGCGGCGGGCGCCGCGCCGGCACCGGACCTGACACCGGAATTCCCAAAGTGCTAAGTGTGCTTAGATTTACTGACGGCCGAAATTACCGGGCAGTAGCCCGACCGGCAGGCATGGACGCCAACAGCACCAGAGACCCTTCGAAGGAGAACAGGCCCGAATGAACCGGACTCCCGATTCCCAGCGGCCCGTCGCCGTCAGGATCAGTTCTGCGCCGGAGGACCTGGCCGGCCTCGGCCCCCTGCTGGCGGCGGCCCGGTCCGCCGTCGGCGACGTCCCGGCGTTGCTGGAGCTGGCCAAGGCCGCGGCGGCGACCGCCCCGAACCCCGGCGAGGGCCGGACGGCCTTCCTGTGGGAAATCCTGGCGTCGGTCACGGCCGTCGACGTCGCCGCCGGCCGGGCCATTGAACCCCATCTGGACGCGGCGGCGATCCTCGCCCAGGCCACCGGCCAGGCGGCCCTGAACGGCTGGGACTGCCCGGACTTCGACGGCGTCCACTTCGACGGCGCCTGGGGCGTGTTTGCCGCCGAAGCCGCCGGCCTGCGGCTCCAGGCCAAACCGGCGGACGGCTGTTTCCTGCTGCACGGCGCCAAACCGTGGTGCTCCCTGGCCGCCCAGCTGGACCACGCTGTCGTGACCGCCCACCTGGACGACGGCGGCCGGGCGGCCTTCGCCGTCGACCTCCACGCCCACGGCGTCAGCTTCGAGGACCCGCAGTGGACCAGCCGGGGACTCACGGAAATCCCCAGCGGCACCGTGCACTTCGGTGCCGTTCCGGCCGTGCCGCTGGGCGACGCCGGCTGGTATTACCGCCGGCCCGGCTTCGCCTGGGGCGGCATGGGCGTGGCGGCGTGCTGGCTGGGCGGCGCCGTCGCGGTGGCCCGCGGGTTCAAGGTATCCCTGCTCGCAGCTGCCGACGGCGGCCGCGAACCGGACCAGCTCGCCCTCGCCCACCTCGGCGAGATCGACCGCACCCTCACCGCCCTGACCGGATACCTGGCCCGGACCGCCGCGCGGGTCGATGCCGGGGAACTCTCGGACCGCGGCGCCTGGAGCGAGGCCCTCCGCGTCCGCGGCAACGTGGCCACCGCCGTCGAACGCATCCAGACCCTGGCCAGCCAGAACCTTGGACCCGCCCCGCTCGCCTTCGACCCGGTCTACGGCAAGCGGATGGCTGACCTGTCTCTGTACATCCGGCAGCACCACGCCATGCGCGACGACGCACAGCTCGGAGCCCTCACGCTCAAGGGGGATCACCCGTGGTGAGCTTCACCCACCAGGACACCGGCACCAGCGAGGACGCGTGGGCAGCCAGCGGGCTGGCTGCGCTCCCGAAGTTGCCGCTCGACGCCGGCGAGCTCGCCGGCCAGGCTTTCATCGTCCTGGCCGCGCACCCCGACGACGAATCCCTCGGCGCCGGCGGCCTGATGGCCCGGCTGCGGGGGCTGGGCGCCCGGGTCACGGTGCTGTTGTGCACGGCGGGGGAGGCCTCCCACCCGGACTCTCCCACGACGACGCCGGAACAGCTCGCCGCCGTGCGGCTCAAGGAATTCGGCGGCGCGCTGACGCATCTGCTGCCGGATCCGGACTGGCGGTACCTCGCCTTGCCCGATGGCAAGCTCGCCGGGCACCGGCCGGAGGTGCACGCCGCGCTGCAGCGCGCCATTACCGACACAACAGCCGCAACGGGACTGCCGGCGGGGCACATCACGATTGTGGCCCCCTACCGGCACGACGGCCACACCGACCACGAGGCACTGGGCGCCGCCGCCGCCGAGGCCGCAGGCGCTGGCGGCCACGGACTGCTCGAGTACCCCATCTGGTACTGGCTCTGGGCGGACACCGCGGACCCGGCCTGGCAGTCCTGGCTGCGCCTGCCGCTGAACCCCGCCGAACGGCGGGCCAAGGCGGCAGCGATGTCCTCCCACACCTCTCAAGTCCGGCCGCTGTCCGGCCAGCCCGGGGATGAGGTGCTGCTCCCGCCGGCGTTCCTGGCACACTTCGACCGGCCCTTCGAGACGTTTGCGTGGCAGGGCCCGGCCGCCGCCGGTGCCGGTTCCTACGCCGCCGCCGATGCGGAAGGGGTTTTCGACGCCGTCCACACCGGAACGGACGACCCCTGGCAGTACACGACCAGCTGGTACGAACACCGCAAACGCACCCTCACCCTCGCGGCCCTGCCCGGCCTGAACTACACGGCAGGACTGGAGATCGGCTGCTCGATCGGGACCCTCAGCGTCGAACTCGCGCAACGCTGCGCCAGCTTCCTGGCCGTGGACGCGAGCAGCGCCGCGCTGGCGCACGCCGCCCGGCGCCTCGAACACCTCCCCGCCGCCCGGACCAGCCACCTCACCGTCCCGACGGACTGGCCGGACGGCCGGTTCGACCTGATCGTGGTCTCCGAGGTGGGCTACTACCTTTCGCCCGGCGAGCTGGCCGGGCTGTTCGAGCGGGTCGAAGCCGCGCTCCTGCCCGGCGGCACCCTGGCCCTGTGCCACTGGCGCCATCCGATCTCCGGCTGGGAGCTCGACGGCGACGCCGTGCACGCCGCCGCACGACGCCAACTGGGCTGGGCCGACGCCGGACTGTACCGGGAACGCGACTTCATCCTGGAGGTCCTGGTCGCGCCCGGGTCCGCCGGGGACCCCCAGCCGGCAACCACCGTCGTGCCGGGCCCGGAAGGGTAGGAGAAATGGCCGCCCTTGCCCTGCCGCTCCCGCGCGGACACAGCATCGACCGGATCGCCGTCGTGATGCCGGCCCACAATGAGGACGAGCACCTCAGCCGCGCGCTGCTGGCCGTGCAGCGCGCCGCCGACGCCCTGGGGCGGCTGCGTCCCGACGTGGAGGTCCAGGTGACAGTGGTCCTGGACAGCTGCACCGACGGCTCCGCCGGCATCACGGCCGGCTACACAGCGGCCGACCCGCGCTTCAGAGCCCTCGAAGTGGACTTCCGCAACGCCGGTGCCAGCCGGGCAGCCGGCATCCGGGCGGCCGGCGTCGGCACAGCCCGGCGGCGGCCGCCCGGCAAACGCTGGACTCCGCCGCCGTGGGCCGGACGGACGTGGCTCGCCAACACGGACGCTGACTCACAGGTTCCGGAAAACTGGCTCGTCCGCCAACTGGAATTCGCCGAGGCCGGAGCCGACGCAGTCCTGGGCTCGGTGGAACCGGACCCCGCCGGGATGGACCCGGAGCTGCTCCGGCGCTGGCTGCAACGCCACCCCTTCGAGGAAGACCACCCACACATTTACGGCGCCAACTTCGGGGTCAGGGCCTCCGCCTACCTGGCCGCCGGGGGTTTCCCGAAGCTCGCCTCGCACGAGGACCGGACCCTGGTGCAAAGCCTCCGCAACCGCGCCTTCACCGTGACGGCAACGGACAGCATGCGCGTGCTGACCTCGGGCCGGATCCAGGCCAGGGCGCCGCATGGCTTCGGCGCCTACCTCCGGACGCTGGGACGGAACCGGCCACCCGAGAGCCAAGTTCCGGGCAGGTGACTTGCCATCCGGTGGACCGGCCGCAGACTCGGCCCATGTCTGGTCCTGGGGGAACGAAAACAGTCCGCTGCCTTCTGGCGCTCATTATCGCTATGCCCCTGGCCGGGGGCCTGGCCGCCTGCGCTTACGAGGACGGGGACGATCCCCAGCCAACGGCGGCAGGCGCAAGCCTCCGGCCCGGGCCCACCCTCCCCGCGAAGGACCCGGACATCCTGGCTGTGGAAGCGCGCAACTACGCTGAACTGGATCAGCGCCTGGCCAGGGTACCCGGGTCGGTTCTCCTGGCCGACACCGGCCCGGCCGACGGACCAGGCGTCGGCTTCAGCAAAGGCGCGACAGTGACAACCGCTGGCCCGCACACTGTCACCGCAGCGTGTGTAGGCATCCCCCAAGCCCAGATTAGCCTCTCCCAGTACACGGTAGGCGGCGGCGAAGATAAGGTCTTCGAAGTCGATTGCTCGGGAACCCAGACACAGGTGTTCCAGCTCCAGAAGGGGTACATCGGTGCCCAGCTGGTAGGGCGCCGCGACCCTGCGGGTGCCTGGACCGGGGCGGTCGCCGGGATCAGGATCACGGTCGGAGAGAACGCGGCGCCGCCAACCTTGCCAGCCCGTTGGGGCACGAGGTCGAAGCTTCACGATGGCCTTCGCCAACTGGTTGACATCCGGCGTTACGAGGTCTAGTGGTTGGCATGTCGAACACATCCAGACCGGCCTAGGAGTAGACATGGAAGCAGCGCCCTATGGAATCGTGCACTTCTTTGCGGGAGGCACGAAGGACCAGTACGAAGCCTCAATTGCCGCTGTTCACCCTGGTGAGGGGCGCCTGCCCGACGGACAGATCTTCCATGCAGGCGGCTCTTCTGCCGGCGGCTGGACGATCATGGCTGTCCATGAGTCGAAGGAGAGCTGGGAGAAATTCCGCGATGGCATCCTCCTTCCCCGGATGCAACAGGGCATCGAGGGCGGATTCGCATCGCCGCCCGAGGAGACCGTCATCGATCTGTACAAGATCATGCCCTAGCCATGCGGGCGCCGACGCGCCGCCGTGACCTTTGGCCCTAACGGCCGGCACGCCCCGGGCGCACCCTCAATCCATGAGCTACCTGACCCGGGCCGGTCTACGGTGTTGCGCCTAAGCCGCCCCGGCTGGCCGTGACACCGCAGGCTCCGGCCGGGGGGCGGGACACCGGGGCGTTGCCTGGCGTTGCCGGCCTGAGTTCCGCCGAGGCGGCCCGCCGACTCGCTGAATTCGGGGCGAACAAGCTGCCGGAGGCCGGCACGGTCCCCGGCTGGCGGAGGCTGCTTGCCGAACTGACCCACTTCTTCGCCATCCTGCTCTGGTGTGCCGCCGTGCTGGCCTACCTGGCCGGCATGCCGCAGCTGGCCATCGCGATCGTCGTCGTGATCCTGGTGAACGGAGTGTTCGCGTATATCCAGCAGGAGCGCGCCCAGCATGCCGCCGCGAAGCTCCGCGAGCTGCTCCCGGCGATGGTCTCGGTCCGCCGGGACAACCGCATCGTCAAGGTCCACACCACCGAGCTCGTCCCGGACGACGCCGTCGTGCTGGTTGCCGGCGACCGGGTCCCGGCGGATCTCCGCCTGGCGGTGGCGGCAGGCTGTTCCGTGGACGAATCGATGCTCACCGGTGAAAGCGAGGCGCTCGCCAAGGTCCCCGGCGACACCGTTTTTGGCGGGACCTTCCTGGTCAACGGCCAGGCCGAAGGGGTCGTCGCGAGCACCGGCGGTAAGACCCGGCTCGCCGAAATCGCGGCCCTGACGGGAAAGGTCGAGGCGCCGCCCAGCCCGCTGGCGCGGGAACTGCAGCGGATCGTCCGCATTACGGCGGCGATGGCCCTCGGCATCGGCACGCTGTTCTTCGTACTGTCCCTGCTGGTCGGAATCTCCTGGCGGGACGCCTTTCTTTTTGCCATCGGCGTAATGGTGGCGCTGGTGCCCGAGGGCCTGCTGCCCACGGTCACACTGTCCCTGGCCGTCGGGGCGCAACGGATGGCGCAGCGCAACGCCCTCGTCCGCAACCTGGAAGCCGTGGAAACCCTCGGGTCCACCACCTTCATCTGCACGGACAAGACCGGCACCCTCACCCAGAACAGGATGAACGCCGTCGAGGTCTGGACCCCCGCAGGGCTGGTCAGCATTATCGGGGCGGGGTACGGGCCGGAGGCCGAGGTCACCGGGATGGGAGCCGGGGAGGCTCGGCACCTCAGCACCGCCGCACTGGCCGCCTCCGTGGGCCGCGCGGTGCTCCACGAGGGCAAGTGGATCGCCGAGGGTGACCCGATGGAGGCCGCCATCGATGCGCTGGCCGCCCGGCTGGCAGATCCGGGACAACCACACGATGATCCCGACGTGTCGCACCGCTTCGCCTTCGATCCCCGCCGGCTGCGGGAGTCCGCGATCGTCGGGACCACCCTGTACGTCAAGGGTGCGCCAGAGTCCGTGATTCCGCTGTGTGGCGGGGACGGCGACAGTGTCGCCGCCCAGAAGGCCCTAAAGATGGTCGACCAGATGGCCTCGCACGGGCTCCGCGTGCTGGCCGTCGCCCAGCGGGGCCTGCCTGGCCTGCCCGGCGCCGACTTCAAGCTTGAGGAGGTGGAGCGCGGACTGACGCTGCTGGGGCTGATCGGCCTCCACGACCCACCCCGCGCCGAGGTCCGCGTGGCGCTCGAGGCGGCCCGCGAGGCCGGCATCAAGGTGGCCATGGTCACCGGAGACCATGCCTTCACGGCGGCCGCCATCGCACGGGAAACCGGGCTGATCGGAACGCCGGAGCTCGTACTGGAGGGACACAACCTGCCCGAGGACGACGCCGTCCTGACGGCGCTGCTGGACCGCGACGGGGTGGTGGTCAGCAGGGTCACCCCGGAACAGAAACTCCGGGTGGCCCGGCTGCTGCAGCGCCGCGGCCACGTCGTGGCAATGACGGGCGACGGCGTCAATGACGGCCCCTCCCTCCAGCAGGCGGACATCGGGGTGGCGATGGGCCTGAGCGGCACGGACGTGGCCCGCGAGGCCGCGGACCTTGTGCTGCTCGATGACGACTTCGCCACCATCATCGCGGCGGTGGAGCAGGGCCGCGCCACGTACGCGAACATCAGGCGCTTCCTGACCTACCACCTGACGGACAACGTCGCCGAGCTCACCCCGTTCGTGATCTGGGCCCTCTCCGGCGGGCGCTTCCCGCTGGCGCTGAGCGTGCTTCAGATCCTGGCCCTCGACATCGGCACCGACCTGCTGCCCGCGCTGGCGCTGGGCAGCGAGGCCCCGAGCAAGGGGACGTTGAAGCGGCCGCCGGAGCGGAGGCACCTGATGGACCGGGCGCTGATCTTCCGCGTATTCGGGCTGCTCGGCCCGGTCGAAGCACTGTTCGAAATGACGGCGTACACGGCTGTGCTGCTCGGTGCCGGCTGGACCCCCGGAGCGGAGCTGCCGGCGGCGGACGTGCTGATGGCCGCTTCCGGCGCCGCGTTCACCACCGTGGTCCTGGCGCAGCTCGCCAACGCCTTCGCCTGCCGCAGTGCCACCGTGCCGCCGTGGCGGCTTGGCTGGTTCAGCAACCGGCTGCTGGTCTGGGCCGTGCTGGCCGAACTCGGGCTGCTGGCGGTGTTCCTGTTCCTCGGGCCCCTGGCAGCCCTGCTGGGCCACGCCCCGCCGTCGCCCGGCGGCCTGGCCGTGGCGCTCGCCGCCATCCCGGGCGTGCTGCTCGCGGACTGGCTCTACAAGATCGTCCGCCACCGCCGGGTAGGGAAGACCACACCGGCCACCAAGGTCCAAAGCCTCTGACATCGGACGGTCCGCCGCCACAGGATGGGTCCATGACTGACTCCCCGGTGCTGTGGTTTGACGAGATCGGCATGGGCGATGTCCCGCAGGTGGGCGGCAAGAACGCCTCCCTCGGCGAACTCATCCAGTCCCTCAAAGCCAAGGGCGTGCGGGTGCCGGACGGCTTCGCCACCACCGCGGACGCCTACCGCCGCTTCATCGACGCCAACGGGATCGAGCCCGCGATGCGCTCCCGGATCCAGTCCTACCGTGCCGGCGATACGTCCCTGCGCGCCACCGGGGAAGCCATCCGGGAGCTGTTCCTGGACAGTGAGTTCCCCGCGGACATCGCCGGGTCCATCCGCGCGCACTACCGGGAACTGGGGGAGCGTGCCGGACTGGACCGGCTCTCCGTCGCGGTCCGCAGCAGCGCCACCGCCGAGGACCTGCCCGACGCAAGCTTCGCCGGGCAGCAGGAGACGTTCCTGAACATCGCCGGGGAACGGGAACTCCTGGACGCCTGCCGCCGCTGCTATGCCTCGCTGTTCACCGACCGGGCCATCAGCTACCGCGAGGTCAAGGGCTTTGACCACCTCGACGTCGCGCTCTCGATCGGGGTGCAGCGCATGGTGCGCTCCGACGTCGGCGCCTCCGGGGTGATGTTCTCCATCGACACTGATTCCGGCTTCCCGCGGGTGGCCGTCATCAGCGCCGCCTGGGGGCTGGGCGAAACCGTGGTCCAGGGCACCATCAACCCGGACAAATACGTCGTGTTCAAGCCGCTCCTGGCGGACGCCGCGGCCGCGGACGAAATCAGTCCCATCATCGAAAAGACGCTCGGTTCCAAGGACCGGAAAATGGTCTACAGCCTGGGCGGCCACGCACGCACCAAAATGGTGGACACCTCGGACGCGGAACGCCGAGCGTTTGTCCTGGCCGACGCCGAGATCCTCGCGCTGGCGCGCTGGGCCGTGAGCGTGGAGGAGCATTACGCCCGGCCGATGGACATGGAGTGGGCCCGGGACGGCGTGACGGGCGAACTGTTTATGGTCCAGGCCCGGCCGGAGACCGTCCAGTCGCAAAAGACCGGCTCCCGGTTCACCCTCCACCACCTGCTGGAGACCGGCACCGTGCTGGCGCGCGGCGCCGCGATCGGCGACTCCATCGCGCAGGGCACGGCTTGCGTGATCCGGAGCGCCGCGGACATCGAAAACTTCCGCGACGGCGCCATCCTGGTCACCGAGATGACCGACCCGGACTGGGTCCCGATCATGAAACGGGCGGCCGGCATCGTGACCGACCGCGGCGGCCCCACGAGCCACGCGGCGATCGTGAGCCGCGAACTCGGCGTCCCCGCCGTCGTCGGCACCGGCAACGCGACCACCGTCCTGGCCGAAGACCGGGCCGTGACCATTTCCTGCGCCGAGGGGGACGAAGGCCGGGTGTACCAGGGCAGCCTCGCGTTTGAGACCGAGGACGTGGACCTCGGGGAGCTGCCGGAGACGCACACCAAAGTCATGGTCAACATCGCCAGCCCCGCGGCCGCGTTCCAGTGGTGGCGGCTGCCGGCCGACGGCGTCGGGCTGGCCCGGATGGAGTTCATCATCAGCGCCCTGATCCGGGTCCACCCGATGGCGCTGGTCCATCCCGAGCGGGTCACCGACCCCCAGGAGGCGGCGCAGATCCGCGCCCTGACCAGCGGCTACGGGGACCCGAAGGACTACTTCGTGGACGCCCTGGCCCTCGGCATCGCCAAGATCGCCGCCCCCTACCATCCCCGGCCGGTGATCGTCCGGCTCAGCGACTTCAAGACGAACGAGTACGCGCACCTGATCGGCGGGTCCGCCTTCGAGGAGCCGGAGGAAAACCCCATGCTCGGTTTCCGCGGCGCGTCCCGCTACTACGACGAACGCTACCGCGAGGGATTCGCCCTCGAATGCGCGGCCCTCAAACGGGTCCGGGAGAAGCTCGGCTTCGGCAACATCATCGTGATGATCCCCTTCTGCCGGACCCCCCAGGAAGCGGACAAGGTACTGGCCGTGATGGCGGAAAACGGCCTGGTCCGGGGCCGGAACGGCCTGCAGGTCTACATGATGTGCGAGATCCCGTCCAACGTCGTCCTCGCCGAAAAGTTCGCCACCCGCTTCGACGGCTTCTCCATCGGCTCCAACGATCTCACCCAGCTGGTCCTGGGCGTGGACCGGGATTCGGCGCAGCTGGCCTCACTTTTCGACGAGCGGGACGAGGCCGTGATGGCGATGATCAGCGAGGCCATCCGCAAGGCCCACGCCGCCGGGATCAAGATCGGCATCTGCGGCCAGGGCCCCAGCAACCACCCGGAGTTTGCGGCGTTCCTGGTCGGCGAGGGCATCGATTCGATCTCGCTGAACCCGGACAGCTATCTCAGGACCGTTCCGCGGATCGCGGAAGCCGAGAAACTGGCGGCTTCCCAGTAGCGCCGCCGGCGTCCTTCTGCCCCTTTCTCCTTGTACCCGCACCCTTGGGGCCGGTCCCCTTGGTGCCGGCCGCTGTCTTGCCGGCCCCTGTCTTACCGGCCGCTGTCTTGCCGGCACTGAGCGCGCGCAGCGCGTTGAGGATCGTCGCCAGGTCCACGAGTTCCTGGGACAGGGCGCCGGCGATTGCCGGGACGAACCCGGCCGCCGCGGCCAGCATCAGCGCCACGCTCAGCGCGATGCCGATCCAGATGCTCTGCAGGGCCACCTTGACGGTCCGCTGGCCAATCCGCACGGCCGAGGCCACCTTGGACAGGTCATCGAGGATGATCACGACGTCGGCAGACTCGCCGGCCGCCGTCGAGCCGCGCGCCCCCATGGCGATGCCGACGTCGGCGACGGCCAGGACGGGGGCGTCGTTGACGCCGTCGCCCACCATCATGACCGGGCGCAGCGGCAGGGACCGGACGGCTTCGACCTTATCCGTCGGCAGGCACTCGGCGCGGACATCGGTGAGCCCGGCCTCGGCCGCGATGTGCTCGGCCGTGGCGAGGGCGTCGCCGGTGAGCATGACAGTCCGGCTGACGCCGAGTTCCTGGAGTTCGGCCAGCGTGCGGCGGGTTTCCCTGCGGATGGGGTCGCTCATCACGAGGGCCCCGGCGTACTCCCCGGCCACGCCCACGTAGATGGCGAGTTCGCCGCTGGCCAGCGCCGTTTCCTCGACGCCGCCGACCGATTCCGCCACGAAATTCGGCTTGCCGACCACGACGTCGCGGCCATCGAAGCGTGCCCGCACGCCGTGCGTGGCGAATTCGTTGGCCTCCGTTGCGGTTTCGAAGACCAGCCCGCGGGTCCGCGCAGCGTCCATCACCGAGGCGGCGAGTACATGCGAGGAATATTGTTCGGCGGAGGCCGCCAGCCCGAGGACCCCGTCCTCTGTGAAGGACCCCGACGTCCGGACCCCGACCAGGGACGGGCGGCCGTAGGTCAGGGTGCCGGTCTTGTCGAAGGCGACGGTTTTGATCCGGCTCAGTTGCTCCAGGACGCCGGCGTATTTGACGATGATGCCGCCGCGCGCGGCGCGGCTCATGCCGCCCAGGAAAGCCACGGGTGCGGCGATCAGCAGCGGACACGGCGTGGCCACCACCAGCACTTCCGCGAAACGGGCCGGGCTGCCGCTGACGATCCAGCCGATCGCGCCAAGGACGTAGGCAAGGGCCGTGAACGGCACGGCATACCGGTCCGCGAGCCGCACCATGGGCGCCTTGCTGTCCGCGGCTTCCTTGACGAGGGCCACGATGCGGCTGTACTGCGAGTCCTCCATCAGGGCGGTGACCTGCATCCGGACCGCGGCTTCGCCGTTGAGGGAGCCGCTCATCAGGCCGTCGCCGGCCGCCCGCTCCACCGGAAGGCTCTCCCCGGTGAGCGAGGACTCGTCGAAGCTGCCGGATTCAGAGAGCAGGATGCCGTCCAGCGGGACCACCTCACCCGGTCTGACCAGGAGGATGTCGCCGATCTGGACGTCAGTGGCCGCAACATCCTCGTGCTGGCCGCCCGCATTGTTTGCGGCGGCATTGTTTCCGCCCGCATTGGTTCCGGCGGCGGAGCCGGCGTTGCGTTCCCGGTGGGCGGTCTGCGGGACGCGCTCGAGCAGGGAGGTCAGTTCCTTCTTGGCCCGGCCGGCGGCGTAGTCCTCGAGGGCCGTGCCGCCGGCCATCATGAGGACAATGATCATGGAGGCGATGAACTCGCCCACCAGGACAGTGCTGACGATTGCCGTGACCGCCAGGATGTCGATGCCCCATTGGCCGCCCATCAGCCGGCGGGCCATGCCGACGGCAAGATAGGCCGCCACCGCCAGGGCATAGATGCTGGCTGAGACCTGCGCAATCAGCGGCTGCCCGGACAGGAGCAGTATGAGCACCGCGAGCAGGGCAGCGATCGTGCCCGCAACAAGCGGATACCGGAGCAAAAGTTTCACGGATATCCTGCCTTAGTTTTCGCGTCATCTACACGCGTCTTCCACTATTTGCATCCTACTGCGGACCCCTCCCTGGCAGGCCCGTACGGGCCCAGGTTACAGACCGCCGGCGGGGCGCCACCGCACAGGCATGAGACGCTGGAGCGGGACAGCAGCAGGAGGAATCGCGTGCGAAGCAGTTCAGAGACCGTTGAGACCAGGACTGCCCTGGTGGTTGGGGCCAGCGGAATAGCCGGATCAGCCCTGGTGGACCGGCTCGCGGATGCGAGCTGGGACGTTGTGGCACTGTCCCGTGGTCCGATCCGGCGCGGCGATGTCCGGCATTTGAGTGCGGACCTGACTTCGGTGGAGAGCCTGCGTGAGGCCCTGGCCGTTGAACAGCTTAGCCACGTGTTCTACACCGCATGGTCACGGATGAGCACGGAACAGGAAAACATCGAGACCAACGCGGCCATGCTGCGGAACCTGCTGGCCAGCCTCAGCGGCCATCCGGTGCAGCATGTGGCCCTGATGACTGGGCTGAAGCACTATCTGGGTCCGTTTGAAGCGTATGCGGCGGGGGAGATGCCGGACACTCCCTTCCGCGAAAGCGAGCCGAGGCTGCCGACGCCCAACTTCTACTACGCCCAGGAAGACGAGTTGTGGGCTGCCGCCGGGAAGCAGGGCTTTGGCTGGTCGGTGCACCGGGCGCACACGGTGATCGGGCATGCAGTCGGCAATGCCATGAACATGGGCCTCACCCTCGCCGTCCAGGCGTCCATCTGCCGGGAACTGGGGCAACCGTTCATCTTCCCCGGCTCCGAGACGCAGTGGAACAGCCTCACGGACATGACGGACAGCGGGCTGCTGGCGGAACATATGATCTGGGCCGCCACTGCCGACGGCGTGCGCGAAGAGGCCTACAACATTGTGAACGGCGACATTTTCCGCTGGCGGCGGATGTGGCCGGCGCTGGCCGCCTACTTTGGGGTCGAGCCGGTGGGGTACGCCGGCCAGCCCCGCCCGCTGGAACAGCAAATGCTCGGCAAGGAGGGCGTCTGGGCAGGCATCGCCGCACGCCATGGGCTGGCCGAACCCGATCTCGCACGGGTCGCGTCCTGGTGGCACACCGACGGTGACCTGGGCCGGAACCTCGAAGTGGTCACCGATATGAGCAAGAGCCGCCTTGCCGGCTTCACCGGGTACCGCCGGACGGAAGACTCCTTCCTCCGCTTGTTCGACCGGTACCGCGCCGACCGCCTGATTCCGGCAGCGCCCCAGGCGGCGCGGGCCTTTCAGCCCTAGCCCGGCTGTGGCCGGTGGTGCCACAGTGAAGCATGTGGTCGATCCTTTCCGGCCGGAGCCGATTGCTGGCGGCTGCGGCTGCGGTGCTTTTGCTGGCCGCCGCGGTGGTGCTGGCTGTGGTCCTGACGGCGGTCCCGCCGTCGGCTGTTCCGACACCGCCGCCACCGCCGTCATCTTCACTCCCCACCACGGCCGGCCCGACGGAGAGCCCGACGGCGGGTCCGTTGCCGTCGGGCGCTCCGGCCCCCACTCCCAGCGGAACAGTTCCGGCCGGGCCCGCGCCGCTGCCCACGATCCCGGCGACCGAACCGGCGCCGGAACCGCCACTTCCTGAACCTCCGGCCCCGTTCCCCGCCGCGCTCGCCGGCCGCGACCTCGAGGTGATCCCGGGCGCCGGCCCTGTGGTGGCGCTGACGTTCGACGCCGGAGCCAACTCGGCAGGGTTGCCCAGCATCCTGCAGACCCTGGCCGCCACCGGCGTGCGCGGCACGTTTTTCCTCACCGGCAACTGGGCCGGCGCCAACCCGCAGGGGGTCGCGGCGATCGTGGCGGGCGGCCACCGGGTGGGCAACCATTCGATGACCCACCCCGGCTTCACCGGGCTCGCGGACGCCGCGATCGGTGACCAGCTGGTCCGGGCGCAGCAGGCCATCCAGGCCGGTGGCGGGGATCCGCGGCCCTTGTTCCGCTTCCCCTTCGGCGATCGCGACGCCCGGACCATCGCCACGGTCAACGCCTACGGCTACCTGCCCGTCCGCTGGGCCGTGGACACCCTGGGCTGGAAGGGCAGCAGCGGCGGGATCACGGCGCAGATCGTGGCGGACCGTGCGCTCGCCCGGCTTCAGCCCGGGGAGATCGTGCTGATGCACATCGGCTCCAACCCCGACGACGGGACCACCCTCGACGCCGACGCCCTGCCCGGGATGATCGAGCGGATGCGCCAGGCCGGCTACGGCTTCACCACCCTCGGCGCGCTGCTGGGCTGACGGCTGTCAGCCGTCAGGGAAGCCCCGGACCGGCCGCACATTACATTGCGGTAGAACGCCACTGTCGCGGCGGGCGCGGGCCTGATACGACTGAGGCATGACGGAGTCGCCCACTCTTGCCGCCGCGCTGGCGCCCGTCGACGCCGTGATCTTTGACCTCGACGGGGTGGTCACCGACACGGCCGAGCTTCGTGCGGCCGCCTGGAAGCAACTCTTCGACGCCGTCCTCCAGGACCCGAGGCTTCCCGCCGGGACCCGCCGCGACCCGTTCAGTACCGACGAGTACCTGGACCTGGTGGCGGGCCGGACCTGGGAGGACGCGGTAACCACCTTCCTGGCCTCCCGCGGCGGGAGCGTCCCGGGGGGTTCGCCGTCGGACGGGTCCGGGGAGTGGACCGCCTTCGGACTCGCGGCACGCCAGAACGAATTGTTCGAAAAGCTGCTCAGCAACAACCCGGTCCGTGCCTTTCCCGGCACCGCGGACCTCCTCGGCCGGCTGAAGGCCGGCAGGATCCCGGTGGTGCTTGCCACCTCGGCCCGGAACGCGGGCGCGCTGCTGGCCGCCGCGGGGCTCGGGGACGTCTTCGACCACATCGTCGACGGGCAGACGGCCCTGGACCGCGACGTTGCGGGCAAGCCGGCCCCCGCGTTGCCGCTGGAAGCGGTGCGCCGGCTCGAAATCCCGCCCGCCCGGGCGATGGTCATCGAGGATTCAATCACCGGAGTGGAGGCCGGGCGGCGCGGCGGTTTCGGGCTGGTAGTCGGCATCGACCGGTCCGGGCGCCGGGACCCGCTGGAAGCGGCGGGCGCCGACGTCGTCGTCGAGGATGTCAGCCAACTGGACATCGGGCTGGTCATCACCCATCCGTGGCTGCTGGTCTATGAGGGCTTTGACCCGGCGCACGAGGGGCACCGCGAAGCCCTCACCACCCTGGGCAACGGTTACCTGGCCACGCGGGGCGCCGCCCCCGAGCACCGCGCCGGGGCCGTGCACTATCCCGGCAGCTATCTCGCCGGCGTCTACAACAGCCTGCGCAGTGTTGTTATGGACCAGGAAACGGTCGACGAGCACATGGTCAACATCCCCGACTGGCTGCCGCTGGACCTCCGGATCGGCGACGGGGCGTGGTGGTCCGAGGGCGGACTTTCGCTCCGCAGCGAGCGCCGCACCCTGGACCTGAAGCGGGCAGTGCTGACGCGGGAGGCGCTGCTGGAGGACGACGCCGGCCGGCAGCTCCGGCTGGTGCAGCGCCGCCTCGTGTCCATGGCGACACCGCACCTCGCCGCGCTGGAAACCGTCCTCACGGCCGTCGGCTGGGACGGCGGCCTCAGCATCCGCAGCGGCTGCGACACGGGCGTCACGAACTCCAACGTCCCCGAGGACGCTGCGCTCTCCAACCGGCACCTGGGATCCGTCCGGGTTGCCGCCGCCGGGGCCGGCCCGGGCGTCGCAGGCCTCACGGTGGAGGTCCGGACCGTCACCAGCGGGATCGGGATCGCCCTCGCACTCCGGACGGAAGTCTCCGGGGCCGACGGGCCGCCCGTGGCCGGAATCGCCGAGCAACTCGGCGGGGTGCACGCCCACCGCTTCGAGTTTTCCGTAGCCGCGGGGGAGCCGCTGACCATCCTCAAGACCGTCGCCGTGTCGTCCTCCCGCGACCACGCCATCGCCTCACCGCTGACGGCAGCCCGGGCTGCCCTGGCCCGCGCCCCGGGCGGTTTCGCGGCGCTGCAGGCCGAGCACGAGGCCGCGTGGGCGGTCCTGCTCGAACCCTTCGTTATCGAGTTTGACGCCAGCTCGCAGGCGCAGCTCATCCTCAACCTGCACGTCTTCCACTTGCTGCAGACGCTCACCACCCACACCGCCGAACTCGACGCGGGCGTGCCGGCCCGCGGGCTGCATGGCGAGGGCTACCGGGGACACGTCTTCTGGGATGAACTCTTCGTCCTGCCGCTGCTGAACTCCCGGCTGCCGTCCCTCGCCCGGGAGTTGCTCGATTACCGCTGGCGGCGGCTCGGCGCGGCCCGGGACGCGGCGCGGGATGTCGGGCTGGAGGGGGCCCTGTTTCCGTGGCAAAGCGGCAGCGATGGTACGGAACAGACGCCCAAGCTGCTGTTCAACCGGCGCTCCGGGCACTGGATGAAGGACTACTCCCGGCTCCAGCGGCACGTTGGCCTCGCCGTCGCCTACAACGCCTGGCAGTACTTCGAGGCGACCCAGGACCGCGGGTGGCTGACCGAGCACGGTGCGGAAATCATCGTCGACGTCGCCCGGCTGTTCGCGTCCATGGCGGAGTTCGACCCGGCCGAAGACCGCTTCCACCTCCGGGGCGTTATGGGCCCGGACGAATACCACACCGGAAATCCGGGCGACCCGGGCGGCGGACTGAACGACAACGCCTACACCAACATCATGGCGGCGTGGGCGTTCGACCAGGCGGTCTGGATCATGCATTCCGTGCAGGGGTTCGACATGGAGGAACTGCGGGCCCGGCTGCTGATCAGCGCTGCCGAGATCGAGGCCTGGGAACACCTCAGCCGCCGCATGTTCGTGCCGTTCCACGACGACGGAGTCATCAGCCAGTTTGATGGCTACAGCGCGCTCCGGGAACTCGACTGGAAGCACTACCGCCGGACCTACGGGCTCATCGAGCGGCTGGACCTGATCCTGGAGGCGGAAGGTGACAGTACCAACCACTACCGGCTGGCCAAACAGGCCGACGTCCTGATGCTGCTGTACGTACTGGGCGAGGACCAGCTGATCCAGTTCCTGGCCCGGATGGGCTACGCCGTCACCTCTGCCCAGATGGCCGCCACAGTGGACTTCTACCTGGCCAGGACTGCGCACGGATCAACGCTTAGCCGCGTGGCCCACGCCTCGGTGCTGGCCCAGCGCGACCCCGAGCGGGCGTGGGCGACTTTCCGGGAGGCACTGGACGCGGACCTGGACGACACCCAGGGCGGAACCACCCGCTCCGGCATCCATCTGGGCGCCATGGCCGGGACGATCGACGTGGTCCAGCGCAGCTTCGCCGGGCTGCGGATTACGCGCGATGCCCTGGACTTCGCGCCCCGGCTGCCGGCCGAGCTCAGCCGCGTGGACTTCCGGGTCCGCTACCGGGATCAGATGCTCGCCGTGCACCTGGAACGCGACCGGCTCCGGGTATCGGCGGCGCCGGGCGATGCCGCCCCGGTGCTGGTGCGGGTGGGTACGCAGCGGGTCCTGCTCCAGGCCGGTCAGGAACACGAATTCCTGCGGAAAGACGACTGACCCGGCTGCCCGTCACTGCCCGCTACGGGGAGTCCAACCGCAGCACGGCCGCGCCCGTAACCCGGTCCTCCGACAGGTCCAGCAAAGCCTGGTCCGCGGCCGAGAAGGGATAGGACACCGTGGTGGGGCGCAGCGGGATTTCCGCGGCGATGCGGAAGAACTCCTCGCCGTCGGCCCGGGTATTGGCGGTGACACTGCGCAGCTGGCGTTCCTGGAACAGCTCCGTCGCGTAGTGCAGCGGCGGAATGTCACTCAGATGGATGCCCGCGACGGCAAGGGTGCCGCCGCGGTCCAGGGCACGCAGGGCCACTGGGACCAGGCTGCCGGCCGGAGCGAAGAGGATGGCCGAATCCAGCGGATCCGGCGGCTGATCTTCGGCGCCGCCGGCAAAGGTCGCCCCCAGCTCAAGGGCGAGGGCGCGGGCTTCCTCGGACCGTGTCATCACATACACGCGTGCACCCTGGAAGAGGGCAATCTGCGCCGCCAGATGCGCGGAGCCGCCGAAGCCGTAGATTCCCAGCCGCCCGCCGATGGGCAGGTCGGCACGGCAGAGCGCCCGGTAACCGATGATCCCCGCGCACAGCAGGGGTGCCGCCTCCTCGTCCGAGAAGCCCGACGGGAGCCGGTAGGCGAAGTTTTCGGCCACCGTGATGAGTTCGGCGTAGCCGCCGTCGCGGTCCCAGCCGGTGAATACGGGGGAGAGACAGAGGTTCTCGTCGCCACGCAGGCAGAAGCGGCAGGAGCCGCAGGTCCGCCCGAGCCAGGCGACGCCGACCCGGTCGCCCGGGGAGAACCGCGTGGCGCGGTCCCCGCACGTGATGACTTCGCCGACGACCTCGTGGCCCGGGATTACACCGGGGCGCCGCGGGGCAAGGTCACCCTCGGCCAGATGCAGGTCCGTGCGGCAGACTCCGCACACGCGGACCCGCAACAGCACCTCCCCCGGGCCCGGCCGGGGATCGGGGCACTCGTCCGCCACCAGGGGGCCGCTTCTCATCGGCCCGGGCTGTCCTACCCGCCAGGCTCGCACGGGCGTCCTCCTCTGCTAGAACCTCCAGCTCCCCTCTGAAGGCGGTGGTCCGGTGGAGCGGGGTCAGCGCGTAATCAGGACATTGCAGCGCGCTTTGTTCAGGACGGCCGTGACGGTGTTGCCTGGGCCGCCCTCGCGGTTGTGGGTTCCAATCACCAGTACCTCGGCATCGGCGGCGGCCGCCAGCAGTTCCTTGGACGCCGAGTGGCCTTCCCGCAGGACGCCGGAGACTGACAGATCCGGGGCAAGGGTCCGGGCCTCCGCCAGGGCATGGTCCAGCAGTTCCTGGCCGTGCAGCGGGCCGTGCCGGCCGTGCCCTTCCCGGGTCCCGCCGCGGGTCTGGTCGATGTGGACAATCTGCAGGTTTGTGCCAAGCACGGCCGCCAGCCGTGCGGCGCCGGCCAGCGCCGCGGAGCTCCGGGACGTCCCGTCGACGCCGACCACCACTGGCGCCGCGGCCTGGCCCGGGCTGCGCAGCTGGCGGACCACCATCAAGGGGCAGGGGGAGGAGCCGGCCAGGTCGAGGCAGACCGATCCGGCAAGCTGCCCCAGCACGCCGCCGATTCCCCGGCTGCTGACCACGAGGAGGCGCGCATCACGGGCCGCATCGCGCAGCACCGCGGCCGGGAGCCCTGTTTCCATAACACCCTCGACGGCGGGACCGGGACCGGGACCGGGTGCCGGCGCGGGTTCGGCAAGTTCGGCGGCGGGGGTTCCGGCGGCGGCGAGGGCAGTACGGGCGAGGTCGACGCCCTCCGCAAGGATGGCCTCGGCGGAGTGCCGCAGGCCGCTGCCCTCAACGCCCTTGACCGGCCCGAGCTTCTTGGTGAACATGGGCCACACCCACGCGTGGACCACGCGGAGCCGGTAGTGTCCGGCGGCCGCGTACTCCGCGGCCCACCGGACGGCCTCCTGCGCTGCCTCGGACCCGTCGTAGCCCACCGCCACGGTGGTGCGTACGTGTCCTGCGGCGGGTGCTGTCATGCGTCCTCCCGGTCAGCCGAGTCCGCCTCCGGGCGGTACTTTGCCCAGTAGAACTCAACGGGCGGAGAAGGGCTAGGGGCTTTGGTCCCGCGGGTTCTGCTGATCCGCTGCGCCCGCCCTGTACTCCGGGGCGGCCTCTGCGTCCGGCACGCTGTGCTGTTCCCGCAGCTCGCGGCCGCGCTTGATGTCTTCCTCTTCCCGTGCCTGCAGCTTGTCGCTCTGCTTGGTATCCCTGGGCGGCAGCTGGATGGTTTCCTCGGCTTCGATGCCGGCCTGGAGCTGGCGGCCGCGTTCGGTCTCGGCGTCGAATTCGGCCCCGAACAGCAGCGACATGTTGAGGATCCAGAGCCAGAGCAGCGAAATGATGACGCCTCCGATCGCGCCATAAGTCTCGTTGTAACTGCTGAAGTTGGCGACGTAGAACCCAAAGGCAAGGGAGGCCAGCAGGAAGACCACCAGGGCAATGAGCGACCCCAGGCTCATCCAGCGGAACTTGGGCTGTTTCACATTGGGAGTGGCGTAGTAAAGGATGGCGATCGCAAGAACCACGAGCAGCAGGATGACGGGCCACTTGGCAATGTTCCAGACGGCGAGGAAGGCCCCGCCCAAGCCAATCGCGTTCCCGACGGACTCCGCCACCGGGCCGCTCAGGACCAGCATGGCAGCCAGCAGCACCACGATCAGCACGGTGGCGATGGTGACGCCGAGCATGGTGCCCCGAAGCTTGATGAACGGACGGCCTTCGTCGATTTCGTAAATCCGGTTCATGGCCCGACCGAACGCCCCCACATAGCCGGAGGCGGACCAGAGCGCGGTGAGGATGCCCAGCACCAGGGTAAATCCGGCAGTGCTGGAGTTGCTGAGCTGCTCGACCGGCTGGCGGATGGCTTCCACGGTTTCGGCGGGTGCGAAACCCTGGACGATGTCCAGGAGCGCCGACGTGGTCTTGCCGGGCTGCCCGAAGATCCCCAGAAGGGACACGAGGGCCAGCAGCGCCGGGAAGATGGAGAGAACCGAGTAGTAGGTCAGGGCCGCGGCGAGGTCGGGGCACTGGTCCTTGGTGAATTCCCGCAGCGTCTTCTTCGCTATGTACTTCCACGAAGGCCTGGTGACATCGGTGGGGCTGTCCGGTTTGCGCGAGTCGTCCGGAGCGGGCGCCGTGCGGGCCTTGGCGGTGCTGCTCTCCCGGGTTTCGGCGTCGGCCGCGGTATCTGCCGTGGCGGGGGTCTTGGCCATGGGAATCTTCCTTTGGGGGTTCTAAGTGCGTCAGCCGGCCGTCCGGCGCGTGGGCGCCGGACGGCCGGCCGGTTTCGAACGGGGTCAGGCCTGCTGGACGTTGTCCCTGGCCTCGACGGTCCGGTCCTTGACATCCGACACTGCGCCCTGGCCCTCGGCCTTGATGTGCTCGGTGGCGTCCGTGGCAGTGGCCTTGACGTTTTCCATCGCGGCCTGGGCGGGCTCCTTGAGACCCTCGGCCACGTGCTTGGCGGCCTCGGTGAGCTCCGAGGTGAGCGGTTCGGCCGCGGTCTTCAGCGCATCCGCGGTTTCGCGTTCCTTCTGGCTCGCCGGGATCAGGGAGGAAACCAACAGGCCAGCCCCGAAGGCAATCAGACCGGCCGCCAGGGGGTTGCCCCGGGTCTTCGTCTTGACCTGCGTGGGGGCGTCGCCGATGGCTGCCCCGGCGTCGCTGAAGTGCGCCCCAGCCGTGCCGGCGGCGGAGTGAACATTGCCGGCGGCGTGGTCGGCAGTTCCCATGACTTTCTCCTTCACTCCAAAAACGGCGTCTTTGACGTTTTCTTTGACTGTTTCTTTGACTTTGTCAGCCTGCCGCTGGACGACGTGCGACGGGGTGACCTTGTCCGCTACGGCGTCGACGTTGGTGCCCAGCCGCGCGCGGGTTGCTTCAATATCTGCTCGGATGACATCCGGGTTTTCGCTCATCGTGTTTCCTCGCTGGATCTAGGTGGTGGGTTTGAGCGTGGGCGGGATTTCCTGCAGCGTCGCGGCGGTCTGGGGCAGGCCCCTGATCGCGTTCAGTTCCTTGCGGCCCTTGGCTGCCAGGATGGCGGCGACGATTCCCCAGATGATGGCGACGACGATGCCGGACCAGCCCAGGCCCATGACGTTTCCGAGCGCCCACCAGAGCGCCAGGGACAGGAACAGCAGGACGAAGTGGCCGGCGACGCCGGCCCCGGCCAGCATTCCGCTGCCCTTGCCTGCGCGGGTCGCGGACTGCTTCAGTTCGACCTTGGCCAGCTCGACTTCCTGCCGCATCAGGGTGGACATGTCCCGCGTTACCTCGCCCAGGAGCTCGCCCAGGGACGACGTTTCAGCCTTGGCGTGCGCGGCGGTCTGGGGCATTTCGCTGGTCATCGACGGCCACCGTCAAAGGGATCATCGCGGAGCGGATCCTGCCGGAGCGGGTCAGTCATGACCGGCTCGGAGGCCCAGGGGTCCTGGCGGTTGCCGTCACCCAGCGGATCAGTCCCGAGGGGATTGGGCGGGTAGGTGTCCGCGAAGCCCGCCGTCGTGGTTTCCGGCGCCGGCATCTGCACGGGCGGCGGCGGAACGGCCATGCCGGTGTCAGCGACCCTCGTGCCCGGCGTTGAGGCAGCGGCGGTGGCAGCCGGCTCCGGTGCCCCGGCGCTGAGGCTGCGGCTCAGCCGGCCTGCCAGCACGCCGGCTCCGGCTGCGAGGAGAAGGAAGGTGCCCGGACGCTGGCGGGCAAAGGTCTTCACCTCGGTCAGCAGGGAACCCGGATCGCGGCCATCGAGCCATCCGGCGACGGCGGACGACCGCTCGGCAGCCTGGCGCACGAGGTCGGTGGCGACCCCGGGCTGATCGGAGGCGGCGGCCATGGTGTGCAACTCGGTGGAGATGGAGCGCAGGCCTTCGGCGACCTTCTGCTGCTGCGTGCCGGCCTGGTCCGTCAGGTCCGACTTAGCCTGGTTCACGAGGTCCCGGGCGTTCGTCTTCACTTCGGCCGCGACGTTGGCGGCTTCTGTCTTAGCCGTCTCAGCCACGGTCTGGGCTGAATCCGCGGCCTGGCGCTTCACATCGGCTGCCTCGCCCTTGGCAGCATCGGTCTTTGACGCTCCGCCGTCGCCGGGGGTGACGGTCGACGACGTCGTGCCGCTTGCCGCCGGCGGGAAAGTGGTTTCCGGCCGGAGGGGAGGCTGCTGGGTGGCGGTAGGGGTGCGGTAGCTACCGTCCTGGGGCCATTGGTTCTCTGTCATCTTCGCTCTCTTTTCAAGATCGGCTGCTGATCACGAACCAGCAATAACTGGAGGCTTAATAGTAAGCAAGATTACTAAATATAGTAAGTACCCTTTGTTTTATTTTTCGGCGGGCAGCGCGCCGGCCCACCCATCCCCGGCCCATCCGCGGTGAAGCCCGTGCCGGCCGGTGAACTAGGCTTGAAACATGAGCAAAACGGTGGGTGGCTGATGGCGAAGCGGGGCAGGGCTGCCGGCCGGAGCAACACCGAAAAGACGGCGGGAGTCGTGGAGCTGCCGAAGGGCAGCCGCCCCGAGGGGCCGCTGGAGGGTGTCTATTACATCGACACCGGTGACTGCGAGCTGATCGCCGACCAGGACAACTCCAATGGCTGGCTGCTGCGGATCAATGGCGTGATGAGTTCGCACATCGACCTGGCGGATCCGTTGTTCCTCGATTTCGAGTACATGCGGTGGATCGCGGCCCTGGTGGAATCGCGCTGGCCGCGGGAGTCCCGGCCGAAGCTGCGCGCCCTGCACCTGGGCGGCGGGGCATGCTCACTGGCGCGCTACTTCCACGCCGCCTACCCGGACGCCCGCCAGGTGGTGGTGGAACTCGACGGCAAGCTGGCCGAATACGTCCGTGGCTGGTTCGACCTGCCCAAGGCGCCACTGATGCGCCTGCGCGTCGGGGAGGCCCGCGAAGTCACCGAAAGCCTGACGCCGCAGACCCGGGACCTGGTCATCCGCGATGTTTTTGCCGGCTCGCTGACGCCGCGTCCGCTCACCACACGCGAGTTCAACG